>DAIUEQ010000119.1:9474-10935 GCA_036845025.1 Xanthobacteraceae bacterium | reverse complement strand
GGTCCCGTAGCTCAGCCGGATAGAGCAGCGGTTTCCTAAACCGAAGGTCGCAAGTTCGAGTCTTGCCGGGACCGCCAAAAACCTTTTCGCGTAGCGGCTCGCGGGCAAGTAACCATCCTGCTCGTAGTGCCGATAAGCGCAATCTTACGCGCGATTGCTTGGCGGATCCTCGTTAGATGAAACACGGGCGGCAGGCTTTGTAGAATGCCCGTATCGTACCAGGTTCTTACATCTGAAAGTCCGAAGTCCGGACTGTCACTGTATGGTTGACTACTTGATTGTCGTTGTATTTTTCGACGGCTTTCGCCTGGACAGCAGCCTCGCCGTAGTCATGGATCGCATCGTGTGAGGCCTTAACAATAATCTGCTCGCCTTGCGAGCCAATGGCCTTGTAGTCGGTGGTATTCGTTGTCTGCAGAGACTCGCCAGTGAATGACAACGACATCTCATGCTCCTTCTGCGCGAGGGCAGAGCGCAACGCTCAGATTCAAGAGGTTAAGCTAATATGCTTTCAGTGTCTCACGGAGAAAACGCCGTGAGCGCGATTCCGTTTTCGTAAGCCGCCCCCGTGGAACTCCGGGCCCTTCGTCCGCGTTACATGAGCCGAACGGAGATTCCCATGGAACTGATCTTGATCGTTCTTCTTTTGGTGCTGCTCTTTGGCGGCGGCGGGTATTACGGTCATCGCCGCTGGGGCAGACGGGGGCTATAAGCTCATCGCGATTTTTGCGCCGCCGGTTCGAGTTCTACTCGCCTCGGCGGCGTTCCCTTTTTTCAGTTTATTGCATAGCCGCGCACCCGCGCGTCGCGTCTGCCTTGATGCTCACGATCGGCGCAATGCGTCGGCTTTCGTGCGCCGAACGGAACCGATCGAGTCGTCATACGTTTACGATTGTCGGACAAATTGTCGGGGTCGAAATAATGAAGTCATCCTGGGGCGCGATTGCCATTTCATTTGTTGTAGTTGTTACCGCGTTTCCCACTTCGGTTCTCGCCGCGGACGGCCGGTGTCAGCAACTCGAGGCGCTGCATGCTCAATATGCCGGGGTGACATTGACGCCCGAACAACAGACCATGAAGCGGCAAATGACGGCGTGGTATCGCGGTCATTGCGGCGCCCGTCATGCCGCGCGCGAAGACTAAGCCGTGTTTCCCAAAGCCCGCCGACTTTGCTCATTGGCCAAAGTAGCTTTCCTCGACCGATCGCCATTCCGGACTTGCAATGACGGCTGTCAACGCCTGGTCCAGCGGCTTTTTGAGGCCTGAATTCGTCGGCAGCGCGAAGGCCATATAGGCCGGAGCCAATAGCCCGCGCGGCGGTGCAATCGCCGCGGCAAACCGCGTTTTCACCAGATACTGCAAGGCACCGACGCTGTTGACCACGGCATCGGTCTTCCCGGTCGAAAGCGCGTTGAGCGCATCGGCGAGACTGCCGAATTTTTGATGAGCAAGGCGCTGGGT
>DAIUEQ010000119.1:0-9374 GCA_036845025.1 Xanthobacteraceae bacterium | reverse complement strand
TCCTCGGCGACGCGACGCCACAGCTCGACGCTCGCACCGTTGAACAGTCCATCGCGGCTTTGCCCGCCGTAAGGCTCGAGGTCATAAACCGCGACGCGCAGCGGCGCCGGTTCGGTCTCTGCTGCCAATGCCGCGGCGGCGAATGCGAAAATGAGGAGCGCGCAAAGGCCCGCCAGTGCGGCTCCAAAGCGGCGCGAAAAATTTCGCAAGGCGACGCCATTGCCAAATGTCATGTGACACGAATAGCGCCCTTCGATGACGGATTTGCCGCGTCTGCTTCGCGCTGTGCGCTGTCAGACGGACCCCAATGGGCTGATTCGCGAGGTGTTGAGCCGGCCACATTCGGCTTATCTGCTTGCACTAAACTCACCGCCTCCTAGAATGACTTCGTTTCACCCCAGAGGATGAAGATGCAGCGGCGCGAATTTATTATCGGATTGATCGGCGCCATGACGGCTTGGCCCTCGATTTGGCCTTCGATCGCTCGCGCGCAATCTCCGGGCGGCGAGAAAAAGCACCCGCTATCGCTCAGTGCAGCCCAACAATCCGAGATTTGGCGCGCTTTTGGAACCCAAGCCAGGAAAACCCAAGAGCCCGCCGGATTGAATGTCGGTGAAGCCGTTCCGGATACCATGAACGTGCTGCGGTTCAATCGTCGTCTGCGCCAAAAGATTCCGGCGATCGGACCCTACCGGTACGCGCTGCTGCACGGTCAGGTGTTGATCGTCGATCCCAAAACAAAACAGATCATCTCGATCATCGGGCCATAGGCACGCTCTGTGACTGTCGTCACAGCGGCGTCGCTCGAATCGCGTAGAAACAACCTGCCGGGTATGCTTCCAAAAAAGGAGGTTGCCGTGCTGAAGGTTGTCGTCCTCGCGCTGGCGCTTGCCGTTGCCTTTTTAGCGCAGACAAAATTTCCGCCGCAGTGGACCGCGACTTGCGTCGACGCTGAGTGCATCGTCGGTCCTTAGACCCGCGGCTGCGACAGACCACCCGACATTTTGGCGGTTGCCGGCGGAAAATTCGGCCGGGATGCAACGCAAAAGCGCGCGTCAGTTTAGTGACGCATGCATAGCGCGATTGCCGGTCCCGATGCGCCAACGCATGACGCCGCGTTCGCTTCATCACCTTGCTGAATGTGCACGGTACCGCCCGGGCAGGTGACGGAGACCAGCCTTTCGCCGAGGCTGCAGATGAGGTCGCATCTGGCGCCGCATGTCGGCTCGGTGAGCGCGTGCAGGCCGCTGGCGCTGGCGGGGCTCGATGGACCGGGCGGACCCGCTGGTCCGGCCGGACCGATGCCGCCGCCCGCACCGTCGGGACCGGGGGTACCGGGTGGCCCCGGCGGACCTTGTTGTCCCACCGGGCCTTGAGGTCCGGGCGGCCCTTGCTCGCCTTTGGCGCCCGGCGGCCCTTGGTCGCCTTTTTGACCCTGCGGTCCTGGCGAACACGCACAGAGCAAACAAGCGGCGAGGAGTGTGACAATTGCGATTGGTTTACGCATTATTTGGGTTCGCCTTACAAAACAAACCTCTCACCAGCTTATCGTAGTGTCAAAAGATCCAACTTCCAACTCATCTAAATCCGCCTCCGGATTTCTTAGCGCGCCAACCCCACGGTTACCAGTGATGACCAAAATTATGCTTTGCGCTCTTTCAATGCTCGTTCTCGTCATCGCGATAACCTCGGCTTCGTCCGACGAAGCAAACGATAATTGTGAATCCAGGATAAGGAAGCTTGATGCTTCGCAAGCCGAGGGCGCGGACCGGCTGGCCGAGAAAAATTCGGTGATTGACTATTGCGAGAGCCGCTATAAGCGCGACAAGACGATCCAGAGACTCGTGAAGGGATGCGCGAAGTACGAAGAGCAGCCCATCATCAAGCAGCAATTCGTCGCCGATTGCATGCTGGCGGTTTACGGGTATGCGAATGCCCTCTACGCGTTGAAAGCGGAATACGGAAAGTAGAAGGCAGCGCGTTGCGGCACTAGTAGTGCGAGGCGCGCGCCATGTGCAGCGCGAATAGCACGAGCGGAATAATGTCCATGAGCGCCGCCACGACCAGGAGCGCTCGCGCAATGCGCACCTTGACGAGGAGGAAGGTCAATCCTTCGATCACTAGCAATACCGGGCCGAAAACGACGCGCGGAATGCCGATGAAGGCGATGAACAGGCCGAATACTTGCCCGAAGACCAGCGGTCCTCTCTGATTGGGACCGCCGGCGAGCGACGCTAGCGCCAGCCAGCTCGCCACTCCCAGCACGGCAAGCGCAAGCTCAATGGTAATCAGCGTGCGCGGCGCCTTTTCGACGAACAGCTTCAGCAAAAACAACGTCGGGATAAGGCCGACGACACCCGCCGCCAGCACGAACACGATCATGTCGCCGAACGCGACCATGCCGGGCGAACCCTGCGCCGCATCTTCGGCTATGAGGAGTTCATTGACAGCGACGGCGGCGAAGCCGGCCGCGCCCGCAAAAGCGTAACCGCCAGCAATCCAAGCGAGCCTTTTCGCTGTTGTCACGCGACCGCCCCCCAGTCTTCGGCCACTCTAGCGCAACCCGGCGCCTCGGCGTGAGGGGAGGGCCCACTCGCGCCGACCATTGCGCGCGAACGGAGAATCCGGCCCGCTCGCCGCGCTTTTTAATCAAGTTGAGACGCCGATAAAGATGACGGCTTAATCCGGCGCGACTTTGATCGGGGCGCACGGAACGGGGTTCTTCTGCCCCTTGTCACAACGCCGTTTCGGGAACAGCGGCACAAAGCCGCTTCCCGGAATCGCCTCGAAGAGGAGATCCGCCATGCTGAAGGTTGTCGTCCTCGCACTGGGTCTGGCTGTTGTCTTCTTCAGTCAAACAAAGTTGCCGCCGGAGTGGCTCGCGACGTGCGTCAACAGCGAGTGCATCGTCGGCCCGTAATCGCCGCCAGAAGCAATCGCCGCGCCAGCTTTACTGATTGATTTCCGGTTCGACCAATCTGGCGAGGTTGCGCAGTGATTCCTGCCAGCCGAGATAACACATCTCCGCCGGAATGGCGTCGGGAATACCTTCTTGCACAATGGTGAGTTCGGTGCCGACGCTGACCGCCTTGAAGGTTGCCGTGACCGACATTTCGCCCGGTAAATTCGGATCGTCGAATTTGTCGGTGTAGCGAACGCGCTGGCCGGGCGCGAGCTCAAGATATTTCCCGCCGAACGCGTGACTGGCGCCGGTGGTGAAATTACGAAACGACATGCGAAAGCCGCCGCCGACTTTCGCGTCGAGGTCATGCACGGTGCAGGCAAATCCGTTTGGCGGCAGCCATTTGGCTAGCGCATCGGCCTCGATGAAAGCGCGGTAGACCTTATCGGGCCTGGTCGCAAGCACCCGGTGCAGTCGAACGGTGTTGGGCATTTATTTTTCTCCCTAAGGACGTCTGTCACGCGGGCTGCGTCCGTTTCGCCTTGTCGGACATCGCCCGCATCACCTGTTGCATCTCGACGGGCGTCACGTCGCGGACGTGGGTGGCGATCGACCAGCGATGACCGAATGGATCTTCAAGCTGGCCATAGCGGTCGCCCCAGAACATGTCGGTGACCGGCATTATAGTTTTAGCGCCGGCGGCAACCGCTTGGGCAGCCGTCGCGTCAGCGTCTTCGACATAGAGGTGGATGGCGACCGGCGAACCTTTGAGCGATTTCGGTCCGAGCGCACCGTGTTCCGGCATTTCATCGACCAGCATGACGGTCGAGTCGCCGATGCGAAGGCTTGCGTGCATTAGCCGGCCGCCGGGGCCGGGCAATCGCGACGTCTCGCTCGCGTTGAACGCCTTTTTGTAGAACTCGATCGCAGCCGATGCGTTGGCGCAGATCAGGTGCGGGGTCACCGTGTGCATTCCATCCGGGATGGCCTTGGTCGTCATCGTCGATGCTCCTTTGTTGAACCGGTTTTATTCGCCGCGGCGCGATCGGCGCCGAAAAGCTGCACCACATAACGGCGAAGATGGTCGATCGAGTCGGCGGCGATGGCGGCGTTGCCTTTCGCTTTCGCCAGCACATACGCGCCTTGCAGAACGGCCTGGGTATGTAGCGCTAGGCTGCGCGGGGTGCAGTCGGCGCGGACGTGATAACGCACCATCGCTTCGGCGATGTCGGGCTCAAGCGTCGTGGCATGGCCGCTGATGCTTAAGTCACACGCGTCTCGGATCGCGGGCGAGGAGACGTAAACCTCCTGCACCATGGTGCCGACGAGGCAAGTGAATTCGGGGACTTTCCCGGTCAGGATCGCCTTGCGGAAATCGATGTAGCCGAGCACGCGTTGCAGCGGATCGGAATGCCGGTGGTAGGGCGCGGTCGCGAAAAACTCAGCCGTCGTCTCCGACCAATATTCGGCGGCTGCGACCGCAAGCGATTCCTTACTGTCGAAGTGATGGAAGAAGGCACCTTTGGTGACGCCGGCCGCGGCGCACATATCGTCCACGGTCGTCGCCTCGTAACCCCTGATGCGGATCAGTGACAACGCGGCGTCGAGCAACTTTTGCCGCGCCGTCGCGCCTGCTTTTTCCCGCTTCCGGTCGCTCATGAATTCTACGTACCAACCAGTCGGTATTGTGTCAACATGGGCAGGTTCGGTGGCCGGCAGAGCGGGGATAATTGTTCGGTTGAAGCACCCGCAGGCTGTGCTGCATCGACGCGGAATGAGAGAGAAAGGCGCGATCGGCGTTGGTTCAATCGCGGCGCGCGCCTTATATGGATGATACGTGCAGCCAGTCAGAGGAAGCGGGCTCGATGCCAAATCATTCCGCGTTACCAAAGCGCCGACTCGGATCGTCCGGACCTGAAGTCTCGGAGATCGGGCTCGGCTGCATGTCGTTGTCGGGCGTTTATGGCGAGAGTCCGGACGACGCCGGCATCGCGGTCATCCATGCGGCGCTGGAGCACGGCATTACCCTTCTCGACACGTCCGATATGTACGGCTTCGGCCACAATGAGGAACTTGTCGGCAAGGCGATCAAGGGCCGCCGCGACAAAATCATTCTGGCGACGAAGTTCGGCAACCTTGGCGGCCGCGGCGGCAAGGTTGCCGATGGACGTCCCGAATATGTGTTGAGTTCGTGCGAGGCGAGCCTGAAGCGGCTTCGCGTCGAGGTCATTGATCTTTATTACCAGCACCGCGTCGATCCCACGGTGCCGGTCGAAGAGACGTTCGGCGCATTGGCGAAACTGGTGGAGCAGGGCAAGGTGCGCGCACTCGGCATCAGCGAGGCAAAGCCGGAGACCATTCGCCGCGCGCACGCTACGCATCCGCTTGCGGCCGTGCAGAACGAATTTTCGCTGCTGTATCGGAACGAAGCCGAAGAAACCTTGAAAACGACGAGGCAACTCGGCATCAGCTTTGTCGCTTATTCTCCCCTCGGCCGCGGCTTGATGACCGGAGTGGTCGAAAATCCGGAGAGTTTGGGAGAGACCGATGCGCGGCGAAGACACCCGCGGTTCGCGGCCGAGAATCTTTCGGTCAATCTCGGTTTGGTCCAGCGTGTCGCCGAGATTGCAAAGCGTAAGGGTTGTACGCCCGGTCAGCTTGCGCTCGCGTGGCTCCTTGCGCAGGGCGATGACGTCGTTCCAATCCCCGGCACCAAGCGGACGGAAAGGCTTATCGAGAATATCGGCGCGGCGGCGGTGAAGTTGAGCACGGCCGACCTTGCCGAAATCACGCAGGCGGTTCCCGCCGATGCCGCCGCCGGTCTGCGTTACCCGGAGGCGCAAATGAAGAGCGTTTATCTTTAAGCGCGCCGCGAGGCTTAACCGCCAAGCTTTTGGATGGCGTGTTTGCCGGTAGCGAAGGCGACGTTCTTGGTTTCCATGTAGAAGTCGAAGGACCAGTCGCCGCCGTCGCGCCCGATGCCTGAACTTTTGACGCCGCCGAACGGCGTCGGCAGATGCCGGACGTTTTCGGAGTTGACCCAAATCATTCCGGCTTCGAGCGCATCGGTGAAACGCAGCGCGCGCGTCAGGTCCGACGTCCAAAGGTATCCGGTGAGGCCGTAAGACACGTCATTGGCGAGTGCCAATGCTTCCGCTTCTTCCTTGAACGGAATGGCTGTGAGCACCGGCCCGAAAATTTCTTCCTGCGCGATCCGCATGCGATTGTTGGCGCCAGTGAACAGCGTGGGGGCCACATAGCAGCCGCCGCCGGGACCATCGACTTTGCCGCCGCCGGTCGCGATGGTGGCGCCTTCGCGCTCACCGATGGTGAAATATTCCAGCACTTTCTTTTGATGCGTCGGATGGATGAGCGGACCGATCACGGTGTCCGGATCGAGCGGGTGTCCGATCTTGATGCGCTTTGCCTTCTCGGCAATGGCTGCGGTGAACTTTGCGTAAATCGGTTCTTCGACCAGCAGGCGCGATGACGACGTGCAGCGTTCGCCGTTGAGCGAGTAGATCATGAAGGTGGCGGCGTCGGCGGCGCGCTCAAGATCGGCGTCGGCGAACACGATGACGGGGTTCTTGCCGCCGAGCTCGAAATGCACGCGCTTCAATGTATCCGCGCCTTGCTTCATGATCAGCGAGCCGGTTGAGCTCTCGCCGACAAAGCCGATGGCCTTGATGTCGGGGTGCTCGGTCAAAGCTTTGCCGGCGTCTTCGCCCATGCCGTTGACGACGTTCCACACTCCCGGTGGCAAACCGGCCGCCTCGGCGATCTCGACCAACAGACGCGCCGTCAGCGGCGAAAACTCCGCCGGCTTGTGAACGACGGTGCAGCCGGCGGCGAGCGCCGGCGCAATCTTCCAGGTCGAGAGCATGAACGGCGTGTTCCACGGCGTGATGATGCCGACCGGGCCGATCGGCGCCCGCGACGTGACGTTGAGCTGGCCATCGGTGCGCAGCACGCGGCCGTCACGTGCTTCCGGAGCGCGGTCGGCGAAGAAACGAAAATTCTCCGCGCCGCGCAACGCGGCCTTGGCCATGAACTTCAAGGCTTGGCCGGTGTCCATGCACTCGACGAAAGCGATCTCTTCGGCGCGCGCGACAATGGCGTCGGCGATTTTGTGCAGCAGTGCTTTGCGTTTCTCGCCGGACAGCGCCGCCCAGGCCGGAAAAGCCTGCTTCGCCGCCTTGGCGGCGCGGTCGATATCGGCGGCCTTGCCATGGGCGACATTCGCCAGCGGCTGCAAATCCACCGGCGAAATGGTTTCAAAGACCGTGCCGTCGGCGGCGGGCACGGCCTCGCCGCCAATCTGATTGAACACGCCCTGGTCGCGAAACCGCGCCAGATACTTATTGGCTTTGGCGATATTGGCTTCCAGCACCGACATTATTCGCGGCTAGCTTCCCTTGATGTCGAGCTGCACGTCGACGTTGTTGCGGGTGGCGTTCGAGTACGGGCAGATTTTCTCGTGCGCTTCCTTGGCGAGCGCCTCGAGATCGGCTTGCGGCAGGCTCGGATCGACAATGTGAAGCTTCACCGCAAGTCCAAAACCTCCGGCGTCGCGGGGCCCGATGGAAACGTCGGCGGTGATGCTGGCTTTGCTGGCGTCTTTCTTGTGCTGCTTGCCGACAAAATCCAGCGCGCCGCCGAAACAGGCGGCGTAACCGGCTGCGAACAAATGCTCGGGCGTCGTGGTGTTGGGCTTGCCTGGTCCGCCCATCGCCTTCGGCACCGACAGATCGGCGCGCACCGAGCCGTCGCTCGCTTCGGTGTGGCCGTTCCTCCCGCCGGTTGCGGTCGCCGTCGCGGTGAACAGGGGTTTGATGGTATCCATGACTTACTCCTGCTGGCTATTTGATCGCGTCAGAAATCCGCTTCAGGGATAATATTGCAGTACCGCTTGTGCACGGCGGCGAAGTTCCAGTCGGCGCACGGTCCGCTGCTCCAATAATGCCGCACGTTCATCAGGCAGGCGGAAAAGGCCCGGGTATGTGGAGGAAAACCGTAGGACCGGCAGATTCTGGCGTCGGTGTAACGGACTGCCGCCGCGGCCGCGCCGTTGGTGCAAGTGATAGTGATCGCCGCGAGCATCAGCAAAGCCGTGAAAACTTTCATGGGTTTTACTCCGCCGCCTTGCGGGTTTCGTAGAAACGGTTCTCCGGCCGCGGCAGACCGAGATTCTCACGCAGCGTCTTGCCTTCATATTCGCGGCGGAACAGGCCACGGCGCTGCAATTCGGGCACCACCTTGTTGCAAAAATCATCGAGCCCTTCGGGCAGATAGGGAAACATGATGGTGAAGCCGTCGCTTGCTTCGGTCACCAGCCATTCTTCCATTTCGTCGGCAATGGTCTTGACCGTGCCGACCATGGCGAGGCCGGAATAACCGCCGAGCCGCTGCGCTAATTGGCGCACGGTGAGGTTCTCGCGTTTGCCCATCTGGACGACGCGCTCGCGCGCGCTTTTGCTGGCATTGCTCTCGGGAATGTCCGGCAATGGCTTGTCCGGATCGAAACGCGAGGCATCGTGTCCAAGCGCGATCGAGAGCGAGGCGATGGCGTTGTCGTAGTAGACGAGGCTATCGAGCTTCGCTCTTTTCGCGCGTGCGTCCTCGACGGAATCGCCGACGATGACGAAGCACGCCGGCATGATCTTCATATGCTCGCGCGCCCGTCCGGCTTTCTGCATGCGCGATTTGACGTCGGCATAGAATTCGCGGCCGGCGGCGATGGTGGAAGGCGGGGTGAATACGGCTTCCGCGGTTTCGGCAGCGAGCTGGCGGCCGGAGTCGGAGGCGCCGGCCTGCACGATGACCGGCCAGCCTTGAATCGGACGGGCGATATTGAGCGGTCCGCGCACCGACAGATACTTGCCCTTGTGGTTGAGCACGTGAAGCTTATCGGGATCGAGGAAAATGCCGTGCTCGACGTCGCGGATGAAAGCGTCGTCGGCGAAAGAGTCCCAGAGACCGGTCACCACGTCGTAGAATTCGCGGGCGCGGCGATACCGCTCGTCGTGTTCCATGTGGTCACTCATGCCGAAATTGAGCGCGGCGTCGGGGTTCGACGTGGTCACGATATTCCAGCCGGCGCGGCCGCCGGAAAGATGATCGAGCGAGGCAAAGCGCCGGGCGACATGATAGGGCGCGTCGAACGTGGTCGAGCCGGTGGCGACGAGGCCGATATGATCAGTAACCATCGCCAAGGCCGACAACAGCGTAAACGGCTCGAACGAGGTCACGGTATGGCTGTGCTTGAGCGCGTCCAGCGGCATGTTGAGCACGGCCAAGTGGTCGGCCATGAAGAAAGCGTCGAATTTCGCCCGCTCCAGCGTTTGGGCGAAACGCTTGATATGCGCGAGGTTAAAATTGGCGTCCGGAAAGGCGCCGGGATAGCGCCAGGCGCCGGTATGAATGGTGGTCGGCCGCATGAAGGCGCCGAGGTGCAGTTGACGTGAGCCGCTCA
>DAIUEQ010000118.1:3522-10947 GCA_036845025.1 Xanthobacteraceae bacterium | reverse complement strand
GCGGCCTTCTCGTAAGGATAAACCAAATCGCCGGTTTTCTGATCGGCCGGTGAGATCACGGTCTGGTAGCTCATGCCGCGCCAGGTCTCGAGATTGGCGGCGTCGGTGAGGCCGTGATACTGCACCTGCAGCATGCCGGATTTGGTCCACTCGCCGTTCTTGCCGAATTTGATGTCGCCCATGATGGTCTTGAATTCGTGGGTGCGGAAATATTCGGC
Organism: Xanthobacteraceae bacterium; assembly: GCA_036845025.1. Classification (GTDB taxonomy): domain Bacteria; phylum Pseudomonadota; class Alphaproteobacteria; order Rhizobiales; family Xanthobacteraceae; genus BOG-931. The sequence continues at coordinate 10,729 of DAIUEQ010000118.1, read as the reverse complement.
GAGCTTGTCGTTGTCGAGCGTCCCGGCGCCGGCGATGGCCTGGCCGATCAACTGAAAGTCGGCGTAGCCCCAGCCGCCGAGATAATAGCCGAGCGGATCGATGCCCTGGCCCTTGGCGCGCTCCTGATAGACCTTGAAGAACTCGGCGGCCGGCGCCATCAGCTTCGGCGACGGCACCCAGGTCTCATAGTTGACGATGCCGTTGAGCTTGCCTTTGAGCTTGTCCTTGAAGGCGAGCGCCTGCAATCCGACCATGGCGCCGCCGAGCATTTTCGGCTTGAAGCCAAGCTCGCGCACCGACTGCACGATGCCGACCGAGCTCAGCGGATAAGAGCACACCGCGACGATGTCGGCGTTGGTCGCCTGCAACGCGTGAACGATCGGCGAGAAATCGGTCGTGCCGGGCGGGAAAGTCTTGTCGTAGATGATGTTGAAGCCACCGGCCTTGGCGTTGTTGCGGGCGCCGTCGCAGGCGTTGCGGGCGAATTCGGCGTCTTCCGAAACCAGCGCCACCGTCGCCGGCTTGGGATTTTGCGCGGCCGCGGCCTGGAAGAAACCTTCGGTGAAAGCTTCGCGCGGCGTCGGCCCGGTCGGCAGCATGGAGAAGTATTTCGGGTAGTGAAACTCGCTGTTGATGTCGAGGGCGAAGAAGCCGACGAACAGCCTGTTCTTTTGCATCACCACCGGGAGCGCCGGCGCGTTGAGATTGGTGCCGTACGGCCCCATGACAATGTCGACTTTGTCGATGTCGATCAGCTTGGTGTAGATGCCGGGCACGTTGGTCGGATTGGACTGATCGTCGTAGTGGACGAGCTCTACTTTGCGGCCGAGGAGTCCGCCCTTGGCGTTGACCTCCTCCGCCCAGATCTCGGCGCCGAGCAGCGACTGCTTGCCGTTGGGCGCGAGCGGTCCGGTCAGCGCCATGGAGAAGCCGAGCTTGATCGAGTCGCCGTTCTGCGCCGATGCGGGCGTCGCCGCGGCCAAGCCGCCGGCAACTACGAGCGCGGCGCCAAAGCCTGCCACGCCGCGGCGCGTCACGTGATACCTCATGGTTTCCTCCTCAAAGACTGTTTTTTTCGAGCCGGGCGCGCCAAGACAGCCGCCCCGTCAGGCCCGGCGCGCGTTCCGTGCGCCACCATGCCCTGCCTGCGGGGTGATGGAAAGGTGGCCAAAAGGCGGAGCAGCGATCTGCCTCTGGCGCTTCGCCGGGGGCTTGCGGGGGCCTTTGCCCATTGGCTTACACGAGGACGTGACGGCAAAAGCTCGCGAAAATCCTTGCCGATACCGGGGGTAGCGAATTAACCTAACGAACCTGAGGTTGCGCAGACCGGTAAAGGGTGCGTTCCTCATGTACGTTAGGCAACGACCTCAAAGGGAACGACCATGGCCTGGACCACTCCGACCCTCGTAGAAATCTGCATCGGCCTCGAAATCAACGGCTATCTCCCGGCCGAGCTGTAATTCCTTTCCTTAGCTGCTGCGATCCCCAGTGAATGGGGCGGCTAACCGCGATCGTCCTCGGTTCTGCGGGCGGTGGCGGCTATCCGCAATGGAATTGCCGTTGCCCAGCGTGCCGTTTGGCCTGGGGCGGCGATAAGCGCGTCAAGCCGCGCTCGCAGGCAAGCCTCGCCGTCTCCGCCGATGGCGACAATTGGACCCTCATCAACGCCTCGCCCGACTTGCGGGCCCAGCTTATGGCGACGCCGCCGTTGTGGCCGCGCGTCGAAGCGCGCGGCAGCCCGATCACGGCGGTCGTCCTCACCGGCGCCGAAGTCGACCAGATCGCCGGCCTCCTGACCTTGCGCGAGCGCCAGCCGTTCGCGCTTTTTGCCACGGCGCAGACGCAGGCGACGCTCGACGCCAATCCGATCTTCGGCGTGTTGGCGGCCAATGTCGTGACCCGCAACGTGGTCGCGACGGACAAGCCTTTTGCGTTGCCCGGCGGGTTCTCGGCCGAATTGTTCGCCGTTCCCGGCAAGGTGCCGCTCTATCTTGAGAAGGGCGATGCACCGCCTGTGGTCGACGACGACAGCAACGCCGGCGTCGAACTCGCCTTCGACTCGCGCCGGCTGGTTTACGTGCCCGGCGCCGCAGCGATGACGCCCGCCCTGCAGCAACGTCTCGCCAACGCTGACGTGGTGTTGTTCGATGCAACACTGTTTTCCGATGGCGAGATGATTGCCGCGGGCGTCGGCGAAAAAACCGGCCGCCGCATGGGCCACATGCCGCTTACCGGCGAAGGCGGCTCGCTCGCGGCGCTGGCCAAGCTTCGCGGCCGCCGCATTCTCACCCACATCAACAACACCAACCCGATTTTGATCGAAGGCTCGCCGGAACGGCGTAAAGTCGAAGCCGAAGGCTTCGAAGTCGCCGAGGACGGGATGGAGATCGTGTTGTGACGGCGCTTCGCCCCGAAGAGCTTGAGGCGCGGCTGCGCGACATCGGCGCGCGGCGCTATCACCGCCTGCATCCGTTCCATAAACTCCTGCACGGCGGCGCGTGCAGCAAAGGCCAGGTGCAGGCCTGGGCGCTCAATCGCTACTATTATCAGGCGATGATCCCGGTGAAGGATGCGAGCCTGATCGCGCGTTGCGAAGATTCCGCCATCCGGCGCGAGTGGCGAAGCCGCCTGGTCGATCACGACGGCGTTGCCGAGGGCGACGGCGGCATCGCGCGATGGCTCAAGCTCACCGATGGCTTGAGCCTGCCCCGCGAGTACGTCACCTCGTTGCGCGGGCTTCTCCCCGCGACGCGATTTGCGGTCGATGCTTACGTTCATTTCGTGCGCGAAAAGACTTTGCTGGAAGCGATCGCCTCCTCGCTCACCGAATTGTTCTCGCCGGTCATTATCAGCGAGCGGATGGAGGGCATGCTCAAGAGCTACGATTTCGTCACCGCGCAAACGCTGGCGTATTTCTCGCAACGGCCGCCGCAAGCCGAGCGCGATTCCCGCTTTGCGCTCGATTACGTCAAGGCGCACGCCCGCACCGAGGCAACGCAGCGCGCCGTGCTGGTGGCGCTCGAGTTCAAATGCGATGTCTTATGGGCAATGCTGGACGCGCTTTATTCGGCTTATGTGGCGCCGAAGCATATTCCGCCCGGCGCTTTTGTGCCGCAGGATCAGGCGCAGAAATAGGTGAATGTCGTGAACGAACCGGCCGCCGCCCTCGACCCCGATTGCCGCCCGCGGCTGCCGCGCGGCGTCCGGCTGGTGCACAGCGAAGCCCAAGGCGGCTGGGTGCTGCTCGCGCCCGAGCGGGTGTTCAAGGCCGACACCATCGCGGTCGAGATTGTCAAACGCTGCACCGGCGAGGCGACGCTCGGATCAATCGTCGACGATCTGGCGAAAACCTTTGCGGCGCCGCGCGAACGCATCCTCGCCGACGTCACGACCATGTTGCGGGGGCTGGCGGAGAAACGATTGCTGGAACTTTGATCGGCGAGGACGTCTCTTGTGCCAAGCGACGCCGTCGCTTACCTCGCAGATCAAGACAGCAAAAAAGCGATCATAGGCGCGGAACGTGAACGAGGAAGCGCAAGCCGGCGATTTGGCGAAGACCCGCGCCGCGAGGAACGGCGGCGCATTGCCGAAGCCGCTTGGGCTATTGGCCGAACTCACCCACGTTTGCCCGCTCGGCTGTCCGTATTGCTCCAACCCGCTGGCGCTCGATGCCCGGGCAGACGAGCTCGATGCGCCGACCTGGGCGCGGGTGTTCGGCGAAGCTGCCGGTCTTGGCGTTCTGCAAGTGCATCTCTCCGGCGGCGAACCCGGCGCGCGCCGCGATCTCGTCGCGATCACGGCATCGGCGCATGACGCGGGGCTTTATACCAACCTGATCACTTCCGCCGTGGGCATCACCGCCGCGACTTTAGAAAAGCTCGGCACCGCCGGTCTCGATCACGTCCAGATCTCCATTCAAGACAGCGACACCGCGAGCGCCGACCACATCGCCGGTTACGCCGGCGCCTTTGCCCGCAAACGCGCGCTGGCGCAAGACGTCGTGCGCCTGAAGATTCCGTTGACGGTCAATGCGGTCATCCATCGCGCCAATATCGACCGGCTGGAAGACATGGTCGCGCTGGCGCTGACGCTCGGCGCGAGCCGCGTCGAAATCGCCCACGCGCAATATTACGGCTGGGCGCTGAAGAACCGCGCCGCGCTGATGCCGAGCGCCGAGCAGGTCCGTCGCGCCGCTGCCAAGGTCGAGGCGTTGCGGGCGCAACATCGCGGCGAGATCGTCATCGACGCCGTGGTGCCTGATTACTACGCGCGGCTGCCGAAGCCGTGCGTCGGCGGCTGGGGCCGCCGCTCGCTCAACATCACGCCGGCCGGCAAAGTCTTGCCCTGCCACGCCGCCGAATCGATTCCCGGCCTGGAATTCTGGTCGGTGCGCGAGCATTCGCTCGCCGACATTTGGGCGAACTCGCCGGCCTTCAATGCCTTCCGCGGCACCGCCTGGATGGCCGAGCCATGCCAATCCTGCGCCCGGCGCGATATCGACTTCGGCGGCTGCCGCTGCCAGGCCTTCGCCTTGACCGGGAACGCCCGCGCGACCGATCCGGTCTGTCATCTGGCGCCGGGGCACGACCACGTCGCATCGCTCGCCGCAATTCAGGACGACGTGCCTTACGAATATCGGCGGATGTAGCGCGCGAAAGTCTGCCATTCCCGCCGTTTGCATTGCCGAATCGCGGATTTGTAATTTCGCTTTAGCGCCGCATCGCGGTAAGATGTTTGCGCCGGAAGTGGACGAAAGGCGGAATGTGGCGCGCATTTCGGTCAACGGAAAATTCTACGACGTCGATGTCGAGCCCGACACACCGTTGCTGTGGGTGTTGCGCGACACCATTGGACTGACCGGGACGAAATACGGCTGCGGCATCGCGCAATGCGGCGCCTGCACGGTGCACATCGATGGCGTGGCGACCCGTTCATGCCAGGTCGAAGTCGGCACGGTCGGCGCGAGCGAAATCACGACCATCGAAGCGCTGGTGCAGAACGGCAAGCTCCATCCGGTGCAGAAAGCCTGGATCGATTTCGACGTACCGCAATGCGGCTATTGCCAAAGCGGAATGGTCATGGCGGTCGTGGCGTTGCTGGCGCAAAAGCCGAAGCCGACCGACGCCGAAATCGACGCCGCCATTACCAATATCTGCCGGTGCGGCACCTATCAGCGGGTCCGCACGGCGATCCATGCCTTGGCCAACGCGTGAGCGGGTGAAATGGCGGCATCATGCCTGAGCAAAGCGCTGATCGGTTTGATTTTTGCCGCGGCCGCGGCGTTACCGGCCGCCGCTGTGGCAGCCGAGAAAGTCGATCTCCTGCTGGTGCTGGCCGCCGACGTCTCGCGCAGCGTCGACTCCGGCAAATTCCAGCTGCAGCGCGATGGCTATGCTACCGCCATCTCCGATCCGCGCGTGCTCGAAGCCATTAGCTCCGGCCGCAACGGCCGCATCGGATTGAGCTTCATCGAATGGTCGGGGGCAGGCTCGCAGCGCGTCCTGATCGATTGGACCCGCGTCGGCGACGCCGAAGAAGCGAAAGGCTTCGGCGATCATTTGTTGGAGGCGCCGCGCTCGTTTGCCGACCGGACCTCGATCTCGGGCGCCATCGATTTCTCGATGGGCCAGTTTGCCAAGGCGCCGTTCGAGTCCGAGCGCCGCACCATCGATATCTCGGGCGACGGCACCAACAATGCCGGCCGCGATGTGACGCTGGCGCGCGACGAAGCGCTGGCGCAGGGCGTCACCATCAATGGCCTGGTGATCTTGAGCGAGACGCCGCTGGCGTGGAATCCCGACCACACCAATCCGCAGGGCGGTCTCGATAATTACTACCGTAGCCACGTCGTCGGCGGCACCGGCGCATTCGTCATTGTCGCGGAAAACTTCGCGTCGTTCGGCCAGGCCATCATTAAAAAGCTGATTGCCGAGATCGCCTCGTCCGGCCCGGCGCAAGTGCGCCACGCGTCGGTGCGCTGAGCACCGCTTACACGGTATTCGAGTAGCATTTCCCGTCCGAGCGTGCATAATATGCTGGTACGCGATCGGCGCTGACTGCCGTACGCGACCGTCAAGCGAGGGGTGGCAACAATGAAGCAACTAGCTTTTGCAATTGGTCTCTTGGTTTTGAGCGTGCCCGCTGCAAGCGTGGCGCACGCCGATTTCGCCGTGGTCCGGTTCGCGAGCGGCTATTGCCGCGTCTGGGGTCCGCCTGCGGCGCCGGCGCAAGACTTCCAGTATCTCGCCTTCCGGCGCGGGTGGCCCCCACACGTCTGGTGGCAGCATTTCTTTATTGTGCGGGCCAATGCAGTAGCGGCCTTGGATCAAGCGATCGCGACTGGCCGCTGCCATCATATGTAGGTGGTCCGCCGCTTCGGCGGCGCGTTTAAAGTCTGCGCCAACTCAAAGGCGACAGCGCAACATGAGAGGCCGCCCGCGGGTGGCCTCTTTTGCGTTTGCAGGGCGTGCAACACATCCAAAACAATGCACCTGGCGGAAGCATTCGTTTCTCAAAAATGGCTGAACCGTCGTGTGAAACCTCGCGCGTGCCGGCATCGATCATCGTTTTCCCGGCCGCGCGCTTGTGTTGCGCGCCTTTGAAAAACTCCATAATTTCGTTGTCAAAACGGGGAGGACGACATCCATGCTGCTGGCGATAAAAATCCTGCTCACTATTGCGACACTCGGCTACAGCGCCATTCCCGGCATTTTCGATTCCAACAATACGCATGCGACCAACCCGTCCTGGACCGGTCACGCGCGCTATCACGTCGTCTGGCAGGTGAGCTCTTATGTGTATGTCGCCCTGCTCATGCTCTGTATCATCTGGATCGCCGGCGCCGACACGAAGCTCCTGTGGATCGTCGCCATCACCGCCGCGTGCATGTATGCCGGCTTCTGGACGGCTTACGCGTCGCGCCCGGCTTATGGCGGATGGCTGGTCGACAAGGTCAACGGCGTCCCGGATTTCAAGTGGAATCTGATGGGCCACAAATTCACTACCGACGCCAATGTCTCGCTATTCACGCCGGCCGTTATTGTTCTGGCCGCTGCGGCGATCCTGCTCATCCGATTGTGATCGAGACGTTTAAGCGCGATCGGCCGGAAAAAAGGAAATCCGAGGGATGCGAGGCCGCGCCGAGCGTTACGGCTCTTGCACGACTTCCATTTTCACTTTGGCGACGCCGCGCTCGGTCATGCCGAG
>DAIUEQ010000118.1:0-3422 GCA_036845025.1 Xanthobacteraceae bacterium | reverse complement strand
GCTCTTGCACGACTTCCATTTTCACTTTGGCGACGCCGCGCTCGGTCATGCCGAGCTCCTTCGCGGCGGAATAGGACACGTCGACCGCGCGCCCTTTGATGAATGGGCCGCGATCGTTGACGCGCACCACGACGGATCGCCCGCTGGCGACGCTGGTGATGCGCAGACGCGTGCCAAACGGCAATGACGGATGCGCCGCGGTCAGCGCGTTGGGATTAAGTCGCTCGCCGTTCGCGGTGCGCACGCCCTCGGTATAAAAGCTGGCAACGCCCACGGAGGCACTGTGCGGGAGAGAGCCGGTAATGACCGGAGCGGTGTCGTGCTTCCGCTCGACGGTCGGCCGCCAAGTCGGCCCCACCGATGCGCCGCGCGGTACGGATTCAGTTGTGGCGAGCACGCCGCGATGTCTTCTCCCGACGGTCGGCAGCCAAGCCTGCTGGCTGGGTGCGGCCTGATAGGATCTGCTGGTCCGAACCGGCGATTGCGTGCAGCCGACGAGCGTCGCCGCTGTCGCGGCAACCACCCCTAATAGGGCGATCGTGCGAAGGCCGAACCAAGATACATCGCTTCGATCAGAAGATTTCACTCCGGGCAAATCGAAGTGCCGGAATACGGCGCGTTTCCCCAAAAACATATGCAACCCCCGCATTAACCATGAGGGCAGCGGCCAATGCGGGCGGAAGCGTGGCGTTTAGTTGTGGGTTACGTCCAAGTTCTGATTTTTCTGCTTTCCTGTTGTTTTTTTATCACACTCGATGTGCCGAATCGGTACGAAGTACGCGATTTTCAGCTGCGATCTCGTGGAATTGGCCACGGCGGCGGCGCCTTCTGAGAATCGTTATCGGCCATGACACTCGACGCGCGGGCCGGACGGGCAACGCGATTCGCCGGCCTTATTCCGCCGGCCGCCAGTTGCCGTGAAAGCCGAACGGAACGCGGGTGGAGAGTTCTGCAACCGCCAGCGGACCGGGTTCCAGATCTTTCGCGTCGAACACGGCGAGATCGCTGCGGTGTTCGGCGCCGCGATAGACGGTCGCGAGCAGATAACCGTCGCCCTCAGCGGCACCCTCCCCGCGCGGCACGAAGATCGGCTCGGAGACGACGTCGCCCGCCGGCAGCTGATAAACCGAGCGCTTGCCGGTTTTGAGATCGATATGAGCGAGCATGTCGAAACGGTCGAGGACCTCTCGCGCGCTGCTCGCGGCAAAAAAACCGTGGCGATAGTGGAGCCCGGCGAAACGCTCGTCGAATCGCGGAAACTCGGCGGAGAGATCGTCAATTGTCTCGCGCTTGAAACTGTCGGTGTTGGCGGCAAGGTCGAACGTCCAGCGGGTGAGTTTTGCTACCGCCTTGGCAGGATCGCCGGGCCGGCCATCCGGATCGGTGAATAGCGGCGCCGCTTCATACTGCATCACGTCGCCGACGATCTTGTCGCCATCCTGGTAAGCGTTCATGGGATGAAAGACATAGCAGGGATCGCATTCGAACCAGCGCACCGAGTCAACGCTGGCGTCGCGCCGCATCACACCGACATAGGACCGCTTGTCGGCTTCCCAGGCATAGGCCGGCTTGCCCGCCATCGCGCGCGGCATGCTGCCGGTGAGCGGCAGCACCGGGAACAGCACATAATCGCGCGTCACCATGAAGTCGTGGACCATGCTGGCGTAGGGCGCGTCGAATTGATCGTAGCGCACCAGCTTGCCGGTCTTGTCGATGACACCGTAGCCGAGTGTCGGAGTGAAATGACCGGCCGCCGAATAAGCGAAAAAAATCATTTCTCCGGTTTCGGGATCGATCTTCGGGTGCGCAGTGAACCGCGCACCTTTGAACGCGCCGGCGAAATCGCAATAGCCGAGCGCGGCGAGGCTATCGGGATCGAGCGCGAACGGCCGGTGAGCTTCTTCAAGCGCGAACAGCCGGCCGGCGTGCCAAACGATGTTGGTGTTGGCGACACCGCCATCTTTCCCGGCGACGGAAGAATCGGTGGTCATCGGATTGCCCCAGCTGCCGAACAGCGCCTTGTGCGCGGCATGCTCGGCCTCCCATTTTGGCGTGCGGACCCAGCGATTGCGATAGGAGACCCGGCCGTCGGCGACGTGGAAGGCGTGGATCATGCCGTCGCCAATGAACCAATGATGATTCTGATCACGCGGCGCGAATTGCGGATTGGGGCCGTTGCGATAGAGCGTGCCGGCGAGCTGTTTCGGCAACTCGCCGCGCAACGGCAAATCGGGCGCATCGGCCTCGAAGCTTACCGGCGCAAAATTTCCGGAGAAGAACGGCTTTTCAGGAAACGGGATGCTCATGACACCCTCCCTTCGGTTTGCGCACGGATTGTTCCGCGCAAGCCGCAGGCCGATCGCGGCAAAGCTGCGAAGCCCGCAGTGCCTTTCCGCAAATTTGACTGGGCCGGTCAACTTTCGCAAGGGCATGGCCGCGTGTTCGCGGGGAGGGTTCGTGCGGCGCAGGCATTGTTTCAGAACGCGTTCCGCCGGACCCCTCAGCGGCACATCGCAGTTATTTCCGATAACGCCACAACTTTCTAAAAATCCGCGCTTTCGGTGCAAACAACGGTTTCTGATAGCCGAACGTGCTACCGTGTTTCGGCTGGATGGGCCAACGGTTGGCTCACAAGTGGTTTTTGACGCTCAATGCCGATTTCACTGCGTTTTGTTGTTAATTCCGCTGTTCTGCTGTTGGGCGTCGGCTTCATCGTTCTGGTCGCCATCGTTGCCATGACGATTTGGCTCAGCGAGCGGGCCAAAAACTATTTCGATGAAGCCACCACCCTGCGCGACACACGCGTCGTCGCGGTCGAATTGCGCAGCGCGCTGCAAAGCGCCGAATCCAGTCAGCGCGGCTTTATCATCGGCGGCAACGAAATCTATCTTGCGCCCTACGATAGCGCAAAAACGCAAATCAACGACCGTTTGGGACAAATCCAGGCGCTTTTGGCCGGATCGTCCCATGACGAATTGCTCAAGCAGTTATCCGCCGTCGTCAGGGACAAGATTGACGAAATGGACCGGACGATCGCCCTGAAAGCCGACTTGAAGGATGACGAAGCACTCGCCGTCTTCAGCAGCAACCGCGGCAAGGCGCTCACCGACGAGTCGAATGTCTTTCTGTCGAGCATCATTCGCAATGCGGATCAAAAATTGATCGCCGACATCGCCGAGCAAACGCGCAACGCTCTGTGGCTCCGGCTGGTATCGACCGTCGGCGGCATTGTCATCGTCATCGTCGTGGCCGGCGTCATTGTGACGCTGTTTCGCTACACCCGGGAAGTATCGGTGGCGAGAGATCAGGTGCAGTTGCTCAATTCGACCCTCGAACAACGCGTAAGCGATCGGACCGCGGCGCTGGAGCGCGCCCGCGATCGCGCCGAGACATTGCTGGCGGAGGTAAGCCATCGGGTCGCC
>DAIUEQ010000117.1:5358-11487 GCA_036845025.1 Xanthobacteraceae bacterium | reverse complement strand
TTGGGCGACAAACACGGCAATGTCGTTTATCTCGGCGAGCGCGAATGTTCGATCCAGCGCCGCAATCAGAAAGTCATCGAGGAAGCGCCGAGCCCGCTGTTGGACGCCAAGACCCGGGCGAAAATGGGCGAGCAGGCGGTCGCCCTTGCCAGAGCCGTGGGTTATGACAGCGCCGGCACCGTGGAATTTGTCGCCGGCCAGGACCGCAGCTTCTATTTCCTGGAAATGAACACGCGGCTTCAGGTCGAGCATCCGGTGACGGAGCTTGTCACCGGTATCGACCTGGTCGAGCAGATGATCCGCGTCGCGGCGGGCGAACCGCTTTCTTTCAAGCAGAGCGATCTCAAGCTCAACGGCTGGGCGGTCGAAAGCCGCATTTATGCCGAGGATCCGTACCGTAACTTTGCGCCGTCAATTGGACGATTGGTGCGCTATCGCCCGCCCGCCGAAGGCGAGCGCGACGGCGTGACCGTGCGCAACGATACCGGTGTGTTCGAGGGTGGCGAAATTTCGATCTATTACGATCCGATGATTGCGAAACTCGTCACGCACGCCGAAACGCGCGCCGAGGCCATCGACGCTCAGGCTGACGCGCTCGATGCCTTCACCATCGAGGGCATCCGGCACAACATTCCGTTTCTCGCCGCCGTCATGGCGCATCCGCGCTGGCGCGCCGGTAAACTCTCGACTGCGTTCATCGCCGAGGAATTTCCTGGCGGCTTTGAGCGGACGGCGCCCGCGGGCGCTGTGGCGCGCACCATCGCCGGCGTGGCCGCCGCCATTGATCACATCCTGGGCGAGCGCAAGCGCCGCATTTCCGGACAGCTCGATCGTGCCGTCACGCGGGAGCGGCGGCGCGCCATTTGGCTCGGTGGCGAGGAGTTGCAAGCTGACGTTGCACATGACGGCAACGCCATCGCGGTTCTCTTCGAGGACGGCAATCGCCACGTTCTTTCGTCGAATTGGGCACCCGGCGTGCCGGTATGGGATGGAACGGTCGACGGCGCTCATATCGCCGTCCATGTCCGCATGGTCCCGAATGGCTTTGAGCTCGCTTATCGCGGCTTCGAGGTGAAAGCCTTCGTCTACACCGAGCGTGAGGCAAATTACGCGCGGTTGATGCCGGCCAAAAAACTTTCGGGCAGCGAGAAATCCGTCCGCTGCCCGATGCCCGGTCTTGTCGTTTCAATTGCGGTCGCCGAGGGACAGGAGGTCAAGGCCGGCGAGACTTTGGCCGTCGTCGAAGCCATGAAAATGGAAAATATTCTGCGCGCCGAACGCGACGGCATCATCAAAAAAATCCCGGTGAAACCAGGCGACACCGTCGCCGTTGATGCGGTCATAATGGAGTTTGCCTGACCTGCACCGCGCGGCGCTGCAAGCGGTGCCAGCGATATCATCGAGGCAAGGTTTGTCATTTCTTCTGTCGCCGAGCGGGATTTTGCGGCCCAAGGCTTTCCTGGCGGCGGCAATCCTCGTCTACGCCGTCGGCGCCGCGTCTCATGTGCTAACGACGCCGCGGGTTATCGCGACTGCCGGGCCTTGGCCGTTTGCCACAATCCAAGCCGTGCTGATCTGGCTTTGGTTCACTCTGCACAGCAAAAGACTACGCGATGCCGGCGTTGGCATGGGCCTCGTCGCCGGCGTTGCTCTCCTCTATGCGCTGTCCGTGGCCCTGCTTGTGATTGTCGAGGCATCATTCGCCGGCGCGATTACGGGGCAAACCGGCGACGCCAAGGCGGCCAGCGGCCTTGAGCTGATCCTCCTGGTATCGGTCATCGCGCTTTTGCTCGGTTCGGCGCACTACGATTTGACGTCGGCGGTGGTCGCGATCCTGCTCGCGGTCGAATTTATACCCATCGCGCTGGCGATCGGGACAACCATTTGGGCGGCGATGCGGCCAAGCCGCGAAGCCCAATCGCGATGACTCTGCACTTTGCCTATGGTTCGAACATGAGCCGCGCCGTCATGCGCAAGCACGCACCGTTCGCAAAACCGATGGGCGTAGCGACACTGGCAAACTATCGCTTCCTGATCACCATGGATGGTTATGCGTCGGTCGCGCCACGCCGTGGCGAGACAGTTTATGGCGTTCTTTGGCGGCTCACGCCGCGCGATCTGATCACGCTTGCAGCTTGGGAGAACACTGCCGGCGGCCTTTACCGCACTGAAATGCTTCCGCTGCGGCATGCCGGCCGGCAAAACCGGGCGCTGGTCTACCTGGCGCGGCCGTGCCCCTTGGGCCGTGCCAAGAGCGGATACATGGAACTTTTGATTGCGGCGGCGCTGGAATGGCGTCTGCCGCAACTTTACATTGACGCGTTGCGAGGCTTTTTGCCGAAACGGACGAGCGGCACGCTGCCGCCCTATGGCAAGGCGTTTCGATGGAGATGATCTGTCGCGTGATCATCCGCGGGCGAGTCCAGGGCGTCGGATTCCGCGCGTGGGCGGAGATCACCGCAATTGAGCTCGGCATTGAAGGCTGGGTCCGCAATCGCGGCGACGGCTCGGTGGAGGCTGTGCTCGCCGGTTCGGAAGAAGCGGTTCTGACCATGGTCGAAAGCTGTCACGACGGTCCGTCCGGCGCAAAGATCGCTGCCGTCGATCAGACCGAGGCCGGCGAGCGCGATTTGGAATTACGCCGGCCGGGAGAATTGTTTTCGGTGCTGGCAAGCGGCTGAGCGTCGCTAGTATCCCGATTCCGAAGTTCGCACGACTGTGCGGCGTTCTGGTTTGCGAACTTCGGAATCAAAGGGATACTAGGAACGTATTGATCTAGTGTGGCTTTGGTTCAGAAGTCCGCATGGCGAGTTTGCGGCAAAAATGATGCGGACTTTTGAACCGCCACACTAGTGCCGCCAAAGAGCGGCTCGAATTCGCGGCGCAAAATGCCATCGACCTCTGTTGTCGAGACCGTAATGCCGAGCGCGGCCAGCGAAGTTATTCCGTAACGCGGGTCAGAAATCCCGCAGGGCACGATGCCGGAGAAATGCGACAAGTCGGGTGTAACGTTGAGCGCAACGCCATGCAGCGTGATCCATTGCCGGACGCGCACCCCGATCGCAGCAATTTTGTCCTCCGCATCGCGGTTGCGCCCGCGGCGCCGAACCCAGACACCGATGCGATCGCCGCGGCGTTCGCCGGCGACGCCTAAGGCATCAAGCGTGCGGATTATCCATTCCTCGACCGTGGCGACGAAGCGGCGCACGTCCGGCGCGCGGCGTTTGAGATCGAGCATCAAGTAAGCCACCCGCTGCCCTGGACCGTGATACGTGAACTGGCCGCCGCGCCCGGTCTGATAAACCGGGAAACGCGCATCGATCAGCTCATGCGGCCGCGACGAGGTGCCCGCTGTGTAAAGGGCAGGGTGTTCAAGGAGCCAGACGAGTTCGTTGGCTTCTCCCCGGGCGATCGCCGCAGCGCGTTCGGTCATGACGGCGAGCGCGGTTTGGTAATCGACCGGGTCAGGGCTTTCCAGCCATTCGACAGGCGGCGTGCCGGGAACCGGGAGCAGTCCGATCTGCACTTCACCGCGCATTTTCGTCTCGTCGAACCCGTCCATGATTGCACCGTTAGCACAAGGCGGCCACCGCAATAACAAGGACTTAGCGACGACTAGCGCGCCGGCCAATCCTCCCGAATATATGCATTTGCCGCCCTTGTCGGCTTTGGACCTAACTGTTACATCGGCGCCGTCGAACGCTTTCGTTCGACTGTTCTCACCCCACATGCGGCCGTGGCGGAATTGGTAGACGCACTAGCTTGAGGTGCTAGCGGGGCAACCCGTGGAGGTTCGAGTCCTCTCGGCCGCACCAGTGAAAAATACTCGGGCGGGGAGCTGCGCGATTTCCGCCTCCCCAGAGCCACGCAGGCTTGCCACTACAGACGGCGCAACCACCGCTTGACAGACTGCGACAGTAACGTACGCTCAAAGCGGACTTGATCGCCGGGTTTGCGCGTCCCGATTTACAAAAAAATCAAAAAACGGGACAAAACCGGGGGTGTTCTCCCGGCGAGTCAAAGGGACTTCTGATCCGGTCTGAGCGGGGCAACTCCGCATGCCGTCTTAAAAGCCTTGCAACGGTCAGCGTGGTGCGGTTGCGCGCGCACTCGTGTCTGGTCCGGACAGAACAAAAAAAGAAAACGTAAATCGATCATGGGAGGAGAAGTAAAATGAGCCTGAAAGCTAAGTTGAAACCTAGCGTGGCGAGCCTTGTCGCAGGCGCCGCTGCGGTCGCCGTTGTCGGATTGCTATTCGCATCCGGCGCGCGAACCGAAGACCTCAAATCCTACGACTCCAGCAAAAAGGAATTTTGGACCCATCCGCCGGATGACTGGTTCATGGGCGACGAGACCAAGGAGCAGAAGGGCACGCATGTGCTCAACACGCTGCCGCCGCCCACCGGCTTCACCGACGCCGAGGTCGACGCCTCGCTCAAGCAGATCAAGTTGCCGCCCGGCTTCAAGATCGAATTGTGGGCGCGGGTGCCCGCCGCGCGACAGATGGCGTGGGGCGACAAGGGTACTTTGTTTGTCGGCTCTTGGTTCGGCGTCGGCAAGGTCTTTGCCGTCACCGATGACGGCGGCAAGCGGACGGTTAAACCCGTCATCGAGGGACTGACGGTGCCGACCGGCGTTGCCTTCCGTGATGGAGCGCTCTACGTCGCCGACATCAACAAGCTGTACAAGTACGCCGACGCGGAAGCCAATCTGGCCAGCATGCCGAAGGGCGACGTCGTCTACGACGATATGCCGGCCTATGTACCGCATGGCTGGAAATATCTCGCCTTCGACAAGAATGGCTGGCTCTACATTCCGTTCGGGCCACCCTGCAACGAGTGCCTGCCGCCGACCTCGACGTCACAGATCAGACACGTCAATCCGGCTAACGGTCTTGCTGAAACAGTGGCGCTCGGCGTTCGCAACAGCGTCGGTGGCGACGTCGATCCGCGCACCGGCGATTATTGGTTCAGTGAGAACGCGCGCGACTGGCTCGGCGACGACTTGCCGAGCGACAAGCTCAACCACATCACCAAGATCGGCGAGCATTTCGGCTATCCGTATTGTCACCAAGGCGACATCCCGGATCCGAAATTGGCGATGGGTCACAAGTGCTCGGACTTCTCGCCGCCGGCACTCAAACTCGGCGCGCACGTCGCTCCGCTGGGAATGAAATTCTATACGGGTGACCAATTCCCCGCTGACTACAAGAACAACATCATCCTCGCCGAACACGGTTCGTGGAATCGTCACCAGTTCCAAGGCGGTCGGTTGATGCGCATCACCGCCGATCCGGACGGCAAAAACGCGAAAGAGGTTGAATTTGCCACCGGCTGGATCGGCGCCGACGGCAAATATCGCGGCCGTCCGAATGACGTGCTGGTGGCGAAGGACGGCGCGTTGATGGTCGCCGATGACTTCACCGGCTCCATCTATCGGATCAGCTACGCGAAGTGATCTTCACACGAAGGCTTCGCCATAATCGGTGAAGCGGTCGTTCCGACACTCAGGTCCAAGCCGGGGGTTCCGGCTTGGACTTCTTGTTTTGGTGCTGACATGACATCTGGGCGATCTTTTCTGCGAGCTTTGATCGCGCTTTGTCTTTGCGGTTCTGCGCCGGGGTTCGCGGCCGACGTTTCAGCGGGCAAGTCGCTGGCCGAAGGATGCGCAGGGTGTCACGGTGCCGAAGGTGTTTCCGAAACCGCCTTGACGCCGTCGCTTGCCGGACAACCCGATGAATTCGTCCAATGGCAACTCGTTTACTTTCGCTCCGGTGCAAGGAAGAACGAGATCATGGGCCCGGTGGCGGAGTCGCTCAGTAACGAAGACATTCGCAATCTCGGCGCCTACTACGCATCGCTTCCGCCGCCCAATCCGCAACCCCAATCTGATGCGCTGGTACAGGCGGGAGAAAAGCTTGCCGTCGAACATCGCTGCCGGTCTTGTCACTCGGACGACTACAACGGCTTCCGCGCGGCCGCGCGACTTTCCGGCCAGCGCGAAGACGTTTTGCTCAAGGCGTTGCACGATTACAAATCGGGGGCCCGCGTCGGCTCAGGTGTCGCGTCAATGTCGGAGGTGGTCACGGAACTGAGTAACGCCGACATACAAGCGCTCGCGCACTATATG
>DAIUEQ010000117.1:0-5258 GCA_036845025.1 Xanthobacteraceae bacterium | reverse complement strand
CAGCCTTCGCCCAGAGCAATTCAGGCAACCTGGAAAAACTGGGACAATTCAAGACGACGGGCGCATCGCCCAACATTCCGACGATTCCTCAAGGCGGCGCCAAAGCTGCGGCATTGAAAAAGAATCTGGAAAAAATCAAGCTGCCGCACGGGTTCCATATCGGCCTCTACGCAATCGTTCCCGACGCGCGTCACATGGCCGTTGGGCCGCAAGGCATCGTGACTTTCGTCGGCACGCGCAAGGCGCAGGTCTACGCGGTGACCGATCGCTCCAAATCCGGCGTCGCCGAGGAGGTAAAACCGTTCGCCTCGACGATCGATCTCGTCATCCCCAACGGTCCGTGTTTCTCCAAGGACGGCTTTCTGTTCGTCGTCGAGCAGAACCGGGTGCTGATGTATCCGGCGGCCGAGTTCTTCTATGAGAGCCCGGATGTGGTAGCGGTTCCGATCGTTCCGCAAGGCGAGCTCATCCCGAAGGAGGATGAAAGCTATAACCACACGGCGCGCACGTGCCGCGTCGGTCCCGATAACAAGCTCTACATCACGCTCGGCCAGCCGTTTAACGTGCCGCCGCCGGAAAAACTCGACGACTTCAAGAAAGCCGGCATCGGCGGCATTATCCGCATGGACCGCGACGGCAAGAATCGTGAGGTCTATGCGTGGGGCGTTCGCAACTCCGTCGGCCAGGACTTCAATCCAAAAGACAAGACGCTCTGGTTTACTGACAACCAGGTCGACGGCATGGGCGACGACGTTCCGCCCGGTGAACTCAATCGTGCCACCAAGGCCGGACAGAATTTCGGCTTCCCGTATTATGGCGGCGGCCACGTCCGCACCGAGGAATACAAGAACGAGACACCGCCCGCGGACGTCGTGTTTCCGCAGAGCGAGATGGTGGCGCACGCCGCCGACCTCGGCATGACCTTCTACAGCGGCAAGGTGTTCCCGAGTAAATATCAAGGCGCCATCTTTTCGGCCCAACACGGTTCCTGGAATCGAACCACGCCGGTCGGCGCGCGCGTGATGGTGACCTACCTCAAGGAAGATGGCACCGCCGACAAGACCGAGCCGTTCGCCGAAGGCTGGCTCGACGCCAATGGCGAATATATCGGCCGGCCGGTCGACGTCGCTCAGCTTCGCGACGGATCGCTCCTGGTATCGGATGACTTCGCCGGTGCGCTCTATCGCATTTGGTACGACGGCAAATAGGCTTCGAGGCTGTGTAATGGCGGCGCCGCGCCGGGTTGGCGTGGCGCCGTTTTTGTCGAAGTGGACGGTTCAGGTGATGAGGTTACGCGTCAACGTCGCCTGGCTCGCCGCGCTCGCTTTTATCGTCGGCGCTGCGACCGACGGGCTTGCCGCCGGCAATGCGACAGCCGGCAAGCAAAAAGCGCTGATGTGCCAAACCTGTCACGGTCTTGACGGCAAGGCCAAGATTCCCGAAGCGCCGAACCTCGCCGGACAGAGTGAGATCTATTTGGTCAAGGCGCTGAACGATTATCGTGCCGGCGCACGCAAGAACGACATGATGTCGCTCGTCGCGCCGACGCTCAAAGATAACGATATCGACGACCTGGCCGCGTATTACTCGGCGATTGAAATCACCGTCGGGCCGCCGCCCAAATAGCGAAGCGGCGAGCGATCACTCAAGCGGATCGGGCGGCAAAATCGCGGGCGCCGTGCTCGGCACCGGCTTTTGCGCCGCGAGCGATAGATCGGCGCGTAGCTCCAACGCTTCTTCTCCGCCCGGCCAGCGCAGCAGCGAAAGGCCGACATCGCGGAGGTCCGGTACCGACGTTTCAGCTTCGTCGGCGGCGCCGGTCAGCACCGTCGGCTCCGTCCATTCGGTCGCGGCGGCAAGCGCGAGATAGGCCGCATTAGCGGAGCGGTCGGCCAACACGATGCGGCGATGCGGCCGGTAATTCGGCGCGAACAATTTTAAGTCCGGCGCCGCCGTGACAATCTGATCGTCGACCTGGGCTCCCGTCGCGGCCGGCCATGCCGGCCGGATGTGGGTGGTCGGTTCGCCGCCGGCGGTCTGGATCTGCTCGGCGGCTGCCGGCACGACGTGCACGATATGGAAGCCCGCCGCTTTCAACTTGGCGAGCAGTTCCGGCAACGCGGCAACGGTCGCCGGATGAATATCGTGCAGCAACAGGATGCCCTTGCCGCGCGCCTCGAGCCGGCTCATGGCGCGGCTGACAATGTCGGCCGGCCTGATGCGCCGGTGCCAGTCGTCGGCGACGGTATCGGAGCTAAAGACGATGAGCGATCGCGCGGCAAGCTCCTCGTCAATGGCGTCGGTGCGCGCCAGACCCGGGATGCGGAAGAACGGCGCCAGTTCGGTCGGATCGCCGAGCGCCGCGCCGACATCGGCAATGCCGCCGTCGATCTCTTGGCGTACTTTTTCAATCGGCAGTTTTTGCATCCGCGCCGGATGATTTTCGGTGTGGGTGCCGATGGTGTGGCCTTCCTCGTAAATGCGCCGCACCGTCGCGGGGTAAGCCCGCGCCATGGCGCCGACGAGAAAGTACGTTGCCTTCACGCATTGGGCGGCGAGCGTGTCGAGCACGGCATTGGAATACCGCGGCACCGGCCCGTCGTCGAAAGTCAGCACCACTTCCTTGTCGTTAAGCGGCAGCGACTGGTGATATTGCATGATGCCGATTTGCGAAAATTCGCCCGGCTCGACCACCAGCACCCGGCTGGTGCCCAGCGCATCAGGATGACCGGGGCAATCGTCGGCCCGCGCCGTCCCGGCAAAAATAAACGCTCCGGCCGCGGCGATGGCCGCGCCCAAAGCAAACCCGAAAGTCGACCTTCGATACGCCCGTAACCCCTGCATGCCCCAACCCAAACCGGCCATCTGCGCCGGGAACGCCCTTCCGATTCGGACACTACGGAATCCGGGATTAACGTAATGTTAACGGTACGAGGCGCGACGGCGGCAATACAACCTTGCACGCCATATCGAGTCGCATAGCGGCTTTTCCTTGGCGTTAATCAGCCCCGCTTAAACCTTTAGGCGAAATTCAGTGAGTGAGGCGCGTAACAGATGGCGGCGGCTGCGGCAGCCCGGAAATGGTGGCCGGCGCGAAGAGTGCGCGCGTCCGCGTCCGCACCGCCGCTCCCGGAGCGGCGCGCCGAGGGCCGGGCGACACGCATCGCCGTTTATGTGCCGGTCTTTCTCGCCTGCGCGACGCTGTTTTGCGCAGCGATCGGTTTTGCCGCTACGCAATTCGGCGAGACCCATGTCGAAGCCGAGCAACGCGCGGCTTTGCGCGCCGCGCTCGATCAGTACCGGCAGAAATACGGCGACATCGAAGGTCTCAATACCGCGGACTTGCGTGAAATCCAGCGTCGCGCCGGCCTGCAGGACTTGCGCTTCGACCTCGATCCGGCGTCCGAGGCCGGCCGCCAAATCCAGTCGCTGCATAACGGCAGTGGCCGGATCATCGGTTGGCTCAGCTGGGTGAGCGATGGCGCCTTGGTCGGCGCCATGAACCGGTTGTGGATTCTGCTGGCCGGGATTGGCGCCGTGTTTGCCTTTGGCGGCTTTTTCGCCGTGCGGGCCGCGCGGCGGCTGGTGCAATCGCTCGATCGCAGCAACGAGATGATGCGCCGGCTGACCAGCCAGGATCTTTTGACCGGGCTGCCTAATCGTGCGGTCATGGTCGAGCATCTCGGCGCCGCGCTCGCCAACCGCCGTTCCGGGCTGGTTGCTTTCGCGCTCATAGACCTCGACAATTTTCGCGAGGTCAACGACACGCTGGGCCGCTCGGGCGGCGACGCGGTGCTGACCAACATCGCCGAGCATTTGCGCGACGGCTTGCCGCCGGGCGCCAGGCTTGGCCGCTTCGAGGAAGACGAACTCGCCGTCGTCATGTCGAGCGACGAGCCGCAGAGCGCCGCCAAGCTCGCCGACGCGATCCGCGTGGCGTTGCAGCGCCCGGTCTTCATCGACCGCATCTGGCAGATCACCGCCGGCATGGGTGTCGCGCAAGCGCCCGACGACGGGCTTAGCGCCGAGGATTTGATCCGCCGCGCCGGCCTCGCGCTTCGCGCAGCCAAACGCGAAGGCCGCGGCGCCGTCCGCCGGTTCGAGCCGCAAATCGAAACCGAATACGCCGAGCGGCGCTTTCTGCTGCACGAATTGCAGACCGCGATCCCGCTGCAAATGTTCGATGTGCATTACCAGCCGATCGTGGCCGCGGCCGGCGGCGCCATCATCGGCGTCGAAGCCTTGCTGCGCTGGACCCATCCGACCCGCGGTAATATTCCGCCGTCGGTATTCGTGCCGCTCGCCGAGGAAAGCGGGCTGATGTCGCAATTGGGCGAGATCGTGCTGCGCCGCGCGCTCGCCGACGCCGCGCGCTGGCCGCAGCTTTCGGTCGCCGTCAACTTGTCGCCGGTGCAAATCCGCGACCGCTGGCTGGTCGATCTGGTCGCCGCCGTGATGGAAGAAACCGAGATCGCGCCGTCGCGCGTGGTGCTCGAGGTCACCGAAGGCGTCCTGATCGACAATCCGCAAGATGCCCAGGCCCGCCTCGAGGCATTGCGCGCGCTCGGGGTCTCCATCGCGCTCGACGATTTCGGCACCGGCTATTCGAGCCTCGGGTACCTGCAGCGCTTTCCGTTCGACCGGCTCAAAATCGACCGCGGCTTTGTCGCCTCGCTCGGCGCCTCGGCCTCGACCGGCCCGATCATCCAGTCGATTGTCACGCTCGGCCACGCGCTCGGCATGAAAGTTTTGGCCGAGGGCATTGAGAACGAGGAGCAGCGCGTGCTGCTTCGCCTTGCCGGCTGCGACGAGATGCAGGGTTATTTGTTCGCCCGGCCGGGACCAGCCTCCGAGATCGATGCCGCGCTCGCCCGCAACGCCAGAGCGCTCGCCGGCTAGGCCTTCTGACAGGTAACACGCTCCCCGGTTAACCCCGCTTATCTTGTCGGCCTGACACCACCCGCCCGAAGCGTTATCGTTGCCGCGACGGCAGCGCATTTCGCTCCGGGCCGAGCCTAAACCATGATTTCCAACAGTCTTCCCGGCCTGTCTTTCGACCTTGGCAGCGACGTCGACATGCTGCGCGAGACCGTCACTGCCTTTGCCAAGGAAAAAATCGCGCCCAACGCCGACGCCATCGATCGCTCTAACGAATTTCCCCGCGCACTGTGGCCGCAACTCGGCGCGCTCGGGCTTTTGGGCATCACCGTCGAAGAAAAATGGGGCGGGGCGGGGATGGGCTATCTCGCCCATTGCGT
>DAIUEQ010000116.1:0-11494 GCA_036845025.1 Xanthobacteraceae bacterium | reverse complement strand
AAATTATTGCCCGCGCCTATGCCAGCTACGACCCATGAAAATGGTGCGTATTGGGAAAAGATGCCCGCCGCGCGGACGGCCCATGCTGGAAATGAAATGAAAGCCACTAGACCGCTCGCATTGATGAGCGCCCAAAGTGACCAGCGGGATTCGACAGCGTTAAGCAATCCGCCGATACGTTCGCTTGCTGATTTCGCCATAACCCCCGATCTCCCGATTTCGGTATAATACCGGGAGTTGTGGCGTTTGCGCCATAATACCGGATTACCCGTTGGAAAAGCTCGACGTGAAGCTTGTCGTCGAGGCGGACGATCAAGAGACCCAACAGGCGGTCGCGGTGCTCGACCTTGGCCAGCCGTTCACAGTGATCATCGCACCGCCGACCGGACCGCGGACCAAGCCGAAAGCGCTCAACGCCGCACTGCCGTTTGCCTACGGCACCTTTACCGTCGTCTTTGATGCGGAGGATGTTCCGGAGCCCGATCAACTTCGCCGCGCGCTGGATAAGTTTGCGGAGGCCGATGATCGCCTCGCCTGCGTGCAAGCTGCGCTGACCATCGACAATACCGCGGATGGCTGGCTCGCCCGCATGTTCACTGCCGGTTATGCGGACAGTTCGATGCCTTTCTGCCGGGCCTTGCCGCGCTGGGGTTGCCGCTTCCGCTCGGCGGATCGTCGAACCATTTCCGTACCGCCGCGCTGCGGCGGGTCGGCGGCTGGGACCCTTATAATGTGACCGAAGACGCCGATCTCGGCATTCGGCTGCATCGGCTCGGTTATCGTTCGGCGGCGATCGCGTCGGCCACTTATGAGGAGGCGCCCGCTCGGTTTCGCTCGTGGCTCAAGCAGCGTGCCCGCTGGTACAAAGGCTGGATGCAAACCTGGCTCGTGCATATGCGCCGCCCGGGCCGGCTGGTGCGGGACTTAAGGCCGGCCGGCGCCATCGCTGTCCAGCTGTTCCTCGCCTGCAACGTGCTCGCAGCCCTGGTGCACCCGATATTTGCGGCGGCGCTTGGTTATTCATTACTCGCCGGTATGCCGCTGACCACGGTGACGAGTTTTAATTCGTGGCCGATTTTCGCGGCGACGTTCCTCTGCGGCTACGCCTCGACCATTCCACTCGACCTGATTGGATTAAAGCGGCGGAGGCTGCTCGGTCACGGCTGGATTTTGGCGCTGACGCCGTTCTACTGGTTCTTGCTCTCGCTCGCGGCCTGGCGTGCGCTCATTCAGCTTATTTGCGACCCGCGGCGCTGGGAGAAAACCGAGCACGGGCTGGCGAGGACTTCACGCCTTCAGGCGCGGCTTTCCTCGTCGGACGACTAAGTTTAGGATCGCCCATCTGGTTTTTCCTGCAGCAACAAACCTACGGTGTCATTAATGGGGCCTCATTCGTTCGCCGGTCTGGGCGGTCGCCTGTCATTGCGTCTGGCAGCCGTGATCTGCGCCGTCGCGGTCTCGGCATCTGGGGCGTCGGCCCAGTCATCGGTGCCGTCCGACAGCCGGCTCAAATCCATCATCGCCAAGAAGGTCATTCGGATTGCTTACCGCGCCGATGACCGGCCATTCTCGTTCGTCAACGACGCGAAGGAGCCGCTCGGCTACACCATCGACCTCTGCAAGCAGGTCACCACCTCCATCGCCGAGCAATTCAAGGTCCCGGACTTAAAGATCGAGTGGGTGCCGGTAACCGTCGAGACGCGTTTCTCCGCCGTGGCGGGCAACAAGGCCGACATCGAGTGCGGATCGTCGACGGTTACGCTTGGACGGATGAAAGAGGTCGACTTTTCCATTCTGACTTTCGTCGAGTCGACCGGCATTTTGGTCTCGCGAACATCGAATATCCACGGCTTAGCCGATTTGGGCGGCAAGAAGATCGCGCTGGTTACCGGTACGAGCAACGAACGTGCCGTCAGCAATATCGTCACTCAACTGAGCATCCTCGTGACGCTGGTGCCGGTAAAAGATCGCGACGAGGGCGTGGCCGCGCTTGAAAGCGGCAAGGTGGATGCCTTCGCCAGCGACAAACTCCTGCTTGCCGGCGCCAAGTTCAAGGACGAGGAGGCGTTTACCATCCTGCCGGACGATCTCTCGATCGAGCAATACGCCATTGTGGTGCCGCGCGGCGATTGGGCTCTGCGCTTGGCGGTCAATACTGGCCTCGCACGGATCTTCCGCGGCGGGCGGACCAAAGAACTGTTCGAACGATGGTTCTTTGGGGCGCGGCCCGGTTTGCTGCTGGAGGCGGTTTACGCGTTGGGGCGTATCGCCGATTAACGCACGGATGCGGATTTAAAGGTATCTGCGCAACTCGGCGGCGGCCGCGTCCGGCGTTTGCTTGAGGTTGAACGGCGCTACGAAGCGACCCGCTTTGTCCATCAGATAGACAATTGCGGTGTGGTCCATAGTGTAGTCGCCGTGATCGAGCGGAACTTTCTTGGCGTAGACACGATACGCTTTGATGGCTGCATTGACGGCGCCCGGATCGCCCGTGAGGCCGCGTAGATGGGGGTCGAAATTCGATAGATAATCCTTCATCACGGCTGGGGTATCCCGTTCCGGATCCACGGTGATGAAAAGCGCTCCGGTACGGTCGGCGTCGCCACCGAGCTTCTGCAACACCTGCGAAATGTCGAACAAGCTTGTCGGACAAATGTCCGGGCAGTGAGTATAGCCAAAGAAAACCAGGAAGGGCCGTCCCTTCATGTCCTGATCGGTGAACGGCTGGCCGTTCTGGTCTTCTAGGCGGAACGGCCCGCCAACCGCGGCCACTGCCGGCCCGATTGGAGATTTGACGCCAAAATAGACGATCACGGCGAAGACCAGCGCGAGCCCGCAGATGAACGCGCCCAATATCGGCAGCGCGCGCGATACTTTCTCCGCCCTCAAGCCGTCCTCCTTGCCGCAAATAAAAGGCCCGTGCGGCAGGCAAATTCAACCAAGTGAAGCCTTATTCACCCAAAGGGCAAATCACCACCGCAAGCGCCAATATATTCGCGGCGCACCTTCGCTGCAGCCGCCCCGGGATCAAGCGCGGTGCGACAGTCCCGCGCACGCGGGCCGCTTAGCGGCAGGCATCGTAGAGCGAAGCGAGTTCGCTGCCGCGAAGCCCGATTATTCGCGGTGTCAAACCGCCGTGCCGCGTGATCCAGTTGCGGATCGACTGCGGATAGAGCCGCATCACCAGCCGCGTCCCGGCGCGCGTCGGCACCAGCGAACGGCTGGCGTCGTCGTAATAAGACGCCGCATGGAAGCCAAGTACTGCCCGCGGTGTTACGCAGACCTGTTGCCGCGGCAAGAAGGCGGTGAACAGCGTGCATGCCGAGAGACACGGCCCGTCAATGACCAGACGTTCCCCGGAGGCGCGCAGATTTTCGAATTTGGTCACGTAGGAGGTAATTTCTCCTCCCGGATCGTTGGTCACGCGCATCTCTGCAGAGGCCACAGAGGTGATCAGAGCCGACGCAATAGCGCCGGCCACGGCGGCCTGCCATTTCATGTTGGATCCTTTCCCCGTTCGTCCGCAGCTATGTTGTGCCATTGTGGCGACACTTCGGAAAGACCGAAGTTTGTTCGCGCAATCGGAACTCGCCGCCGCACGCAACATTCCCGGCGCGACGATTTACCGTCGGTGTAATTCGTTGCAGTCAAAGAGCTTTGCAGACGCGCAGGCGCGAAATTGGCGTGCTATGCTGGCCCGCCATTAACCTGAAGTCTTCACCAAAAGGACGAATTGGCCGCACCATGGACACGTCAGTCGCGCGCGGGAGCAACGTCGGCGATTTCTCCACCGCCTATTACCTGCTCGAGGGCCTGAGCGAGATCGGCATCGAGTATTTGTTTTGTAACCTCGGCACCGATCATGCGCCGATCATCGAAGAAATGGCGCACCGCCGGCAACGCGGCGAAGCGATGCCCAAGGTCGTGCGCTGTCCGCACGAGAATACCGCCGGCCACATGGCGGCCGGCTATGCGCTGGTGACCGGCCGCGGCCAAGGCGTGCTGGTCCATGTCGATGTCGGCACCGCCAACACGGCCAATGCCATGCACAATATGTATCGCAGCCGGCTGCCGGTGCTGCTCATGGCGGGCAGGGCGCCGTACACCATGCACGGCGAATTGGTCGGTACCCGCGACACCCACGTGCATTTCGTCCAGGAGCCGTTCGATCAGGCGAGCTTGGTGCGGCCCTACACCAAATGGCAGTGGACGCTACCGTCCGGAGTCGTGGTCAAGGAGGCGCTGCAACGCGCCTATTCCATCATGCAGAGCGAGCCGCGCGGTCCGGTCTATCTGATGATGCAGCGCGAAACGCTGACGGAGCACTGGGGCGTCGACGAAATCCACCGCTATCCGGGCGACCGGTTCGGCGCCCTGTCGCCGGCCGGCGCCGATCCGGCGCTTATTGCCAACCTTGCCGATCGGCTTATTGCTGCCGAAAACCCGATCCTCATCACCGGCTATGGCGGCAACGACGTGCTCGCCGCGCAAAAGATTGACGAGGTCGCGCAATTCGCCGGCATTCCGATTTACGAGGCCAACTCAAAGAATAACATTTCCTACGAGAGTCCCTGTTTCGCCGGCTTCTCAGCTGACGAGCATCTCCCGGACGCCGATGTCGGCTTGCTGGTGGATGTCGAAGTGCCATGGTTCCCCGCCGAGGTGGCGCCGAACGAAAAATCCTTTTGGGCGCATATTGACGTCGACGTGCTCAAAAGCGGCTCGCCGATGTGGACCTTCCCCGGCAATTTGCGCATGCAGGGCAATACCGCCCGCATCCTCGACCAATTGCTGACCGCTCTGAAGGCCAAGGCCACGCCGCGCTTTAAGGCCGCCGTTGTCGGACGTCTCGAGCGGCTCGCCAAGCTGCGCGAAGGCCGTCTTGCCCGTGCCGCCAAGCTCGCGGCGAACAAGGGAACGCACGGCGCCATCAACCCGCATTATTTCATGGCCGAGCTGGGCAAAGTGTTGGACGACGAAGACATGATCTTCAACGAAGCCGTCACCAACACCGGCGCCGTTCTGCTGCAAATCCCGCGCCGCTGCCCCAATACCGCTTTCAATACCAATGGTGCCGGCCTCGGCTGGTCAGGCGGCATGGCGCTGGGCGCCAAGCTCGCGGCGCCATCGCGGCTGATGGTTCAGATTTCCGGCGATGGCGGGTTTTATTTCAACAATCCGACCTCGGTTTTCGCCGTCGCCCAGCAATACAAATTGCCGATTTTGTCGATCGTGCTCGACAACACCGGCTGGGGTGCGGTCAAGGAATCGACGCTGCGGGTCTTTCCCGATGGCGAGGCCCATACGGCGAAGGAGTTCGAATCGGAACTCGCCGCGAAGGTTGAGTTCGGCAAAGTAGCGGAGGCATTCGGGGGCTACGCCGAAAAGGTCGGTGATCCAGCCGATGTGCCGGCGGCGATTGCGCGCTGCGCCAAGGCGGTGCGCGGCGGCCGCGCGGCACTGCTGCATGTCCAAGTCACGCACTTATAGGATGCGTGAGCCGCGCGGATTTTTTATACGCAGTTTAGGCGCGATAATCGGCCGCGGCGGTCGCGTCGAGCGGCGCCACCCCGCTGCGCAGGCCGTTGAACACTGGCGTCAACACGACCGCGATGACCAGGTTGAGGACGACGGTAAAGAAAGCCGCATAGCCGGGGATAGCGTAGCCGCCAAGCGCGATCGTGTAGGTGGGCGACAGATTGGTTGAAATCGCCATTGCCGTGCCGGCGACGGTCCCGACCGCCCAGCCGATCAACAGTGCCCAATCGTTGAACCAACGGGTGAACACGCCGAGCATGATCGTCGGCAAGGTCTGGATGATCCAGATGCCGCCAAGAAGCTGCAACTGAATCGCGTACTGCGTCGGCGCGAAGATGATGAACAAAAGCGCGCCGAACTTCACGATCAGCGATACCCACTTCGCCATCTGCGCTTCTTCTTTGTCGGTCGGGTTCTTGTTGATGAACTCGCGGTGGATGTTGCGGGTATAGAGGTTGGCGGCGCCGATCGACATGATTGCCGCCGGCACCAGCGCACCGATCCCAATGGCGGCAAAGGCGATGCCGACGAACCAGGCCGGGAAAATATGCAGGATCAACGCCGGAACGGCGAAATTGGTGCCGAATTGTTTGAAGCCGCCGGCGAATTCGGGCAGGGCGCCGACACCGGCAGCGATGGCGAAGAAGCCGAGCAGCGCCAACAGCCCAAGCATGAACGAGTAGGCCGGCAGCATTGCCGCGTTGCGGCGGATGGCATGGCCGCTTGAAGCGCTCAGGATTCCGGTCATGGAGTGCGGATAAAGAAACAGCGCCAGCGCCGATCCGATCGCTAAAGTCACGTACGCGCTGTACGAGCCGGTCGAATGGGCGGGAGGTATCGCGAGCAACACTTTTTGCGCAGGTATCGCGGCGAAAATCTTGCCAAAACCGCCGAGTTGAATCGGTGCGACAATGACGGCGGCAAAGGCGGTGATGTAAATCAGGGTATCCTTGACCACCGCGATCGAGGCCGGCGCCCGCAAGCCGCTGGAATACGTGAAGGCGGCGAGAATGATGAAGGCAATGACCAGCGGCACGTCGCCGGTATATCCAGTGCTGGTGACCCCCAGCGCGCCGATCACGACCTGCAATCCCAAGAGCTGAAGCGCGATGTAAGGCAGCGTCGCCACTAGGCCGGTCACCGTGATGGCGAGCGCGAGCCAGCGATTGCCAAACCGACCGCGCACGAAATCGGCCGGAGTGACGTAGTTATGCTTGCGGCAGACGTACCAGAGCCGCGGGAACACCAGAAAAAGGATCGGATAGATCAAGATAGTGTACGGGACCGCGAAGAAGGCAACCGCGCCGGCGCCGAAGGCCAGCGCCGGCACCGCGACGAAAGTGTAGGCGGTGTAAAGATCGCCGCCGACCAGGAACCAGGTGATGAGCGTGCCGAAACGCCGGCCGCCCAGGCCCCATTCATGCAGCTGGTCGAGATCGCCCTTACGCCAGCGCGCTGCGGCGAACCCTAGCCAGGTGATGAAGACGAAGAGGACGACGAAAACAATCAGCGCGGTCCAGTTGACTTCCTGCACGACATCCCTCCCCCGATTTAGTTTATGTTTTTGGCTGGCGTCGCGGTCAGCTGCTCCGCGGTACATGCGCGACGGCGAAATAGACAACGGCCGTCAAGATTGCTCCGAGGATCACGCAGAAAAGCTGATACCAATAGAAGAACGGAATGCCGATGAAGGTGGGTTCGATTTTATTGTAGAAAGCCGGCCAGATGACCACGGCAAGCTGAATCAAAAACAACAAATACCACCAGCTCCAGCCGGTGTCTGGATCGCGGCGCTCGCTCATGTCTCCCCCTCTCGGCCGTGTATTTCACGGCCTCGTCGATTTTTTTGGAGCGGGCGAAGGGAATCGAACCCTCGTAATCAGCTTGGGAAGCTGATGTTCTACCACTGAACTACGCCCGCGCTTTTTGCCGGATAACAGCATAGCCGAGCAGCGAGGCGTCGCAAGAGTGCGCATCGCACCGAGATGGGTCGAAAGGCATTGAGCACTTGCCCCACGCTCAATATCAGCCGCGCCTCTGGTGCCGAGGTTGCAAACGGGGCGATCAGTACGAACCGCACGAAACCTTGCCCCGGGCGAACGCGCTTTTGCTCAGCGCGCAAGTTTTGCCAGCCTGGCGTCACGGAGGTGGTGGGCGAATGGGCAAAACCTGTGCGCGATGAAATTGCGGAGCGGAGCACGCCACTGAAATGGCGTCCCCGGCGGGTAGGCGGAGGATAATATGGCGCTGGATGCGCCCAAACCGAAAGTCCGCCCCTGCGGCCCGGAAACCGCCGTTCTATGTATGAAGGCTATAGCCCTGGTCGTATCTTATGGCTGTATGCGACATTCACTCCGGGGCAGCTTCTTGCCTATCATTCATTAAGCGCCGGAGAGCGCTGTTGTGACGAGGGGAGGTTGCGTTTTTGACCGCCATTTTTGGCCGCGCCCGCAGACCGATTTGCGCAAGCTGTACGGATTCGTAAGTGGCTGGTCACGTGTCCAGTCAGACGATGAGCGCCGGTATGCTCGCTTTGAAAGCCGGCCGCGCGCGGCGCAGAGGCAGCCTGCTCGAATATATCGTTATCGCCGTCATTGTTGCGCTCGTCTTATCGTTCTCGATCTTCATTCCCGGCTTCGCCACGCTGGGAAATTTGCGCGTCATCGCGTCGAATTCCGCGGCGCTGGTGATTCTCAGCTGCGGAATGGGAATGGTGATCATTTCGCGCGGGCTCGATCTCTCGCTGGTCGCCACTATGGTTGCAGGCGCCACGGTTTTTGCGCTCTCAAGTGACTCAGGCATCGCGTGGCCGCTCGCATTGGGATTGGCGCTGCTTGCCGTCGGCGTGATCGGCTTCATCAACGGTTGGCTGATCGCGTACGTCGAAATATCCGCGATGCTGGCGACCCTCGCCTCGGCGATGGTCGTAACCGGCTTTTTCCGCTACGTGGTGCTTGGCGGCGAATATTTGCTTCTGCTGCCGAAGACGAATCCTGCGGTTATTTTTTTTTCCGGCGACATCGTGCCGGGGCTGAGCGCGCCGGTCGCGCTGATGATTGTCAGCTTTGTGCTAACCGCGATCCTGCTCCGCACCACCACGTTCGGCCGCATCACCTACGCGATGGGCGATAACTTCCAGGCCGCACGATTGACCGGCCTGCCGGTTCGAACGACGACTTTGATGATCTACGTCTACGCGGCGGTAATGGCTCTGCTGGCGGGGCTGGTGACAGCGGCATCCAGCGGCACGGTGGATTTCCGGACGGTCACCAACGGAACGCTGCTGTTCGAAGTCATCCTTGTCGTCGTCCTCGGCGGAATCCCGTTGCGCGGCGGCCGCGGCGGCATGCGCAACATATTTGTCGGAGCGGCGCTGATAGCGGTGCTGCGCAACGGCATGACGCTGGTTGATCTGACCACTCAGACGCAGGACGTCCTCAAGGGACTCGTGCTGATCATCGCGATCGCAACCGACAACTATTTCAACCCCAGAGACACGGAGACCGATACGGTCGGCGATCTCTGACAGTAACGTCGTCAACGAAGGAGGAAGACATGGTGCCTATAACGAAAAACACACTGCCCAAAATCATCACGGGATTTGCAATCTGTGCGTTGCTCGCCCTTGGCGGCGGTGGCGCTCGCGCCGACAGCAATATCGCCGGCAAGAAGGTCATCTTCGTGCCGATCTCGATGGGGATCACGCTGACCGAAGCGTGGGTGCGCGGCATGAAGCAGCACGCGGCGATCTACGGCTACACAGTTGACGTTCGCGATGCGCATTTCAACACCGGAGCGATGTCGGAATTGCTGGCCAAAGCCATCAGCGATAAGCCCGATGTGCTCGTGGTGCACAATCCGACCGTGCAGCTCCTCGCCCGGCAAATCAAGCAAGCCGAGTCGGAGGGCATCAAGGTCCTGCAAATAAACCTTCAGTCGAACCAGCCGTCGACCGCATTCGTCGGCGCGAATTGGGAGCGGATCGGCCGCGAAATCGCCGAGGATATTGTCAAGGAGTGCGGCAACGGCAGCGGAAAATCGGGTGAAGTGGCGATCATTCCCGGGCAACTAACGGCGGCGGACAGCGTCATTATGAACGAGGCCGCGTTCAAGGTCTTCGCAGCTCATCCCGAAATCAAGGTGGTCTCGAACCAGGCGTCGGATTGGGAGCCGGAAAAGGCGCGCCAGATCACCGCGACGGTGATTCAGCAGCATCCCAATCTCTGCGCCATCTTTGGCCATTGGGACGTCCACACCATGGGTGCCGGCAAAGCCGTCAAGGACGCGCACCTCGAAGACAAGGTCATCGTGTATGCGACCGGTGGCGGCGACGACAAGACCTGCCAGGCGGTCGAGGACAAAATACTCGATCGGGTTTGGAGCTACGATGCCGATGGTCAGGGCCGCGATGCGGGCACGGTGATCGACATCCTTCTCCAGGGTGGAGTGGCCGCCGACCATTCGATGCTCAAGATCGAGTCGCCGATGAAGATCATCAAGACCGGTCCGACCTATAGCCCCAACCTCTGCTTTAAGCTGTAATCAGCCCCGGAAGCTCGGGCTAACAGCAAGCGCCTCGCGCGCGGGGTCCGCTCGACGGGCCCCGCGTTCGCGAGTTCGACGGATATATACAAGTTGTCAGTGCAGATCGATTTCGCTCGCCTGCCTCGCCAGCGCGTGCCGCGCTTCGTGCTCTCGCCGCGCCGCATATTGTCCGACATTCTGTCGAAGGGCTGGGTCGAGAGCGCTATCCCCTTTATTGCCTTCGTCATCATGGTGCTCGGCGTGGTCCTCGGCACCAAGGGGTATGTGACCGCGACCAATCTAAGCAATCTGACGCAATACGCCGCCGATGGCGGTCTTGTCGTTCTGGCGCTTTTGGTCGTGGTCGCCGTCGGCGGCATCGATTTGTCGGTGGGCTCCAACTTTGCGATGTCGGCGTTCGCCGCGCTCTACGCCTTTCATATTCTCGGCTGGCCGGTGTGGGCGGTTCTCGCTTTCGCTCTGGGCTGCGGTGCTCTGGTTGGTGTGGTCAACGGTGCTCTTGCCGGGTTGATGGGTTGCGGAGCGTTGCTGACGACGCTCGGCACCATGATCACGGTGCGCGGCCTGTTCACGCTCGCTTCCCAGGCTCGGCTGGTCGCGATCGCCAGCAGCTCGCGCAGCAATGATCTTTGGGATTGGATCGGCTTTGAAAAGCCGTTCGGTATGCCGGTCGGCTTTCTGGTTCTCGTCGCCGTCGCCCTCCTGATTTTTTTCATG
The DNA here is from genome assembly GCA_036845025.1 of Xanthobacteraceae bacterium. Classification (GTDB taxonomy): domain Bacteria; phylum Pseudomonadota; class Alphaproteobacteria; order Rhizobiales; family Xanthobacteraceae; genus BOG-931. Next base: position 694 of record DAIUEQ010000116.1, on the reverse strand, counting down.
TTCCGCCAGTCGCGGTTCGGCTGGCATATTCTTGCTGTCGGCGGCAACAGAAAGGCCGCGCGGCACGGCGGCATCAACGTCAAATTGACGGTGTTCTTCGCCTACGTCGTGGCTGGCCTGATCGTCGGCCTGGCCGGATTTTTGTTCGCCGCGCGGCAAAACAGCATTGGTTCGGACACCGGCATCGGCCTCGAGTTCTTTACCTTGACGGCCTTGGTCGTCGGGCTGGGCGGCTTCGTGCCCGGCCGTGGCGCTGTCGTTGCCGTTTTGATGGGTTTCGCCACGATCTACGTTCTCGAAAACGCGCTGATCAACTCGGGCTTTCGCGGCGATTTCACTGAATTTGTGCTCGGCGTAATCATTATCGTGATCCTCGGCATGGACGTCAGATTCCGCAAGAACCGGCACCGCTTGTTAGCATCGACCTATCTCGATCCCGTCGCCCTCGACGTCGACGATATTCGCGGCATGGCCGGATTGATGCCGGATGCTATTGCGCCAAAATTATCGGGAGCCGTGCTGATCGGATCTGGCAAGATCGACGGGCCCGAGGACGTCCTCCTCGATAGCTCGGGTAACCTTTATTGCGGCACGCGCGATGGACGGATCGTGCGTTTCGCGGCGCCGGACCATACCGAGACCAGCGTTGTCGCCAAGATCGGAGGTCGTCCGCTCGGGCTCGCACTCGACGCCG
>DAIUEQ010000115.1:0-11511 GCA_036845025.1 Xanthobacteraceae bacterium | reverse complement strand
CGGGCGGCGATGCCGATGATGCCGAGTTGGAAGCCCTGGCATTGAAGATCTCGAAGTTCTGCGTCTGACCGTCGTCGAACTTTGCCATCCGCCCTTCCTTCCTTCCTTTTCAGCTGGCGACAGGCGCTGATATTGATAAGGACGTGAGAGAGCGGGGCCGACCGGCACTAACGGCGGCGACCGATCAAGCTTCTCGGCGCGGCTCAACCTCGGGGCGGGGCTTTCTATCCAGAGACAGGAAATAATACAGTGAATTCAACAGCAGCAAGGGGCGCGAGTGGCCTCCTCATGACGCTACTCCGGGCCGGCCACCAGCTCACGCCGTGTGCGGCTCAGCTCTATTTCGCTTTTAGAAACAAACGCCCGCTAAGAAGCAAAAAGCCCGGCGTTCGGCCGGGCCCCTGCGATTCCATTTCGGCAGTAGCTGTAATTATTTGATCTTGGCCTCGCGAAACTCGACGTGCTTCTTGGCGACCGGATCGTATTTCTTCTTGACCAGTTTGTCGGTCATGGTGCGCGAATTCTTCCGCGTCACGTAATAAAAGCCGGTATCGGCGCTGGATACGAGCTTAACCTTGATTGTCGTCGCTTTGGCCATAATCGGACCTCGATATCCTTCCTGGTTGACGGTGAAACTAGTGGCGAAGCCGGCAAAGTCAAGAAAGGCCTCACACGCCGGGCGACGAGGCTCACAGCACCTCGCGAATAAAGCGCCTATGCACCATGTGGTAGAGCGGCACTGGGTGATCACGGCTCATGCCGGCGGCGATACGTTCCTGCAATTCTTCGAGCGCCACGGCCGTGATGGTCGGAATATCGAGCGTGCGCGCCTCGGTAATCGGTAACCACACGAGTTCAACGAGTTCCGCCTGCGGCCCGACAAATCCCTCGGCGCGATGAACCACCGCCGATATGTCAGCGGCGAAGAAACGGCTGTCAAAGCGCCGCGGCCGCCGTGGTGGCGTGATCGCCCGAAAGACAAAATGGATCGGGCTTAGATCCGGCAGCACGCCGAAATCGGCGAAGGCCTGCCACGCGGCCGCCGGCGTCGAGATTTTTCCCTCGGTCTTGAGCCCGAGCATCAATCCGGTTTCCTCATAGGTCTCGCGCACGGCGGCGAGCGCAAGGGCCGCGGCCTTGCCCGGGCTTGACCGCCCGGCCCGGCGCATCAGTAGCTCGGTAGCGCGTTCATTGAGCGGTGCGGCGACCGGCATCAAGCGGTCGGTGGGTTCGACCCGCCCGCCCGGGAAGACGAACTTACCGGGCAAGAAGCGATGGCTGTCGTGCCGTCGTCCCAGCAGGACTTTCGGCACGGCCTGATTGCGATCGATCAGGATCAGCGTGGCCGAATCCCGCGGCCTCACATTGGCAAAGGATCGATCGCGGGCCGCTTCGGTGAGGCGGCTGGTCCTGTCGGCCGTTGCGTCGCTCGGTGGTGTCGATGGCTCGTCGCTCATCTGGCCCTGCCACGCTTTCCTTGCCGCTTCGCCCGCTGCTGGCCTTTTGGCGGCGGCGACGGCTTATGTCTTTCCCGTCGATGCGACGAGGCGCCAGCGTTTCCCACGAGCTTAAATCGCAGCGCGCCGGCAACCGGCGCCGCCTCGACCAATTCCACCGTCACCGGATCGCCGAGCCGGTAGGTCGCGGAACGGCCGACAAAGGCGTGGCTAGTTTCATTGAAACGGAAATACTCATCCCCGATATGGCGCGCCGGAACTAAACCATCGGCGCCGGTTTCGTCGAGCTCGACGAACAGTCCTGCGCGGGTCACGCCGGAAATATGCGCGTCAAAAATCGCGCCGACGCGGTCGGCCAAGAAATGCGCGATCAAACGGTCGGCAGTTTCACGCTCGGCTTTCATGGCGCGGCGCTCGGTCGCCGAGATATTTGCCGCCACTTCGGCGAGCGATCGCACGTCGATATCGGACGCAAGGCCGTCGGAACCAAGCTTCAGCGCCCGGATGATCGACCGATGCACAATCAAATCGGCGTAGCGGCGTATCGGCGAAGTGAAATGGGCATAGCGCCGTAGGTTGAGGCCAAAATGGCCGAAATTCTCCGGCGAGTATTCCGCCTGCGCCTGGCTGCGCAACACCACTTCGTTGACGACCCGCTCGGTATCGCGGCCCTTCACCATTTGCAGGATGCGATTGAAGGCATCCGGGCGGAGCGCACCGCCTTTGGCGATGGAAATGTCCAGCGTCGCCAGAAACTCCCGCAGCGCCGCGATCTTCTCCGGCGACGGCTCGTCGTGGACGCGATAGATCAGAGGAACGTGGCCGCGCTCGCAGGTTTCCGCCGCGGCGACGTTGGCCTGGATCATGAACTCTTCTATCAGCCGATGCGATTCAAGCCGGGCCGGCATGACGATACGATCGACCGTGCCGTCGGATTTGAGCAGGATCTTGCGTTCCGGCAGGTCGAGATCGAGCGGGCCGCGTTCGTCGCGCGCCCGGCTCACGGCACGGTAAGCGGCATAAAGCGGCTCAAGAATGGGTTGAACCAGGGGTCCCGTCACTTCATCGGAGCGACCGGTGACGGCAAGCTGCGCTTGTTCATAATGAAGGCGCGCCGCGGAGCGCATCAACACGCGGTGGAAGGTGTGTGAACGCTTGCGGCCATCGGCGCCGATCACCATCCGCACCGCAAGCGCGGGACGGTCTTCATGCTCGCGCAGCGAGCACAATTCGTTGGAAATGCGCTCCGGCAGCATCGGTACGACCCGATCGGGAAAATAGACTGAATTACCCCGTTCGGCGGCGGTGCGGTCGAGCGCAGAACCCGGGCGCACGTAACAGGCGACATCGGCAATGGCGACGCTAACGATAAAGCCGCCTCGGTTGCTCGGGTCCGGATCGGCTGACGCGTGGACCGCGTCATCGTGGTCTTTGGCATCCGGCGGATCGATGGTGACGAATGGAATCTTCCGCCAATCTTCGCGCCCGTCGAGGCTCGCCGCAGCGCACGCGTCTGCTTCCGCGAGCGTCGCGGGCGAAAATGTATGGGGAATGCCATGCGCGTGAATGGCGATGAGGCTGACGGCCCGCTCGCTCTTTAGCGATCCGAGCCGTTCAACGACCTTGGCGGATGGCAAACCGAACCGGCCATGCTGTGCGACGTCGACGGCGACGAGGTCGCCGTCGGTAGCGCCCGCAGTGTCGCTCGGCGCGATTGTGAGTTCACGGCCGAGTTGCTTTTTCTCGATCGGCACCAAGCGTCCGCCGCCGCCGGGCATTCCCCGAAAGATTCCGAGCGCCCGGTGCTTGGCGCGATCGATGAGCTTGAGGACGCGTGCCGTTGTCTCTTCGTTGCCGCTCCGTTGGATGCTGAGGAGCGCCCGGTCGCCGACACCTGGCGCGGCGTGGCCTCCGCGCCGCGAAATCGCAACGTGGATGACCGGCGCAGCGCCATGCGCGGCCTCGTCCCATTCGATCGGTCGGGCCAAAAGTTCGCCGTCGCTGTCGCGGCCGACGATGTCGGCGACCACGACCGGCGGCAACGTGCCGCTTTGATGCACTCGCTTGCGCTGCCGTTCGATATGACCGCCGTCGGCGAGTTCTCGCAGCATGCGTTTCAGCGTCGCCCGGTCCGCGTTTTTGGCGCCGAACGCGCGCGCGATCTCGCGGGTGCCGACCTTGCCGGTATGCTCGCGGATGAAGGTGAGGAGTTCCTCCCGCGAGGGGAGGGAGGAGGTGCGTTTCATAGGCGGCTCATTGGCCGTATCCGCGGCCACAGCCGTCATTACTCGGCAGCGGGCGGGGACTTTCGTGCAGGTTTGGTATCGGTAGATCTTTTCTTGGCTGTTGCCGCGCCGCGTCGTTTCGGGGAGGCCTTTATGTGCCGGGCCGTTCCGGGCGACGGCCGTGGCGTCTTGCGCCGGCGAGCGTTTGGCGTCGGCCCGCGTCCGGACCTGGCGTCGAGGAGCGCGACCGCTTCGGCGAGCGTGACGGTTTCAGGCGTCTTGTCCTGCGGCAACGTAGCATTTACGCCATCGTGGCTGACATAGGGTCCGTAGCGGCCGTTCTTTGCCACCACCGGGCCGCCCTTGTCCGGATGGTCGCCGAGCGGGCGACCGGGGTCGGCGCCGAAGCGGCGAAAACGCGACGGTTTGGCCCGCTTTTCGGCGAGCAACGTCACGGCGCGATTGAGACCAATGTGAAAGACGTCATCGCCCTCTTCGAGACTGGCGTAGGTTTTCACGTGTTGTACGTAGGGTCCGAAGCGGCCAATGCCGGCGCGGATCATTTCGCCATCTTCGGGGTGGCCGCCGACGTTGCGCGGCAACGAGAGAAGCGCGAGCGCGCGTTCCAGGTTGACCTCTTCAATCACGGTGCCTTTCGGCAGACCGGCACGCTTGGGCTTTTCACCCTCGCTTGCTTCGCCGAGTTGAACGTAAGGGCCGAAACGTCCGCTGCGCAGCGTGACTTCCAGACCGCTATCGGGATCCACACCGAGCTTCTTGGTGCCGATGTCGGCGGCGCCGTCGGCGGACGATAGCGAACGGATATAGCGGCATTCCGGATAGTTGGAACAGCCGATAAAGGCGCCGAAGCGCGAGAGCTTGAGCGTCAGCCGGCCGTTTTCGCAATTTGGACATTTGCGCGGATCGGTGCCGTCGGCGCGCGGCGGGAAAAGATGCGGGCCTAGCAATTCATCGAGCGCGTCGATCACGGCCGAGATTTTCAGATCCTTGATTTCATCGACGGCGCCGATGAAGCCGCGCCAGAAATCGCGCAGGACGTCGCGCCATGCCACCTCGTTGTTGGAAATCAGATCGAGTTGTTCCTCGAGGCCCGCGGTGAAATCGTATTCGACGTATTTGGCGAAGAAGCTTTCAAGGAACGCGACGACAATGCGGCCGCGATCCTCGGGATAGAGCCGTCGCTTGTCGAGCCGCACGTATTTGCGGTCCTTCAAAACCTGCAAAATCGACGCGTAGGTCGAAGGGCGGCCAATGCCGAGTTCTTCCAGCCGTTTGACCAGTGAAGCTTCGGAATAGCGCGGCGGCGGCTCGGTGAAGTGCTGGGTGGCGGCAATCTCGCGCTTGGTCAGCTTCTCTCCGGCGCTCATTGCCGGCAGGCGGCGCGCGCCTTCCTCGTCCGAATCTTCGTCCTGGCCTTCCTGATAGAGGGCAAGGAAGCCGTCGAACTTCACCACGCTGCCGGTCGCCCGCAACTCCAGCAGACGCGCCGCAACTTTTGCGGTGATGTCGACTGTCGTGCGCTCGAGCTCGGCCGATTCCATCTGGCTGGCGACGGTGCGCAGCCAGATCAGCTCATAGAGCCTGGCTTGATCGGCATCGAGGAAGCTTTTAGCTTCCGCGGGCCGGCGGCTAGGATCTGTCGGCCGGATGGCTTCGTGCGCTTCTTGCGCATTCTTGGCCTTGGTTTGGTATTGCCGCGGCGCGTTCGGCACATAGCGCGCGCCGAGATCAGTCTCGATGACGCGGCGCACGGCGGAAATAGCTTCGCCGGCGATCTGCACGCCGTCGGTTCGCATATAGGTGATCAGGCCGATGGTCTCGCCGCCGATGTCGACGCCTTCGTAGAGCCGCTGCGCGACCCGCATGGTGTGGGCCGGCGCAAAACCGAGCTTGCGGCTTGCCTCCTGCTGCAGCGTCGAGGTGGTGAACGGCGGTTGCGGGTTGCGCCGGACCGGTTTTGCTTCGACCGCGTCAACGGTGAATGACGCGTCATCGAGCGCCCGCTTGAACGCTTCCGCTTCCGCACCCGAGCCGATATCGAGGCGCTGGAGTTTTTTGCCATCGGCGCCGACGAGACGCGCTTCAAAGGTTTCCTGGCGCGGCGTCGCCAATGTCGCGAGCAAAGACCAATATTCGCGGCGAACGAATTTTTCGATTTCAAGTTCGCGGTCGCAAACCAGACGCAACGCCACGGACTGAACCCGCCCCGCCGAACGCGCGCCTGGAAGTTTTCGCCACAAGACCGGTGAGAGCGTGAACCCGACCAGATAGTCGAGCGCGCGGCGGGCGAGATAGGCATCGACCAGGGCTTGATCGATACGCCGGGGATGCGCCATCGCCTCTTGCACAGCCTGCTTGGTGACGGCGTTGAAGACCACCCGGTCGATCGGCTGTCCGCTCAGCGCTTTCTTCTGCTTGAGGACTTCGAGCACGTGCCAGGAAATCGCTTCGCCTTCGCGATCGGGGTCGGTCGCGAGAATAAGCCGATCCGCGTTCTTGGCCGCGCGGGCGATATCGTTGAGCCGCTTTTGCGCCTTGGCATCGATCTCCCAGATCATGCGGAAATCGGCGTCGGGATCGACCGAGCCATTCTTGGGCGGCAGGTCGCGAACATGCCCGAATGAGGCCAGGACCTCGTAGCCTGGACCCAGATACTTGTTGATCGTTTTCGCCTTGGCAGGCGATTCCACTACGACGAGGTTCATCCTATCCTGCTGATTCCATGGTACTTTTGGCGACTTTGGATGTTTTTTGCCGGCTCCCGGCCGCCGGAACATGGGTAATGCCACCCCGCCTGTCAAATCGTTACCCGACGGCCCGTTGACCGAAACGCCGGAAAGTAGCCGCCAAAAGCCGGCGGCGCGGGAGCGAATTCGAAATCGCTGCGACACCCTCAGGGGTTGCAAATGGTTAATAACATATCTAAAAACGTGTGTAGAACTTATCACTCAACCACGCCCGCACCGTGCGGAAACGGCCGATGACAGGTAAGGACGGCGATACGCCGAACCAGGCGCCGGACGCGGCACATTATATCGCCTCGCTCGCGCTGGAATTGGCGGAGCTCGCCAAGACGCACGAACTCGAAGCGCTGGCGTACATTCTCGATATGGCCCGGCTCGAAGCTGATCAGATCTGCAAACGTGGCCAGGGTCCGAAACTGCTTGGCGGTTAGCAGAGCGAGACCAGGCCGCCGCCGTGCCGCTCCAGGCGCCCGGCAATGTCGAGCTCCAAGAGCACCATCCGCACGACAGCGGGCGAACTCTTCGACAGCCGGATCAAGTCGTCGATCTGCACCGGTGCCGGACCAAGCAAGTTGATAATGCGCGCGCGTTCGTCAGGCGCCGGTTCGGCGGTTTCGGCCGTGCCTCCTTCGGGTGACGTCGATTGCGGTTCGCGCACCGGCATCTCCTTCTGCTCAACGATCGGCCGCAAGACGGAAATAATGTCAGCCGTTTCGGTCACCGGTGTCGCGCCTTGTTTGATGAGGCCGTTTGTCCCTTCGGCGCGGGGATCGAGCGGCGACCCCGGCACGGCAAAGACCTCGCGTCCTTGTTCGAGCGCAAACCGCGCCGTGATGAGCGACCCCGAACGCTTGGCGGCTTCAACAATGACGACGCCAAGCGAAAGGCCGGAAATCAACCGATTGCGGCGCGGAAAATCGCGAGCGCGCGGCTCCCAGCCGAAAGGCATCTCCGATATCGCCGCGCCCGATGGTAGAATCGCCTCGAGCAGGGTGATGTGCTCGGGCGGATAAATGTGGTCGTGGCCGCCTGCCAGAACGGCGACAGTTCCGGTTGCAAGGCTGGCATGATGGGCGGCGGCGTCGATCCCGCGAGCCAGACCGGACGTTACCGCAAAACCGGCTTCGCCGAGCTCGCGCGCAATCTGCTGCGTGAACTTCAGTCCGGCTCCCGATGCATTGCGCGAGCCGACGACCGCGACCATGGGCTGCGTCAGAACGACGGTGTGGCCGCGCACGGCGATCAACGGCGGCGCATCGTCGATCATTTGCAGGCGCGCGGGATAAGCCGTTTCGCCAAGCGCGACGAAATCAACCCCGAGCTTGTTCGCGGCCGCCATTTCGCGCTCGGCTTCTGCTTGGCTGCAAATCTTCATTGCGGCGTCGGCTCCGCCCCGTCGGGCTAGCGACGGTAGTGCCGCCAAGGCCGAGCGGGCGCCGCCATAATGATTGATCAGGGCGCGAAACGTGCGCGGGCCAACGTTTTGGCTGCGGATGAGGCGAACCCAATCGAGCCGTTGCTCGTCGCCGAGGCGAAAGCTTTGATTATTTTGATCCACTTCACCCCTACCGCTGCCGCGGCCCTCAGCCTCCCCCCTTAGCCTACAACCGCCTCGCCAAGGCCGCGAGGGCGTAACGCCGGGGTTGCAGCGGCGCGGTCAAGGTGACGGGGTCTACGCCGGCCGCCAAAGTGGGTTGTGGCTAAGCGCGTGTTTCGAGTGGCGCCAATCAAGCCATCGCATTATGACCGTCACGAGGGTCACATTGCTAAAAGCGTGGGCCGCTTAGCCGGTGCGCATTCAAGGAGCAAACATGACAAAAGCCATCTTCGTCATTGCCTGTATCGGCGCGTGCGTCGCGGCGCAGGCCTCGTCGGCGGCCGTTAAATACAAGCGCTTTCCACATTGCCCGGAGGGCTTAGTGAGTATGAAAACCTGCGAATGCCACGCAGGCACGTCGGGCAAGTATCAGTTTTGTCACGCCGGGCATTATTGCCATTCGGATGGTACGTGCCGGCAATAACCGACGTGCGATCCGGCGCATCCGAAAACTATTTTCAAGTCGGCGTAATTTTTGACTCTATGCGCGGCTCGCGCCTTTTGCGCCAAAGCTGATTTTACCCTCGGTGCCGCGTACAAGCCGCGCGATGTTGGCGCGGTGCATGATCCATAGCAGCACCGAAAGCAGCGCGAACACGGCGGCGACGCGCGCTCCTGATAGCCACCAAAGGAACGCAGGCGTTGCCGCGCTGGCAATGAGCGCCGCGAGCGACGAGTAGCGGCTCACCGCGGCGACGGCGAGCCAGATGGCGCCGAAGACAATGGCGGCAGGCCAGACGAGGCCAAGGAGGAGACCGATATAAGTCGCCACGCCTTTGCCGCCGCGAAAGCGAAGCCAAACCGGAAAAAGATGCCCAAGGAAGGCGCCGATCGCCGCAACCAGCGCGAATCGCTGATCGAAGAAATAGCCGGTGACGAGCACTGCCACCGTGCCTTTGATCATGTCGCCGATCAGCGTCGCGGCCGCCAATCCCTTGCGGCCGGTGCGCAGCACGTTGGTGGCGCCGATATTGCCGGAGCCGACGCTGCGCAGGTCGGGAGCACCTGCCAGTCGCGTCAGCAAAATTCCGAATGGCACCGAGCCGCAGAGATAACCAAACACAAAGCTCGCCGCATATTGCAGTTCGGCCGGCATGCAGTCCCGCGCCCCTTCATCTCGGGATGGCCGCGCGGCGATGCGTGCGGCCGCGATCCAAAGATGTGGAGATCAGCTTACGCTCTCGCGCGCGTCTTGAGAACGTCGCGAAGAGTATGTTTAGCCGGCGCTCGCGCTTTTCAACGCCTGTCGTGCGGTGAAACCTGCTGCTTCGGCGTCGGCGTCGCTACCAAAGATGACCAGGTGTTTGAGCTTTTCCGTCGGCGTTCGCCCAAGCACCGCAATGCCCGGCGAATAAGTCCTTCGGATCGTGTCGCCGACCATGAGGCCCGCGGCCGCATCCGCCTCGATATCGGTCTCGCAATAGAGGCAGCGCAAAATAGTCGGCTGAGCTTGTTCCCGCTCCACGACGTAGAATTTGTTGGCGGCGTATTGGCTCTCGGCCGGGTCGCGGGTGATGCAGTTGGGATTTGCGCAATGAACGCCGGTGCCGATCGGCTGGACGTAAAGCGGATGCTCGGGCTCGGCGAAGCCGCCGACGAATTTTCGCAGCGATTTGCTTTTGTGTAATTGGAGAAGCAGCGAGATCAGCGCCATGCGCACCGGCACGCCGTAAGCCGCCTGACGGAAGTAAATGGCGCGGCGGTCGGTGTCGAACGAGGCGTCAAGTTCATTGACGCGGGGCAGGGGATGCATGACGCTCGCCTGCGAATACTTCGCCTCGTCGAGAAACTTGGCGTCAATTTTGGGATAGGGCCGATCCTTGCCCGTCGAAGAGCGTTCTTTCTGGAATCGCGTGACGTAGAGCGCATCGATCTTCTGCTGCAGCAGCAGCCGATAATCGACTTCGGGTTCGGCATAGAGCGAAAGCTGATGCGGTTGATCGGCAGTAACGTAGAGCGCGTCGATCGAGCCGTTGGTCTGCTCGGGCGTCTTGGAAATGATCCGGCAGTGAAATTCGTGGCGGAGCCGGCGATCGACGTGTCCCGGTAATTCCAGTCCCGGCGCCGGCAGCGGGTCGATAATCGCGCCGAAGCGGGCAAGCGCGTAAACGAAAGAATGAATGGTTCGGCTGCCTTTGAGGTCGCCTGCGATCGCGACCTTCATGTTCTTGATGCCCTTGTGTTTCGACCGCAGCGTGAACAGGTCGCACAAGGTCTGCGTCGGGTGCTCGTGAGCGCCGTCGCCGCCGTTGATCACCGGTATTTGGGAGTATTCGGCCGCAAGCCTCGCGGCGCCGTCGCGCGGGTGGCGGATGACAATGACGTCGGCGTAATTGCTGATAACGCGGATGGTGTCGGCGAGGCTCTCGCCCTTGGCGGCAGAGCTCGCCGCGGGATCGGCGCTGGTGATCTTGTCGCCGCCGAGACGGAGCATCGCGCTCTCGAACGACAAGCGCGTGCGGGTCGACGGCTCGTAGAACAGGCTGGCGAGAATGTATTTCGAGGCGATGTTACTGCCGCGGCCGATGCGGTAGGGGACGTTTTCGTCCGCCAGATCTTTCAAAAACCCCGCTGCCAGCTGGAAAACGGTCTCGATCTCCTTATTGGTGAGATCGTTGATGGAGACGATGTGACGCGTTAGCGGCTGGGGCTTCGTCATCAAAGGCGTCGTATATGCCCAGTGACCCGGCCGGGCAAGCCCGGCGAAACACAGATGAGCGGTGATGCACCGAAATCGTGGTAAAATGAGGTGACTGAACGAGGGTCAGCACCATGACCACGGTTCCCCGCTTCGATACCAACGACGTTTTTAATCAATCACCGCCTTATGAAAACGTCGACCTATTGCTCAGCGACTTGCCGCTACGGGAGGCGATCGAGGCCAATGGCGCCGGTAGCGAATTAGCGGACCTGTCGGCATTCGGCCGCGAGTGGGGTACGGCGGAGATGTTTTCTCTCGCCCGACGGGCCAATGAGAATCCGCCGAAGCTCTACACGTTCGACGCAAAGGGTTTCCGGCGCGATGTGGTCGAATTTCACCCGGCCTATCACGACTTGATGCGGGCGAGTATCGCCGCCGGGCTTCAGGGCTCGACATGGCGACCTACCGGTGAGCGCACGCCGCCGCCGGCGGAAGTTGCGCGCTCGGCGCGCTACTACATGGCCGCGCAAATCGAAAGCGGCCACTTGTGCCCGATCACCATGACGCGTGCGGCGGTGGCGGCGCTTGCCGCGGCGCCTTCGCTGTTGGCGGCAATCGCGCCCAAGGTGGTGTCCGCGAGCTACGACCCTGCGTTCCGGCCGTGGTGGGAAAAGCCGGGCATGACGCTCGGCATGGGCATGACCGAAAAACAGGGCGGCACCGACGTGCGCGCCAATTCCACGACCGCGACGCCGATGCTGGATTCCTATTCGATCACCGGCCACAAATGGTTTCTCTCGGCTCCGATGTGCGATGCTTTTCTGGT
>DAIUEQ010000114.1:0-11529 GCA_036845025.1 Xanthobacteraceae bacterium | reverse complement strand
AGGGCGAGGTCAAGAACAAGACCGAGTTCGGCCTGTTCCTCGGCCTCGACGGCGACGTCGACGGCATGGTGCATCTGTCCGATCTCGATTGGAAACGCCCTGGCGAACAAGTCATCGAGGAATACAAGAAGGGCGACAAGGTCAAAGCGAAGGTGCTCGATGTCGACGTCGAGAAAGAGCGCATCTCGCTCGGCATCAAACAACTCGCCGAGGATACCGCTGCCGCGACTGCCGAACCCGCCGGCGACATCAAGAAGGGCTCGGTCGTTACCGGCGAAGTCCTTGAGGTCAAAGAGGGTGGTATCGAGGTAAGAATTGTCGGCACCGACTTTTCCACCTTCATCAAGCGCTCGGAACTGGCGCGGGACCGCTCCGAGCAGCGGCCCGATCGTTTCGCCGTCGGCGAGAAGGTTGACGCGCGGGTCATTCAGTTCGATCGCCGCGCGCGCAAAATCTCGGTTTCCATCAAAGCTCTCGAGGTTGCCGAGGAAAAAGAGGCGATCGCTCAATATGGCTCGTCCGATTCGGGCGCCACGCTAGGCGACATTCTCGGCACCGCGCTCAAGCGCAAGGGCGAGGAGGACGAGAACGAGAAGGACGAAAAGGAAGAAGAAAATGGCGACAGGGACGAAAAAGAAGAGGAAAGCGAGTGATGCGATCCGTCATTCCGGGTGTCTTGGTCGCTTGGCCTCGGAATGACGCGAAGACTGGGAAGTTGAACGAGGATTTGTTTACCCGAGGACCTGGCCGATGTCGCTTGACGCTGACCTGATCGTCGATCGTCGCCGTATGCGGCGCAAGCTTACCTTCTGGCGTGTGCTTGCGGTTCTCTTCATAGCCGTCGTCATCGTCGGCGCGGCTACATTTCTTGGTCGTCGCAGCGGCTTTGCCGGTGCGGGCAACTATATCGCCCGGGTAACCATTCAAGGGTTGATCCGCGACGACGCGGAAAGAGTGCAGCAGCTCGAGCGATTGGGTCAATCGACGGCGGCTCGGGCCGTGATTGTCCATGTCGACAGCCCCGGCGGTACGACGGCCGGCTCCGAACAACTCTATGATGCGCTCACGCGGCTGAAGGAGCGCAAGCCGATTGTGATCGTCGTCGATGGGCTGGCCGCCTCGGGAGGTTACATCACCGCCATTGCCGGCGATCACATCGTCGCCAAACAAACTTCGCTTGTGGGCTCGATCGGTGTTCTATTCCAATACCCGAACTTTACCGATCTCCTCGACAAAATCGGCGTCAAGGTGGAGTCGATCAAATCCTCGCCGCTTAAAGCGGCCCCGAGCGGGTTCGAGCCAACCTCTCCGGAGGCGCGCGCCGCGATCGAATCCATCATCAAGGATTCATATGCTTGGTTCCGTGGGCTCGTGCAGGACCGCCGTCATCTCAACGACGATGAACTGCAGGCGGTCGCAGACGGCCGTGTCTTTACCGGGCATCAGGGTATCGGGCTGAAGCTTATTGATGAGCTCGGCGACGAGCGAACCGGCATTGCCTGGCTGGCGAAGGAAAAGAATATCAATGACAAATTGCCGGTGCGCGATTACGAGCTGCATCGGCGTTTCAGCGACCTCCCGTTCCTGCACGCTGCCGCTGCGGCCGCGCTCGAAGCCGCCGGGTTTTCCGGGCTTGCTCGCGGGCTGCACGAATGGGGCGCGATCCAGGCCGTCGAACGGCTCAATCTTGACGGTTTGTTGGCGCTTTGGCACCCTGCCGGGACCAACTGAAAGCTGCGGCAGAGCGCCATGATCAAGTCCGAACTCGTGCAACGTATCTCCGGGCAAAACCCGCATCTTTATCAGCGTGACGTCGAAAAGATCGTCAATGCCATCCTTGGCGAAATTACCGCGGCGATGGCCCGAGGCGATCGGGTCGAATTGCGCGGTTTCGGCGCGTTCTCAGTCAAAAAGCGCCCGGCGCGCACCGGGCGCAACCCGCGCACTGGCGCTCACGTCGCCGTCGATCAAAAATGCGTGCCGTTTTTCAAGACCGGCAAGGAAATGCGTGAGCGGCTAAATCAGGCCACACCCGCCTGATCCGCTCGTTGTGAGCGGGGTCTATTTTGCTGCGAAAGATCCTCACGGCAATCGTTGTCATTCCGATCGCCCTAATCATGATCGCATTCGCGGTCGCGAACAGGCATTCGGTCACGATCTCGCTCGATCCGTTTTCGAGCAACGATCCTGTCGCGTCGGTTACGCTGCCGTTATTCGCGCTCATCTTCTTCCTGCTCATTGTCGGCGTGTTCATCGGCGGCGCCGCGACTTGGCTTCGGCATGGCAGGTGGCGCTGGATGGCGCGCCGGCTCGAGGCGGAATTGCGGAAACTGCGTGCGAAAATCGCCGCAATGGAGGCAGGGGAGGGCACTTCCGCGCCGGGCCTGCAACAGCGTCCGCCGCCGCCCCGCTCCCAGCTTCGGCCCCCGGCGGCTTAGCTATCCGGCCGTTCGGACAAGACAAGCTTAAAGGCGAGATGTAAAAGGGCGCCATTCACGAACGGCGCTCATGATGTTTGAGATCAAATGACGCTTGCGGTCAAAATCTGTGGCTTGTCGACACCCGAAGCGGTTGACGCGGCGATTGAAAGCGGCGCCGACATGGTGGGCTTTGTCTTTTTCCCGCCTTCGCCTCGAAATGTGTCTTTCGAGGTCGCGCGGACGCTCGGCGCAGAGGTACGCGGGCGGGCGCGAAAGGTGGCGCTCACGGTCGATGCCGACGACGCGCTTTTCGACGCGCTCGTCAAGGCGTTGCAGCCGGACGTGCTGCAACTTCATGGCAAGGAACAACCCGAACGGATCGCCGTACTTAAAAAGCGCTTTGGCTTGCCGGTGATGAAGGCTATCGCCGTCGAAGAGAGGGCGGATGTAGCCGGCGCGGCCAAATATGTCCCGCTTGTCGATCGCCTGTTGTTCGACGCGCGCGCCCCTCATTCGGCGACCCGCCCTGGCGGACTCGGCAAGCCGTTCGACTGGCACCTGCTACAAGATCTCCATCCCGGAGTTCCGTTCATGCTTTCCGGCGGGCTCAATGCGGCGAATGTCGCCGAGGCGCTGCGCATCACTTCTGCTCCCGGCGTCGACGTGTCTTCCGGAGTGGAGCGCGTCCCGGGGCAGAAGGATATTGGTAAGATTCGCGCCTTCGTGCGTGCGGCTCGTGAAGGCGAAAAACGCCGCGTAGCAAAGCCTGCCGCGAGTCCGGCATGAACGTTACCCGACCCAATTCGTTTCGCACCGGGCCGGACGATCACGGGCATTTCGGGCTGTACGGCGGCCGCTTTGTCGCCGAAACGCTGATGCCGCTGATTCTGCAACTCGAGCAGGCTTACCTAGCGGCCAAAGCCGACCCGCAGTTTCACAAGGAGATGGACGGCTATCTCGCGCACTATGTCGGGCGGCCGTCGCCCCTCTATTTCGCCGAGCGGCTGACCGCATATTGCAGGCAGACGGCCTCCGGCCTTTCGGGTGGCGGCGCCAAGATTTATCTCAAGCGCGAAGAGCTCAATCACACCGGTGCGCATAAGGTCAACAATGTGCTCGGGCAGATTCTGCTCGCGCAACGCATGGGCAAGAAACGCATTATCGCCGAGACCGGCGCCGGAATGCACGGCGTGGCTACGGCGACGCTCTGCGCGCGTTTTGGTCTCGAATGCATCGTTTACATGGGCGCCGTCGACGTCGAGCGGCAAAAGGCGAATGTGTTTCGCATGCACATGCTCGGCGCCAAGGTTGTGCCGGTGCAGTCAGGGGCAAAGACTCTCAAGGACGCCATGAACGAGGCGCTGCGCGACTGGGTGACTAATGTCGAAAATACCTTTTATTGCATCGGCACGGTCGCAGGTCCGCACCCTTACCCGATGATGGTGCGGGATTTTCAATCTATTATCGGCAACGAAACCCGCGAGCAGATGCTCGCCGCCGAGGGACGCTTGCCGGATTCACTCATCGCCTGCATCGGCGGCGGCTCGAACGCCATGGGTTTATTCCATCCGTTTCTCGATGAGCGCGGAATAGAAATTTACGGCGTTGAAGCGGCCGGCCATGGGCTCGAAAGCGGGGAGCATGCCGCATCAATCGCCGGCGGACGGCCCGGCGTCTTGCACGGCAACCGCACCTATCTCCTCATGAACGAGGACGGGCAGATCAACGAAGCACACTCGATATCCGCCGGCCTTGATTATCCCGGCGTTGGTCCCGAGCACGCCTGGCTTAACGACGTCGGCCGCATCACGTTTCTTTCGGCGACCGACGACGAGGCGCTCGCGGCTTTCCAGCTTCTCTCCAAGCTGGAGGGCATTATTCCGGCGCTGGAACCGGCGCACGCCATCGCCAAGGTGCTCGATCTCGCACCGACCAAGCCCGCCAATCACCTAATGGTGGTCAATTTGTCTGGCCGCGGCGACAAGGACCTCGATACGGTCGCGCGGCATTTGCAAGATGAGAAGAGATCGTGATGCGATGAGCGCCACCCGCATCGACTCTCGCTTTGCCGCGCTGAAGGAAGAAGGCCGCGCCGCGCTAGTGACGTTCGTTATGGCCGGCGATCCCGACTACGAACACTCACTGGCGATCCTCAAGGCGCTGCCGGGTGCCGGAGCCGATGTCATTGAGCTTGGCATGCCGTTCACCGACCCAATGGCCGATGGCGCCGCAATCCAAGCCGCCGGTTTGCGTGCTTTCAAGTCCGGCCAAAATATGAAGCGCACGCTCGCGCTAGTCCGTGAATTTCGCGCCACAGACGGCACGACCCCAATCATTCTGATGGGCTACTACAACCCGATTTACGTTTACGGCATCGATAAATTCTTGGCTGACGCGAAGGCTGCCGGCGTTGACGGCTTAATCGTCGTCGACTTGCCGCCGGAGGAGGACGAGGAATTATGCCTGCCGGCGCGCGCCGCCGGATTAAATTTCATCCGGCTTGCTACTCCCACCACGGACGACAAGCGGTTGCCGGCGGTACTACGCAACACGTCGGGCTTCATCTATTACGTCTCGATCACCGGCATCACCGGCGCCGCGGCGCCCGACAGCGGCAGGGTCGCGCGAGCGGTGGGGCGCATCAAGCGCCACACCAAATTGCCGGTCTGCGTCGGTTTTGGGGTGCGGACGGCCGAGCAGGCGCGTGCCATGGCTCGCGACGCCGACGGGGTGGTGGTTGGTTCGGCTTTGGTCGAGGCGGTGCGTACCAGTCTCGACGGTGACGGTAAGCCGACAGCGGCGACGGCCAAGTCGGTGGCCGATCTGGTTCGCGCTTTGGCGGCGGGGGTCCGCAGCGCCCAACGCGTTGCCGACGCGAACGTTCGTTAACGCGCTTCTCGCCGGTTCGTCACGGACTTTGGCCGATGCGGACGTTTTATAGATCCGATTATCCGCGCACGCTGACCGCCTTGTTGGCGCGGTCAAGCCGCAATCCAACGGCTCGCTTTGTCAGCGACGCCACCGGCACGCTTGATCGGCAAGCCTTTGACCAATGCGTGCTCCGTGCGGCGGCCGGGCTTTGCAAAGCCGGCGTCGGCGCCGGCACGCGGGTGGCGCTGTGGCTGCCAAATAGCGCCGGTTATCTGGCGACGATCTTTGCTTGCGCGCGGCTCGGCGCTCTTGCCGTGCACATCAATACTCGCTTTCGCTCGGCGGAAGTTGGTAATCTGCTCCGCCGGTCGCGGGCTGCTGCTCTGGTCACGGATTGGAATTTTGCACCGGTCGATTTCCCGGCAATCCTCGCAAGCCTCGCGATCGAGGATCGCGCGCACTTACGGTGCGTGCTTGCGATACGCGCCCCAATAGGCGTGACCGAGCTTGCTGACGTGCCGGTGTTGCCGCTTGAGTGTCCTGCCGGGGAAGCGGGGCGTGACGCGGCAACGGCGGAAACGCCGTGCCTTACTTTCACGACATCTGGTACGACCAGCGGACCAAAATTGGTTCTGCATGATCAACAAGCGATCGCTGGGCATGCGGTCGATGTCGCGCGCCGCATCGGACTCGACGCGCCCGATGCCGTGCTGCTTGGCGCCGTGCCGTTTTGCGGCACTTTCGGTAACGCGGCGGCGATGGCGGCGATCGCCGGCGGTGCGCATATCGTTTGCCAGGCGCAGTTTGACGGGACGCAGGCGGCTGCGTTGATCCGCGAGCATAGGGTGACGCATTTGGTCGGCGGTGACGACATGTTCGGCCGCATTGCGGCGGTATCCGGCGGTCTGTCCTTCGACTCGGTCCGCTTTTCCGGTTTTGCGGCTTTTCACTCGACCGCCGCGTCCTCGATTGCCGCGGCCGAGGCGGTGGGCTTGCGGCCGCGCGGGCTTTACGGCTCCTCGGAAGTTCAGGCGCTGTTCTCGATCGCGGAAGGCAATAACCGTCTGCTCGGCGGCGGCGCGCCGGTGAGCGCGCAGGCGCGGCTTGCCGTCCGTGATCCGGAGATCGGCGCGCCGCTGCCCGCGGGTTCGTCCGGCGAATTATGGATTGACGCGCCTTCACGGTTTGTCGGCTATCTGGAAAATCCCGTCGCAACCGAACAAGCGGTCGCCGCCGACGGAATGTTCCGCACCGGCGATCTCGGCCGCCTCGATGGTGCCGGCTTCGTTTATGAGGCGCGGCTGGGCGATGCCATGCGGCTCGGCGGATTCCTCGTCAGTCCCGAGGAAATCGAAGCCGTGATCCAGGCGTTGCCGGGCGTAGCCGGGGTGCAGGTAGTGGCGGCCGCGCGCGGAGGCGATCCGGTGCCGGTAGCTTTCGTTCAACCGCGCGAAGACGCGGTCGTGCATGAAGGGGTGTTGCGAGCGCAGTGTTCCGAGCGTTTGGCAAAGTTCAAGGTGCCCGCGCGAATCGTGATCCTCGATCGCTTTCCCATTACTGACAGTCCGAATGGTCCGAAGGTGCAGCGTGTCAAATTGCGCGAAATGGCCGAGAGACTATTGTGCGAACAGCCGCAGACTTCTGCGCCTGAAATCGCCGCGCCCGGGCGCTAGCACGTCCTCGCATCCACGGTTTATTTCTTCACCAGCGGACATTTCGATTCGGACAGTGGCGTGAACGCCTGATCTGCCGGTATCGTCGCAACGAGCTTGTAATAATCCCACGCCTCTTTGGATTCGTCGGGTTTTTTGACTTCGTACAGATACATATCGTGGACCATCCGGCCGTCGGCGCGGATTCGTCCATCCTTTGCGAAGAAATCATTGATCGGCATTGCGCGCATTTTGTCCATAACCGCCTGAGTGTCGTCGGTGCCGGCGGCGGCAACAGCTCGGAGATAGTGCATCGTCTCCGAGTAAATGCCGGCTTGAACCATGTTCGGCATGCGGTTCATGCGCTGGAAATAGCGGCGCGACCAGGTTCGAGATTCGTCGTCCCGGTCCCAATAAAAGGCGTTGGTCAGCAACATGCCTTGCGCCGTTTGCAAGCCAAGCGTGTTGACGTCGTTGATGAAGATGAGAAGCCCCGCAAGCCTCTGCCCGCCGCGCACCAGGCCGAATTCGGCGGCTTGCTTGATCGAGTTGGTCGTGTCGGCGCCGGCATTGGCGAGCCCGACAACCTTGGCCTTGGAGGCCTGCGCCTGCAACAGCGCCGAGGAGAAATCGGCTGTGTTAATCGGCACGCGCACGTCGCCGAGCACCTGGCCGCCGTTCGCCTTGACCACGGCGGCGGTGTTCTGCTCGAGATCGTGGCCAAACGCATAATCGGCCGTCAGGAAGAACCAAGAATCGTAACCGGCCTTGACCATCGCCGAGCCGGTGCCGTGCGACAGGGCGTAGTTGTCGTAAGCGTAATGGATCGAGATCGCCGTGCAGGCTTCGTTGGTGATGCGCGCTGCGCCGGGGCCGCTGAGCATGACGATTTTGTTCTTGGCCTTGGCGACGTCGATTGCAGCAAGCGCCGTAGCCGATGCAGCGACATCCATGAGCGCGTCGACGTGCCCTGAATCGAACCATTCCCGCGCCGTGGACGAAGCGATGTCGGCTTTGTTCTGGTGATCCGCGGAAACGATTTCGATCGGCTTGCCAAGTACTTTGCCGCCGAAATCCTCGGCCGCCATTTTGGCCGCCGTTACCGCGCCCAAGCCGGTAATGTCCGCGTAAATGCTCGACATGTCCTCGATCAGGCCGAGTTTCACCACGTCGTCGGAAATTTTCTCCTGTGCGCGCGCGGAAAGCCCACCTGCGAAAAGCAAAATAGCGGCGGTAGCAATGGCGACCGAACTCTTCATGGTTTCCTCCGGACAGCCGGCGCTTCTTGCGACGCCGGTTCGCCAGACCTAAGTCTTGGCAACGCTAAGACGTGACCGCCTTTTTCAAGACGCACCCGCTGATTTTGAAGGTCCCGTCCGGCTGCGGCTCAAGCGTATACAACGCCTCCCAGGCATCGCCGCTCGCATCGATGATGTGGACCTGCTGGTAGATCTTGCCGTCGTAGCTTTTGGCCTCGCCGAACTCGAAGCTGCGATGGCGGTAGACCGGCGCGTAGCCATTGCGCACCATTGACATGAAGATGTCCGGCGTCTGGAACGCGCTTTTGATGCCGGGGGCGGCCAGGGTATAGGCCGCGGCGGCGTCGTCGCGACTGAAGGCTTCTTCCTGGGACCGGATGATGGCTTGGCCGGCGGCCGCGTCTTCCTCCGCGGCTACCGATAAGATCGAGACGGCAAGGACTGCGACCAGTAACGCCAAGAAGCGCATGATGTCCCTCCGATAATATGGGGTCGATTTTAGCACCTATTGGGGTGTCGAGGCGACGGCGTTGAATTGTGGCAGCCGACTGCACACATATCCCAACCAAGCTGGAGGGAATGACCATGGCCCGTGATACGGCCCGAGACTGGATGTGGTCGGAAGCGTGCGAGATGCTCGCGCGCGCTGACCGGATGCATCGCGAGCTGTTCCGGCCCGCCGGTTTGCGGGAGCGCCAACCCACCTGGGAGCCTCCGGTCGATATTTTAGAAACGGATTTTGAGGTCGTGGCGTTGATCGCTTTGCCCGGTGTGGATGCCGAAAAGGCCGAGGCGGTCATTGAGGATGATTACCTGGTGATTGCCGGTGCGCGGACCTATCCGCCAGTGCTGCGGACTGCCGCCATTCACCGGCTTGAACTTCCGCAAGGCCGCTTTTACCGCCGCGTGCGCTTGCCGGCAGGCCGCTATAGCGGCGTACGCCGTGCAGTCGCCGACGGCTGTCTGGTGGTCACTTTGCAGAAGGCGGAGGCGGGACGTGGCTGATAACGAAATGCTCGCAAAAAACGGAACGGCTGAAGGAGGGGGCGGGCAGACGACGCTACCGCCGTTGCCGGCCGATGCGCTGATCATCGTGCCCGTGCGCAATACCGTGCTGTTTCCCGGCATGGTTCTGCCGATCACCGTCGGTCGGGCCAAATCCATTGCCGCTGCGCAGCAGGCGGTGCGCGACCAACGCGAGGTCGGCATTCTGTTGCAGCGCTCCGCCGACATTGCTGATCCAAGCCCGGTCGACATGCACCGCATGGGCACGATCGCCAACGTCGTGCGCTATGTTACCGCGCCGGACGGCTCGCACCATTTGATCTGCCAGGGCGAGCAACGCTTCCAGATCGTGGAATATCTCAGCGGTTGGCCGTTCTTTGTCGCTCGCGTGACGCGTATCCCGGAACCCGAGGGCCTTTCGGCGGAAATCGAAGCGCGCTTCGTCAATCTGAAGGCGCAAACGCTCGAAGCCATTCAATTGCTGCCGCAGGCGCCAGCCGAGCTGCTCGCCGCAGTCCAATCGATAGAGACACCGTCCGCGCTCGCGGATCTGGCCGTCTCCTATATGGATGTGAAGCCCGAGGAGAAGCAGGAAATCCTCGAGACCGTCGATGTGTCGGCGCGCATCGACAAGGTCTCGCGCTTGCTCGCGCATCGCATCGAAGTGTTGCGGCTTTCCCAGGAGATCGGCCGGCAGACCAAGGCCGCGCTGGACGAACGTCAGCGTGAGGCGCTGTTGCGCGAACAAATGGCCGCGATCCAGCGGCAGCTTGGCGAAGGCGAGGAGGGCAAGGCCGCCGAAATGGCCGAGCTCGACAAGGCCATCACCAATGCTGGCATGCCGAAGGAAATTGAAGAACAGGCGCGCAAGGAATTGCGCCGGCTGCAACGCATGCCCGAGGCCGCGGGCGAATACGGCATGGTGCGGACCTATCTCGATTGGCTGATCGAATTGCCGTGGGCATTGCCCGAGGAAAAGCCGATCGACATCGCGCAAGCGCGACGCATTCTCGACGAAGACCACTACGATCTCGAAAAGATCAAGCGGCGCATCGTCGAATATCTCGCCGTGCGCAAGCTCGCGCCGCAGGGCAAAGCGCCGATCCTGTGTTTCGTCGGGCCGCCCGGCGTCGGAAAAACCTCGCTCGGCCAATCCATTGCTCGCGCCATGGACCGAAAGTTCGTGCGCGTGAGCCTGGGCGGCGTGCACGACGAAGCCGAAATCCGCGGGCATCGGCGAACGTATATCGGGGCGCTGCCGGGCAACATCATCCAGGCGATCCGCAAAGCCGGAACCCGCAACTGCGTGATGATGCTCGACGAGATCGACAAGCTCGGCGCCGGCATTCAAGGCGATCCGGGCGCGGCGCTGCTGGAAGTGCTCGATCCCGAGCAGAACAACACGTTCCGCGACAATTATCTCGCCGTGCCATTCGACTTGAGCCGAGTGGTGTTCATCACCACAGCCAACATGCTGGACACAATTCCCGGTCCGCTGCGCGACCGCATGGAAATTATCAGCCTCGCCGGCTACACCGCCCACGAGAAGCTGGAAATTGCGCACCGCTACCTCGTGCGCCGGCAGATGGAAGCCAACGGGCTAAAGCCCGGGCAGGCTGAACTCGCCGACGAAGCGATCCGCGATATCATTCAAAATTATACGCGCGAGGCCGGTGTCCGGAACCTTGAGCGGCTGATCGGCCAGGCACTGCGCAACGCCGCCGTGCGCATCGCCGAAGGCGGGAGCGGACCGATCCGTATTGCCCGCGGCGATCTTGTTGCCATTCTCGGCCCTCCGAGATTCGAGAGCGAGACGGCGATGCGGCTGAGCGTGCCGGGTGTGGCTACGGGCCTCGCCTGGACGCCGGTCGGCGGCGATATCCTCTTCATCGAGGCCACGCGCATTCCCGGTTCGGGCCGGCTCATTCTCACCGGCCAGCTCGGCGACGTAATGAAGGAAAGCGCCCAGGCCGCGCTCTCCATCGTGAAGAATCGTGCCGCGGCGCTCGGGATCGATCCCGCTCGCTTCGAGAAGAGCGACATCCACGTCCACGTGCCCGCCGGCGCGATTCCGAAGGACGGCCCCAGTGCCGGCGTCGCCATGTTCATGGCGCTTACCTCGCTGATGACCGACCGCACGATACGCAGCGACACCGCCATGACCGGTGAGATCAGCCTGCGTGGCTTGGTGCTGCCGGTCGGTGGCATCAAGGAGAAAGTGGTCGCCGCGCACTCGGCCGGCATCCGCCGCGTTATGCTGCCGGCGCGCAACCGGCGGGATTATGACGATATTCCCGACGTCGCACGCCGCGAGATGGAATT
>DAIUEQ010000113.1:0-11602 GCA_036845025.1 Xanthobacteraceae bacterium | reverse complement strand
TTGCCGCCGGGCCGACATTCGGCAACGCCATGACCAAGCGCATGCTGGAAATGGAGTGGGCGATGTCGGTCGAGACGGCGATCGAAGCCGAAGCCGTGGCGCAGGCACTCTGCATGGAAACGCAAGACTTCACCCGCGCCTTTCGCGCCTTTGCCGATAAGCGCAAGCCGGTGTTTGAGGGCGACTGAGCGGATGGATATTGGATTGCGGAATAAGACAAGTAATCGGCCATGAACCGCTCCGCCCATATCGACACGTTTGCGCGCGACCATCTGCCGCCGGCCGAGCAAATGCCGGACTTTTTGTTCAAACTGCCGGAGCTGCATTATCCGGAGCGACTGAATTGCGTTGCCGCCTTCGTCGACGATTGGGTTGCCTCCGGCAACGGCGCGCGGGAGTGTTTGATCGCGCCGGGTGAGCGCCTCAGCTACGCGGACCTCGCCGAGCGGGTTAATCGCATTGCCAACGTGCTGACGCGCGATCTTGGCTTGGTGCCTGGACAGCGCGTGCTGCTGCGCGGTCCCAATAGCCCGATGATGGTGGCTGCGTATTTCGCCGTCATCAAGGCCGGCGGTGTCGTCATCGCGACCATGCCGCTGCTGCGCGCCAAGGAAATCGCATTCCCGCTCACCAAAGCCGAGATCGGCGTTGCGCTGTGCGATGTCCGGCTCGCCGATGAAATGGAAAAGGCGAAAGCGCTCGCTCCTGAGCTTCGCCGCGTCATCTATTGGGGCGGCAACAGCGAAGGAAATCTCGAAAGCCTCATGAACAAGCCCGGCTACGAGCATTTCCAGGCCTGCGACACTGCGAGCGATGACGTCTGCCTGATTGCTTTTACTTCGGGAACGACCGGCGTGCCAAAAGGCACGATGCATTACCACCGCGACATGGTCGCCATCTGCGATAGTTTTGGTAAATTCGTATTGCGTGCCGATCGCAACGATCGCTTCATCGGTTCGCCGCCGATTGCGTTCACCTTTGGCCTCGGCGGTCTGGTGCTGTTTCCGCTGCGCGTCGGCGCCGCGGCGATTCTGTTGGAGAAGGCCTCGCCGGACGATTTGCTGCCGGCGATCGAAAGTTTCGGCGCTACGATTTGTTTCACCGCGCCGACCGCTTACCGCAGCATGCTCGGCAAAATCGCCAATCACAATCTCGGTTCGCTGCGGAAGAGCGTTTCGGCCGGGGAGACATTGCCGGCGGCTACGTTCGTGGCCTGGCAAGAGGCAACCGGAATTCGTATCATCGACGGGCTCGGCTCGACCGAAATGCTGCATGTGTTCATCGGCTCTCCCGAGGAGGAGATGCGGCCGGGCGCGACCGGTAAGCCGGTTCCGGGATATGAGGCGCGAATTGTCGACGCGGCCGGCCGCGAACTTCCGGCTGGCACGGCCGGGCGCCTTGCCGTGCGCGGTCCGACCGGTTGCCGCTATCTTGGCGACCAACGCCAGGCTGAATACGTGCAGCATGGCTGGAACTTCACCGGTGACACTTATGTCAAGGATGCCGACGGCTATTTCCACTATCAGGCGCGCTCGGACGATATGATCATTTCGGCGGGATACAACATTGCAGGTCCCGAGGTAGAGGCGGTGCTGCTGACCCATCCGGCCATTGCCGAGTGCGGCGCGGTGGGTGCGCCCGACGCGGAAAGAGGTCAGATCGTGAAAGCCTATGTCGTATTGAAAGAGGGATTTAGCGGAGATGCGGCGCTCACGCGGACCTTGCAGGATTTCGTCAAGGCAACGGTCGCGCCCTATAAATACCCTCGCGCCATCGAGTACGTTTCGAAACTCCCGCGGACCGAGACCGGCAAGCTGCAGCGCTTCGAATTGCGGCGGCGTGCCGCCGATTCGAACGCCAGCAGACTTGCGTCTTGAGCGTTGCTGGATGAAGTTGGCAAACCGCCGTTTTTTGTTTTCGGAATCAATTTCATAGGAGCCGCAATTGTCAGATAGCCCGATCGACGTTTTGCCCGCGCGCCCGGGGCAAAACGAGATTTTGCAGCCCTCCGGTTGGCCGCGGCCGAAAGGGTATGCGAACGGCATCAAGGCGCGCGGCGAGCTCTTGTTCATCGGCGGCTTGGTCGGCTGGGATGAGCATGGCCGATTTCCGCCGGACTTTGTCGGCCAGACGCGTCAGGTTCTTCGAAACATTGCCGCGGTTCTCGCCGAAGGCGGCGCCGCGCCGCGGCACATTGTGCGGATGACTTGGTACGTCCGCGACATGGACGAATATCTCAAAGCACGGCCGGCCCTCGGCGGTGTTTACCGCGAAGCGATGGGCGACCATTATCCGACCATGGCGCTAGTCGCCGTAACGCGATTGGTCGAGCCGGAAGCAAGGCTCGAGATCGAGACCACGGCAGTCGTTCCAGATTAGCCGCGGACGTCGGCGAGGACGCGGCAGTTTCACACCTGCAAATAACGCTGGCGAACGGTCGGATCGGAGGCCAGCGCCGCCGATGAGCCCGACCAGACGGTAAAACCTTTTTCGATCACCACATGGCGGTCGGCGAGCTTCATCAGCGCGTCGATATGTTTATCGACAAGCAGGATCGCTTGGCCCTCGGCTTTGAGCCGCTTGAGGCTCGCCCAGATTTCGTTGCGGATCAGTGGCGCCAAACCTTCGGTTGCTTCGTCGAGAATGAGAAGCTTTGGGTTGGTCATCAGGCTGCGGCCGATCGCAAGCATTTGTTGCTCGCCCCCGGAAAGTTCGTTGCCCATGTTGCGGCGCCGCTCGGCCAGGACTGGGAACAGCCGATAGATATCGTCGAGGCGCCAGCGCGGCTGTCCGAAGCGCGCGGCAGCAGTCGCAATCAGGTTTTCCTCGACATTGAGCGTCGGAAAAATATGCCGACCCTCGGGCACGAGACCTAACCCGGCCTGGGCGACGCGGTAGGGCGGCAAGCCGTTCAGCCGCGCATCGCCGAACATGATGCTTCCGCCGCTGACACGCAGCAGACCCATGATAGCGGAGATTGTCGTGGTCTTGCCCATGCCGTTGCGGCCAAGGAGCGTGACCACTTCACCTTCGCCGACGCTCAAGGTGACGTCGAACAGCACGCGCGCTGCGCCATAAGCGGCTTGCAGTTTCTCGACCGTCAGCACTCCGGCTTCACTCCATTTGCTCGCCGAGATAAGCAGTGACGACCTGCGGGTCGGCGCGCACTTGCGCGGGCGAACCGGTAGTAAGCAGCCGGCCTCGGATCAGAACCGAGATGCGGTCGGCCAGCGCGAACACCGCGGCCATGTCGTGCTCGACCAAGACCATGGTCAATTGTCCTTTGAGCCGGAGCAACAAATTCACTAAGCGCTCGGTTTCATCGCGACCGATTCCGGCCATCGGTTCGTCGAGCAAAAGGAGCTGCGGCTGCATGGCAAGCGCGATCGCGAGTTCGAGCGCCCGCTTCTCGCCGTGGGAAAGCTCGCCGGCGCGCGCGTTCGCGCGGTCGGCGATGCCGGCCGTTTCGAGCGCGGCCATGGCGGGAATGTTTAGCGCGGGTTCGTCGGCGGCGTCGCCGAAAAAGCGGAAGCTCGATCCAGTTCGCGCCTGCACCGCGAGCGCGACGTTCTCCACCACCGCAAAGCCGGGCAGGATCGAACTGATTTGGAAGGTCCGCGACATGCCGCGCAACGCCCGGGTTTCCGGCGGCAGCGCGGTGATGTCATCGCCGGCAAAAAGGACCGTGCCGGCGTCAGGCGCAATCAACCCGGACATTTGGTTGATCAGCGTCGTCTTACCGGCGCCGTTCGGGCCGATCAGCGCATGCATTTCGCCGGCATGGACGTCGAGCGTGACGTCGTCGGTCACGACCAGGCTGCCGAAACTCTTGCACAAACCCTGCAAGTGCAGATGCGGTTCAGCCATTGCCGTCGCCCTCGGCAAGATGCCGTCGCAGCTTCGCGCCCACACCCAGAAGGCCACCGCGCGCGAACAGCACGGCCAAGACCAGAAGCGGCCCGAATATCACCTGCCAGTTTTCGGTGATGCCGGAGAGCCATTCCTCGACGACGAGATAGACGGCGGTGCCGATAATCGCGCCATGGAGCGTGCCAAGCCCGCCTAGAATGACCATTACAATCAATTCGCCGGATTGCTGCCACGACATATAGGCCGGGCTCACAAATTCAGCCGAGTTGGCAAGCAGAAATCCGGACAAGCCGCCGAGGCCACCGGTGATGATGTAGGCGACGAGCTGAAAGCGACGAATGGTGAAGCCGATGGTCGCCATCCGCGTCGTGTTCTCCTTGCCGCCGCGCAGCACGCGGCCGAAGCGCGAGGCGACGAGCGTGCGGCAAAACAGATAAGTCGCGAGCAGGAAAATAAGCGTGAAGTAATAAAACGCGCGATCGCTTTTCAGTAACGCCGCGCCGGCGATGGTATTGCGCGCGGCGATCGTCAGTCCGTTGTCGCCGCCATAGGGCGCAAGCGATGTGGCGACGAAAAAGATCATCTGTCCGAAAGCGAGCGTGATCATGATGAAATAGACGCCTTTGGTGCGCAGACAAACAATGCCGGTCAGCCAGGCGAACAGCATGGCTGCGATAATCGCCGTTGGCAGGGCGACCAGCGCGTCGCCGATGCCGTGAGCGGACAAAATGCCGACGGCATAGGCGCCGATCCCGATGAATGCGGCATGGCCAAAGGAAATCAGTCCGCCGCAACCGACCACAAGATCGAGCGCGACCGCAGCGACCGCATACACCATGACGCGGGTCGCAAGATCGACGAGGTATTGTTGGTGCGTCAGCGCGGCGGGTATCGGCAGCAGCGCCAAGATCAGAAAAATTGCCGCGGGCAGAATGATCCGGCGCGTACGGGGTGGTTCGGGATCGGCCGCCTCGGCAGCGAGCGTGCTCGCCATCAGCGGCCTCTCGCTGGAAATAGCCCGGACGGCCGCACGTAGAGTACAATCGCCATCAGCACATAGATCAGCATCGAGGCCAGTGCCGGGCCGACCATACGCGCCGGCGACGGCGCCATGAAGAGACGCAGAATATCGACCGAAAACGAACGCCCCAGCGTATCGACCAGGCCGATCAACAGCGCGGCGACGAACGCACCCCGAATTGAGCCGATGCCGCCGATAACGATCACTACGAACGCGAGAATGAGGATGTTGGTCCCCATGCCGGGTTCGACCGAAATGATTGGCGCGATCATGATGCCGGCAAAGCCGGCAAGCATACTGCCGAAGCCGAAGACGAACATGAAAAGCCGCTCGATGTTGACGCCGAGCGCCGAGACCATTGCGGCGTTGGTCGAGCCGGCACGCACCAGCATGCCGATCCTGGTAAACGATACCAGGAGGTAGAGCAGGGCGGCGACGCCAAGCCCGGCGGCGATGATGACGAGCCGCCAAACCGGATATAGCAGCCCTGCCATCAGGCTGATGGAGCCGGTAAAAAATTCCGGTACCGGCAGCGTGAGCGGCGCCGCGCCCCAAACCAAACGCACCGCGTGATTCAGGAACAGGATGATGCCGAACGTGGCAATCACCTGGTCGAGATGGTCGCGCGCATAGAGATGGCGGAAGACGAGAAATTCCAGGAGGAGCCCGAAGGCGAGCGCCGCGAGCAGCGCCAGCACCAGCGCCACCAGAAAATTATCGAGCACGCCATAAAACGCCACGGCGAGATAGGCGCCGAGCATATATTGGACGCCGTGTGCGAGATTGATGAAGTCCATCACGCCAAAGACGAGCGTCAATCCCGCCGCGATGAGAAATAGAAGAACGCCGAGCTGGAGTCCGTTGAGGGCCTGGACCAGAAACAGCGTGCTCGACATTTTTCATCCGCTCCCGCGAAGCGCGACGGAGCGGAGGATCATCCGCGCCGTCCGTCACTTCATCGGACAATCTTTGGCGTAAGAGTCGCCGTAATTGGAGAACACCGTCTTGACAATCTCGGTCTCGTATTTTCCGTCAGCACGTTTGGCGACCTTGGCCAGGTAGAAGTTCTGAATCGGGTAATGGTTGGTGTTGAACTTGAAGTCGCCGCGAAGCGACCTGAAGTCGGCCTTTTGCAGCGCCGCGCGCAACGCATCCTTGTCGGCGACGTTGCCTTTGACGGCGCGAACGGCGCTGTCGATCAGGAGCGCGGTGTCGTAGGCCTGAAACGCGTAGGTCGCCGGCACGGCGTTGTACTCTTTCAGATAGGCGTCGACGAACGCCTTGTTCTGCGGGTTATCAAGATTGGGCGCCCAATTGGCGCCGCTATACATGCCGAGGGCGGCGTCCTGCTGCGCCGGCAGCGTCGATTCATCGACGGTGAATGCGGAGAGGAACGGGATTTTGTCAGCGAGGCCGGCCTGCCGATACTGTTTGACGAAATTCACGCCCATGCCGCCGGGTAGAAAGGCGAAGACGGCGTCTGGACTTGCCGCGGCGATCCGGGTCAGCTCGGCGGAATAGTCGAGTTGGCCAAGCGGTACGTACATTTCGTCAAGCACCTCGCCGGTGAACTTGTGCTTGAAGCCGGCGGCGGCGTCCTTGCCGGCCTGATAGTTCGGCACAATTATGATGACTTTCTTCATGCCGGAAGACTGGGCGTACTCACCGAGCACCTCGTGCACCTGGTCGTTCTGATAGGAGGTGACGAATAGGTTCGGGTTGCATTCTTTGCCGGCGAAGGTCGAAGTTCCGGCATTTGGGCTGATGAGAAAGACGCCGGCTTCGGTCACCGGTTTTTCGATTGCGCCGAGAATGTTGGAAAAGATCGGTCCGACCACGAAGTCGACCTTGTCGCGGTCGAGCAGAGCCTTGACCTTGGTCACGGCGACGTCGGGTTTAAGTTCGTCGTCGGCGACGACGAGGTCGGTTTCACGGCCGCCAAGCTTGCCGCCGAGTTGCTTGAGCGCTAGCGAAAATCCGTTGCGCAATTGCTGCCCAAGCACAGCGGGCGGTCCCGACAGGGTGGTAATGAGGCCGACTTTGAGATTGTCCTCGGCCTGGGCACCTGCCGCCCAACAACATCCCAGCGCGGCCGCGATTGCGACACTTACTGTTAGCTTGCCCATAATCCGGCTCCCTTAAAGTTGGGCGATAGTTTAGGTTTAAACCAGTGGCCTTGGGAAGGACGGCAGGCGGATTAATAGTGGGCGTGGGCCTGAGGCAAATTTACGCTGTCGAGCGAACGCGGCAAGTCAACATTGGCGCTCGTGGCCGCCCATGCTTGAATAGCGGCGCGCAGTGTGCACAGCGCTTTTGAGCGAGGGGTGAGATGAGTGCAATGACCGGAGGCGTCACCAAGGCTGGTACGGGTATCGACGGCATTTCCTGGAATATTCTTGGTCAAACCTACGTGCCGAAGCAGTTGAGCGAAAACTCGTTTGCCTGGCACGCCACCTTTCCTCCGGGCACTTTTGTGCCGCCGCACATACATCCGACCCAAGACGAGTTCATATACATGCTTGAGGGCCGGATGGACCTCGTGCTCGAAGGCCACGACTATGTTGCGACCGCCGGCGATGTGATCCGGCTGCCGATGAACATTCCCCACGGACTGTTCAACAAGTCGGATCAAGTCATCAAATGCTTCTTCTGGGTGACCCCGACTCGCAAGCTCTACGACCTGTTCTGGGCCATTCACAGCATGAAAGAGCAGAACCCGCCCGACGTCGTGGCGCTGTCGGCCAAACACGAAGTCATGTTCCTGCCGCCGCCGGCGTAAATAGCCGCGATAAGCAATCCCCCAAAGGGCAACGTCCGGTGCGGTCTAGCCGATTTCGATCGCGTCACGCCCGCGGGTTAGCTGGGATACTGTGACGGCGAGTATTAGGGCGCCGCCGTTGAACACGTTCGTTACCCAGAGCGGAATTCCGAGCATCGCGAGCCCGGTGATGCCGGTCGCAAGAAAATAGACCGCGACGATGACCCCCCAGGGGTTGAAGCGGCCGGGCAAGATCGTCGTTGCACCGAGAAAAGCGGCAGCAAATGCCGGCAACAGAAAATTCAGCCCCGAATAGGGATCGGCGGACCCGAGAACTCCCGCATAGAGAATTCCAGCGGCCGCCGATAACACGCCGGAAGCGATGAGCGCGCCTAGCCGCACCCGGTCCACGGCGATACCATTGAGCCGTGCAACCTCACGGCCGCGACCGACAAACAAAAGACGTCTGCCGAGGGGCGTATAGTCGAACACGTACCACATCAAGATCGCGGCGCCCAACGCGTAGTAAAAAGCATAAGGAACGCCCAGCAAGCGGCCGCCGACGACGGCCATGACCAGCGCATTGTCGATGCCGCCAATTGTTGACGAGTTGGTAATCCACTGGGCCAAGCCTGTCATCACTGACGTAGTGCCCAGTGTCACCACGAGCGAAGGTATCCTGAAGAACAAGATAAACAGCGCGTTGACCAACCCGGCGAGAATTCCAACCGCGAGGGCGACGGCGAGTACTAGTAGGATCGGTAGGTGGTGCCAAACGTTGAGTACGCCAATGATTGCCGAGCACAACGTCAGCGTTGCACCCACGGAGAGGTCATAATCGCCTGCTGTCAGTGGCACGATGATGGCAAGCGCGAGCATCGCGGCGGGCGCGTATGACGCGAATAAGATCGCGAAATTGCCCCATGTCAGGAACGACTGCGGCATTGCCGCGCCATAGACCGCAATCAGAACGAACCAAACGAACAACAACGCGATGCGTTCGAAGAAGTGCCAAAACCGAAAGTCGGTCCGCCGTGCCATAGTTGATTTGTCTGCTGCTTCCGTCATTGCCAATTGGTAACCGCACGAGATCCGGTTTCGTCCGAGGCGTCGAGCGACGCGTAGCAGGCTTCAGCGATGCCGTCCTTGGTCAGCTCCGGGCCGGTAATCTCGCGGCAAATTTGTCCTCTGGCAAACACCAGAACGCGGTCACAGATCTCGGCAAGTTGCTCGACATCCGAACTGGCACAAACAACAGACGTTCCGGAGGAAGCTGCGGCCTTCAACGCAGCATAGATTTGGACGCGTGTGCCCACGTCGACGCCCTGTGTCGGTTCGTCCAGGAGCAGCAATCTGGGATTACGATTCATCCATCTGGCGATCAAAACCTTTTGGGCGTTGCCTCCGGATAACGTCGAGAGTTTTGCGGGTGGAGTGTTCGGCCGCACCTCGTACCGCTCGCCTAGCGCGTAGGCTTCCCGCATCATGGCAGCAGGCCGAAGAAAGCCACCGCGGAAAAATCGAGTTACGTCGGGTAGGAGCATATTGTCCGCGATCGACAGGCTGTCTACGCCGCTCGCATTTTGCCTGTCGCCGGGCAAAAGGGCGAAATCAAGCGCGAGCGCACGATCGGGCGACATGCGTCCGATCGGGACAGCCTTAGCGTCGGCCGTCAAATGCAGAATGCCAGAACGACCGGGCCTGGCGCCGAAGATCAGATATGGCGCCTCTTCATAGCCAGAGCCGATCAGTCCCGTTAATCCCAGGATTTCGCCTCGCCCAACCGCGAAGCTCGTCTCGCACAGAGATCCACCGGCGAGATTTTCAACCCTGATGAACGGTTCGCCCGTGTCGACCGGCTTTGCGTAGGCAGGCGTCGCTCGTTTCGCCAAGGTCCGACCGACGATGAGATCGACGACTTGTCCGTGCGTTGCACCGGCGGTTGTTAATTCCCCGGCGACAAGGCCGTCACGCAACACCGTGATGCGGTCGGTGATCGCCATCACCTCTTCGATATCGTGCGAAATAAATATGACGCTGGAGCCTGTCGAGGCGATTGATCGCATCAACGTAAAGAGCTTTTCGACGCCCTCGCGCGGCAGAAAGGGGGTAGGTTCGTCCAAAAGTACGAGACCAGGCTTCCCGGTTGCGGAGCACTCCGCGCGTATCTCCTCGAAGGCGCGAACGATTGCAAGCAACGCGCGTTCAACCGGCGATAGCCGAGCGACGCG
This sequence comes from Xanthobacteraceae bacterium, assembly GCA_036845025.1. GTDB lineage: Bacteria > Pseudomonadota > Alphaproteobacteria > Rhizobiales > Xanthobacteraceae > BOG-931. The sequence continues at coordinate 1,722 of DAIUEQ010000113.1, read as the reverse complement.
TTCATCTGGATCAATCGCTAAGTCAAAGCGTCCGAGAGCTTCAATCGCCGCCTTACGTTCGCTACGCCAATTTATGAACGGTGCGGGTTTCGTCGTCAGATCCGCAAAACGCAAATTTTCGAGAACGGTGAGGGAAGGGACGAGACCAAGATTTTGATGCACGAAACTCATGCCAAGCCGTCGAAAGTCACCGGCCTTGAGAGGAAGATCAACAGTCTTGCCATTGAACTTTAATTTACCGCCGGGATCAGGGGCATGAAATCCGGCGAGGATTCTCACGAGGGTCGATTTGCCAGAGCCGTTTTTTCCCAGAAGACCGTGTACTTCACCAGGCAAAACCTCAAACGAAATCCCGGCGAGAGCTTTGGCGCCGCCGAAACTCTTTGCGATGTCGGTTACATGAAGAACCGGGAGCGGTTTACCCGCCCCCGGTCCTGAAACAACGTGATTAAGTGGCGTCGACAGCGTCGACATTATGCATCCTAGTGAAGCTTCCATACCTCGTGGAAGCCGGAGATATAAGCGTTGCCATAGCCCGTGTCGTAACCGGCCGGTACTCCCGCGTCCTTCGCATTGGACTTATCGAAGATATAGAATGGGACATTCAGGGCCGCCGGCGATTTCAAGCCGCAAAGATCGCGCACGTGGCCGTCGACCGTGGCATAGGCAATCCAGTCGAGGCTCTCACCGATGTCCATGTCCACCGATCCTTGCTGAATGTAGTCGAGGACGAATGGTGTTCCGTTGAATGTGCCGACCTTCAGTGTGCCGGTTTTGCCGGTCAGCCGAAGCGCCGGGACGACGAACTGCGACATCGAATCGTAGATCGGAATGACGACGTTTACTTCGGGATGTGCCTGCACCACCGATTGAACGGAAGCTTGTATCTTGGTGGCCCATTCGGTGACACCGACGTTGATCTCTTGGACGATCTTGCAGTTCGGGCAATTTGCGGCGAGTTTGCTCTTGAAGCCCGCGACCAACGGCTTGGTCGGCGGGACTTCGTCCGACACGATTAGAGCGATATTCGCCTTGCCATCGGTCGTCACGGACGCCCAATTCGCGAGGATCGTGCCGATCTCGCCAAAGCCAATGGTCAGCGAGCTCGAAACCAACGGGTTTTGCTTGTCCGACGGATCGTAAAAATGCGACGTCATCACTTTGACGCCAGCGTCTTTCGCGGCCTTAACCTGCGGCTCGATCGTGGAAGGATCGATGCCGGAAATCAGATCGACAATGTCGTACTTATCTCGGATAGCGAACTCCATCCCCTGAACCCATTGGCTGGGTTGCCCTTGGTTTTCCCATTCTTTGACTTGGAGACCGATTTCCGCGCCGGCCTTTTTCTCGCGATCGATAATACCCTTCAGAAACGGATTGGTGCTCGAGTTTGGAATCGACAGTTGCTTTTTACCGTTGGCGCAAGCCTTGGCATCAAACGCCTCCCCCGGAGCCTTGAACACCGGCTTTTGCGTGTAAACAGCAAGCTCCTGCTTCGCCTTTGCCAAGCCGTCAGATGCTGCATCCGCCATCACCGGCAAAGTGCCCGCGGCAATCACGGCGGTTGCCAAGAACGAGATTCGCAAGATTTCCCTGGTCATTTCCATCCCCTTCGCGGTTAACACAGACAGGCCGCCCTGCGTGAATACGCATGCAAATAATTGCGTATTATAGTGTGCGAGTCAATAGCGAGCGGGATGGGTTTCGTATTGTTGGAACTGG
>DAIUEQ010000112.1:229-11604 GCA_036845025.1 Xanthobacteraceae bacterium | reverse complement strand
GCATCGTAGCGATGATGCAGTTCAATATGTATCACCACTATACGGTGGACGAGCACCTGCTGCGCTGCATCGGCATCCTCAACGAAATCGAGCGGCACGCCGCGCCGGACTTAAGCTTCGCCAGCGAGCTGTTCGACACCATCCAGCCGGAACACCGAAGACTGCTCTACGTCACGCTGTTTTTGCACGATATCGCCAAGGGACGCGTCGAAGATCATTCCATCGCCGGCGCGCGCATTGCCCGGCGGCTGTGTCCGCGCCTGGGCCTGAATGCCGCCGAGACCGAACTCGTAGCGTGGCTGGTGGAAGTGCATTTGGTGATGTCGACGGTCGCCCAGTCGCGCGATCTTTCCGACCGCAGAACCATCGAGAATTTTGCCGCCGTGGTGCAGTCGCTGGAGCGGATGAAGCTGTTGGCGATTTTGACCACCGCCGACATCCGCGCGGTCGGTCCCGGCGTATGGAACGGATGGAAAGCCCAGCTTTTGCGCACGCTCTATTACGAGACCGAGCCGGTGCTTACGGGCGGCTTTTCCGAAGTCAATCGCGGCCAGCGGGTCGCCGCGGCGAAGGCGGAATTCCGCGACGCGATTGCCGGTTGGCCGCCTGACGAAATCGAAGCCTACGCCGCGCGGCACTATCCGGCTTACTGGCTCAAGGTCGACCTGCCGCACAAGCTTGCGCACGCGCGTTTTGTCCGCGATTCCGATGCCGCCGGCAAAAGGCTCGCCATCGACGTTGGCTTCGATGCGGCGCGCGGCGTAACCGAACTTACGGTTTACGCGCCCGACCATCCGTGGCTACTTTCGATCGTTGCCGGAGCTTGCGCGCTCGCCGGTGCCAACATCGTCGACGCGCAAATTTACACCACCACCGATGGACTTGCCCTCGATACCATTTCGGTGACCCGCGAGTTCGAACAAGAGGATGACGAAGCGCGGCGCGCGGCGCGGGTGGTCGACGTCATCGAGAAGGCGTTGCGCGGCGAAATCAAGCTGCCGGACGTCGTCGCCAAGCGGGCACCGGCGAAAGGCCGGCTGCGGGCTTTCGCCATCGAACCGGAAGTGACCATCAACAATCAATGGTCGCAACGTTACACCGTGGTCGAGGTCACCGGGCTCGATCGGCCGGGACTGCTGTACGAACTCACCACCACGCTGTCCAAGCTCAACCTCAACATCGCGTCGGCTCACGTCGCGACATTCGGCGAGCGCGTCGTCGACGTGTTTTACGTCACCGATCTCCTCGGCGCCCAAATCACTGCCCCGACGCGGCAAGCCGCGATCAAGCGGCCGCTGTTGGCCCTATTCACGCTTCCGGGCAGCGAGACCTAACCGCCCACCGCCGCAGCCGACCAGCCTGTCGCGGCGCGGCAGTAACCGGCCCTTAAACCGCGTTCTCTACCGTCGCTCGGCACGATTTTGCTGAGGACGGGACATGGCGTGGCAAGGAGCGGGCCGCAAGCGTGCGCGGAATCCCGCGCGCCTTGAACTCCGCTTGCGGCCGCAGGACCGTACCGGCGGTCCGCCGTCGGGCCGCGACAACGGCAACCGCCGCCGGCGCGACGATTTCGCCCCCCGCGAAGTGCGCAAGCGCCGCCGCTCCGGCGGCCGGCGTTCCGCGCTGGGCAGCATGTTTTATTGGGGCGCGGTTTTGGCGGTGTGGGCGATCATCGCCGCTATCGGTCTGGTGATCTGGATCGGCGCTCACCTTCCCCCTATTCAGTCACTCGAAATTCCCAAACGGCCGCCGTCAGTCCTTATCCTCGGCGCCGGCGGCACGACGCTTGCCACCCGCGGCGACATGGGCGGCGCGGCGGTCACGCTACGCGAGCTACCGGATTATGTACCGAAGGCCTTCATCGCCATCGAGGATCGCCGCTTCTACTCGCATCACGGCGTCGACCCACTGGGGATTCTACGCGCGCTGCTGCACGACGTGGTCCGCCGCGGCAACGCGCAGGGCGGATCGACCATCACCCAGCAGCTGGCGAAAAATCTGTTTCTCACCCAGGAGCGCACGGTCTCGCGCAAACTACAGGAAGTTGCGCTCGCCTTCTGGCTCGAACACCGCTTCACCAAATCGCAGATCCTCGAGCTCTATCTCAACCGCGTCTATTTCGGCTCCGGCGCCTATGGCATCGAAGCTGCCGCGCAGCGTTATTTCGGAAAGTCGGCACGGCAATTGACGGTCGCTGAAGCTGCACTCCTCGCCGGGCTGGTCCAATCACCGTCGCGGTTGGCGCCAAGCCATAATCCGGACGGCGCGGAACGTCGCGCTCGTGTGGTGCTCGCCGACATGGCGGACCAGAAACTGATCGGAGAGGACGCGGAAAAACTCGCGCTCGCCCATCCCGCGCGGGCGGTTAAGCCGGCCGGCGCCGACTCGCTCAACTACGTGGCCGATTGGGTCATGGACGCGGTCAACGACTATGTCGGCCGATTCGAGGAGGATATCGTCGTCGAGACCTCGATCGATCCGGCGCTGCAAGGCGCGGCCGAACACGCGCTCGACGACGCATTGCGCGAGAAGGGCGAAAAATTCGGCATCAGCGAAGGCGCGATCGTGGCGATGACGCCGGACGGCATTGTACGCGCCTTGGTCGGCGGCCGAAGCTACGCCGAAAGCCAGTTTAATCGCGCGATCGCCGCCAAGCGCCAGCCGGGCTCGGCGTTTAAGCCGTTCGTCTACCTCACGGCGCTGGAGCACGGCCTGACGCCGGATACCGTACGCGACGACGGGCCGATTAGCGTCAAGGGCTGGAAACCGGAAAACTACGAGCACGAATTCATGGGCCCGGTGACGTTGACGACGGCGCTCGCCAATTCGCTCAACACCGTTTCCGTGCGCCTGATCCTGGAGGTTGGCCCCGCCGCGGTGGCGCGCACCGCCTACCGCCTGGGAATCGATTCAAAACTCGACCCCAATCCGTCGCTCGCGCTCGGCACTTCGGGAGTGTCGCCGCTCGAACTCGTGTCTGCTTACGCACCCTTCGCCAACGGCGGGTTTGCCGCCGTGCCGCACGCGATCGAGAGGATAAAAGGGACGGACGGAACCATCCTTTATGCACGCGCGACGCAGGCGGTCGGCCGCATTGTCGATGCCCGCTATGTGGCGATGATGAATTCGATGCTGCACGAGACCATCGCGAGCGGCACGGGACGCCACGCCGACCTTCCGGGCTGGTCCGCCGCCGGCAAGACCGGAACCAGCCAGGATTATCGCGACGCCTGGTTCGTCGGCTACACCTCGCACATGGTCACGGGAATCTGGCTCGGTAACGACGACAATTCGCCGACCCGCAAAGCCGTCGGCGGCGGCCTGCCGGTCGATGTTTGGAGCCGCTTCATGCGCGCCGCACATCAAGGCGTTGCGCCCACCGGCCTGCCGGGCGCCGGAGGCGGCGGATCGCCGATTACGTCGCTCTTCCAGTCGGCGGCGGCGCCGGCATCAGCGGGCGGCCGCGCTCCGCAGTCAAATCCGGAAAGCCTCGACTCCTGGCTGCTCAATAAGCTGTTCGGCCAGCACTAACGCCGCGCGAGAAGCTTCGCGTACTCAATATCTCGCGGCGATCGGCAACTCCTCAGCCGGAAACAACGAGATCACGGTGCGGCCCTTGTCGGTGACGACAACCTCCTCCTCGATGCGCGCCGCCGAATACCCGTCGCTCGCCGGGCAATAAGTCTCCAACGCGAACACCATGCCTTCCTTGATCACGGTCGGATGGTCCATCGAAACGACCCGGCTGATGATCGGCCGCTCGTGCAGGTTCAAGCCGAGCCCATGGCCGAATTGCAGCCCGAACGCCGACAGTTCGTCGGGGAAACCAAATTCCTCCGCTTTCGGCCACACGCTGCACACTTCGTCGGTGGTCACACCGGGCTTGATCAGATCGATCGCGAGATCGAGCCATTCGCGGCATTTCTTATAGGCGTCGCGCTGCGATGGCGTGGCGCGGCCGACATTGAAGGTGCGGTAGTAGCAGGTCCGGTAACCCACGAAACTGTGGAGGATATCGAAGAACACCTGATCCCCCGGCCGCACCATCCGGTCGGTGAAATTGTGCGGATGCGGATTGCAGCGCTCGCCGGAAATGGCGTTAATGGCTTCGACGTCATCGGAGCCGTGGCGATACAGGAACTCGTTGACCCGCGCGACCATGTCGTTTTCCCGGATACCGGGCTTGAGCTCTTCGTTGATCAGATGGTAGGCGCCGTCGACCATGGCGGCTGCGCGATTGAGCAACGCGATCTCGTCGGCCGATTTCACCTCGCGGGCTTCGAGCATGACCTGCTGCCCGTCTTTGACCTTGAGCCCGGCCTTTTCCAGCTCGAACATCATCGGCGGTTCGATGATGTCGACACCGACCGGCATCTTGGCGACACCGGCTGACTTCAAAATCGAAGCTATTTCCTCGGCGTGATGCTTCATCAAGCCGAAGGCAGGATCGACGGTGCCACGCAAGCCGACCAGGCCGGCTCTGCAATTCTCCGGCTTGAGCCAAGGCGAATAGAGCCGATGGTGGACCGCGGCAGAGCCAAAATCCCAAAGAATCGGGTCGCCGCCGCGCGTCAACAGCGTCCAACGGGAAAGCTTGTCGCGCGCCCACTCGCCGATTTTGGTCGACGTGACATAGCGAATGTTGTTGTCATCGAACAACAGCAGCGCGCCGAGATCGGACGCTTCCAGCGCGGCCTGGGCGCGGCCGAGCCGGTAGCGGTGCATGCGGCGGTAATCGACGCGTTCTTCGAAATCGACACCCATGATGCCGAGCGCCGGCAAATGCCGGCCCCAATTGTATCGCGGGTTGACGTCCTCGGCGCGGATCGTTGTCGGGTCGCGGGTGATATCATCCATGACGCATTCCTCCCCCTACTCGCGAACATTATAGGCCCGCGACTGGAGCCGCGGCAGCCTCACAGCAATGCTTTGCTTACGCGGCGGTCTTGCGTCCCCACAGCCGTGCCGAGGCGATGTCGGCGCCGTCGCGGATCGATTTAAGCTTCAGCCACACCGCCGGCTCGATCACCCATTCACGGCGTGTGAACGTGCCGAAGCCGCAATCGGTCGACGCAACGACGCGCTCGCGGTCGCCGATAGCCGCGACCGCTTCTTCGATGCGGCGCGCCACCACTTCCGGATGCTCGACGAAATTGCTCGTGCTTTCGACCACGCCGGGTATGAGGATCATATCCTTGGGAAACGGCACGCGCTTGAGCGCCGCATATTCATGCGCGTGGCGCGGATTGGAAAATTCGATCGACAGTGCGCCGACCTCCGCGCCGTAGAGTGGCGGCAGGATTTTTTCCAGCGCGATGTCGTGGATGTGCGGGCCCTCCCAATTGCCGTAGCAAATATGCAGCCGCACCCGGTCGCGCGGGATGCCGGCGATGCCTTTGTTGATCATGGCCACGTGTAACTCGACCGCCTTGATGAAATCGGCGTCTGTGCCGTCGCGATAGAACATGGTGCGATCCATGGCGAGATCGGGGGCGTCGATTTGCAGGACCAGTCCGGCTTTGTGAATGGCCAAGTATTCGTGGCGCATCTCGCGCGCGATGGCGGCGAGATAGGCCTCGTTGGTGTCGTAGAAGGCGTTGAGCATGGTGGATGCAATAATTCCCGGCGACGGCGCGGTCATGAAATTTTCTGCGAACGGTTTGCCTTCGCCGGCAATGCGCAGATACCGCGCGATCTCGTGCTCGATCGCCGACGTATCGTGATAGTGCAGCTCGCCCTGCGCCTGCGGCGCGTTCTGCTGGCGGCTCACATTGGGAAAGCGGCGCGCGAGGTTTTGTACCAGCTCGGGAAATTCCTCGAATTCCTGCCCGCGGCGGCGCTTCGATTCGCCGCCGAAGCCCGACATGCGCTCCGGCACATAAGTCTGAAAGCCGACGCGCTGCTGCTCGCCGTCGTTGCCGCTGTCGATGCCCGCCTCTTTCTGCTTTGCGACCACATGCCGGACGGCCTTGTCCATTTCGGCGTCGAGCTCGGCCTCCTCGTAAGGTTCGTCCGCTTCGCGGCGAACCAAAAGTTCGCTCAAACGCTCATTGCGCGGCAGGCTGCCGACATGGGTGGTTAGGATGCGATCGCGACTGACAATCATGATAAGGGCCTCTGCTACTGACTGAAAAAAACCTTAGCTCCACAACTCGCGGCTGGCCAAGCGCGCACCCTCGGCCAGCGCTTCGAGCTTCGCCCACATGATGGACGGATGAACGCGCTTGACGTGCGGCGATTGCGCGAAGCCGCAATCGGTACCGCCTAACACGTTCTCGCGACCGACCAGCCGAGCGAGGCGCACCAGCCGTTCCGCGACGAGTTCAGGGTGTTCGACAACGTTGGTGGCGTGGCTGACGACGCCGGGAATGAGCTGCCTCCCCGCCGGCAGTTTCGCCGCTTCCCAGACCCGCCATTCATGCTCGTGCCGAGGATTGGCCATCTCGATGCAATAGCCGCCCACTTTCACGCGCAGGACGAGATCGACAATATCCTTGAGCGGAATATCGGTGGCGTGTGGCGTGTTAAAGCTGCCCCAGCAGATGTGGTAGCGGATTCTTTCTTCCGGCAATCCCTCGAGCGCATGGTTGAGCGCCTCGATGCGCAAAGCCGCCCATTTGCGATATGGCTCGAGCTGGTCGGCGGCAAACGCCACGTCGAACATATAGGGCAGGAACGCGTCGTCGATCTGCACCATCAGTCCGGCGTCGATGATCGCCTTGTATTCCTCGCGCAACGCTTCCGCGAGCTTGAACAAAAACTCCTCGTCGCTCTTGTAATATTCGTTGTTGTGCCGCGGCACGGCGCTGGCCGGCGCAACGACGGGCAAGAACGCGTCGGCCACGTCGACGCCCTTAAGCGCGGCCTTAAAGGTGGCGATATCCTTTTGCAGCGCCGCCTGACCTTTGTAGGTCAACGGCCCGACACAAACCACCGTGCCGCGCTTTGGCAGCTTTTGCGTCGGAAAATATTCGGCGTAGAAATCGGCGAATTTCTTTTGGTCGCGTCCGGCGCCGCGCGGCACTTCGATGTCGCGTTCCTCGATGCCGCCGAGACGGTCGAGCACGTAGAACGACCAGCTGCGGAATTTACCGAACTCGCCGTCGCTCACGATGTCAACGCCGACGTCGTGCTGCTGTTTCACCACTTCGGCGACGGAATGCGACAGACAGCGATCGAATGCCGCCTGATCGACTTTGACGCCGCCATCGATGGCTTCGATGTAACGGGTCAGTTCGGGAGGGCGAACCAGACTGCCAACGTGGGTAGTAAGAATACGATCGCGGCTTGACATCAAATTCGGCTCCGGCGGCCTTTTTTGCTGACGGTGTTTTCCTTAGCGCAATTTTGCCGCGCTGACATTGCCTTGCCGGCAAATTTCGGTGTCGGCATAATAGCTTTGCGGTGGGCAAGAATGGGCCATGCGTAAGGCTCCTGCCCGCCTTGAGGAAACGCCGCGATGAATATCGCTCGGTCGAGCTTGCAGGCGCAGGTGCCCGACGCCGCCGTGCCGCGCGACTACAACTTCGCCGCCGATATTCTAAACCGCAATTTGGCGGCTGGCCGCGCCGACAAGCTCGCCTATATCGATGCGCGCCAAGGCTGGAGCTATGGCGCGTTGGCCGAGCGCGTCGACCGCTTCGGCGCCGTGCTGCGCTCGCTCGGCCTCCGCCGCGAGGAGCGCATCATCATCTGTTTGCTCGATGGCATCGATTGGCCGACCGCCTTCCTTGGCGCCATCAAGGCCGGCGTAGTGCCGGTCCCGCTCAACACGCTCCTGACCGAAAACGACTACCGCTTCATGCTCGAAGACAGTCGCGCACGCGCGCTTATCGTCTCCGAAGAACTTTTCCCGAAATTCGCCAATGTGATCGGGGCCAGCTCCGATCTCGCGCATGTCGTCGTCTCGGGGGACAACGGATTTAGTCATCCACGCTTCGAGGACTTGCTTGGCGAAGCACCACCCGAGCAAATCACCGCGCCGACCGTACAAGATGACATCTGCTTTTGGCTTTACACTTCCGGCTCGACCGGCAAGCCGAAAGCCGCCGTGCACACTCACGCCGATCTGAAATTGACTGACGATCTCTACGGCAAGCCGATTCTCGGCATCAAAGAAAGCGACGTCTGTTATTCGGTGGCGAAACTGTTCTTTGCCTACGGGCTCGGCAACGCGCTGACTTTTCCGCTGTCCGCCGGCGCGACGACGATCCTGTCGCCGCAGCGGCCGACGCCGGAACTGGTGGCGGACATTCTCAAAAAACGTCAAGTCACCGTGTTTTTTGCCGTGCCCACGTTTTGCGCTGCCTTTCTCGCCAGCAGTGCGGCACCGCAACGCGCCGAAGTGAAGTTGCGCGTTTGCATCTGCGCCGGCGAAGCGCTGCCCGCAGACGTCGGCCGGCGCTGGAGCGAGCGCTATGGCATCGACCTTCTTGATGGCCTCGGCTCAACCGAAATGCTGCACATCTTTCTCTCCAACCGCGCCGGCGAGGTGAAATACGGCACGAGCGGCAAGCCGTTGCCCGGCTATGACATCCGTCTGGTCGACGACGATGGCCAGGTGGTCACGACACGCGGCACAATGGGCGAATTGCAAGTGCGCGGGCCGACCGCGGCACTCATGTACTGGAATAATCGCGAGCAATCCCGCGCGACCTTCCTCGGCGAGTGGACCCGCTCCGGCGACAAATACATCGAAGATGAAGACGGCTATTTCGTTTACTGCGGGCGGCGCGACGACATGCTCAAGGTCGGCGGCATTTATGTCTCGCCGTTCGAGGTCGAGGCGGCGTTGCAGAGCCATACCGCCGTGCTCGAAGCCGCCGTCGTCGGCTGGCCGGACATCGATGGCTTGATCAAACCCAAGGCTTTTGTCGTGCTCAAATCGCAGGAGAAAGCGGGCGACGGCACCGTGCGCGTGCTACAGGACCATTGCCGAGAAAAGCTTGCCGCATTCAAATACCCGCGTTGGATCGAGTTTCGCGCCGAACTGCCGAAAACGGCTACCGGCAAAATCCAGCGTTTCAAGCTCCGCAACGAAGCGCCGCCGGACCAATAATTCGCGATCATCGCATCGGCGCGGCCGGCGTGCCGAGCTTTATTTTCGGCAGATGAACAATCGGTGATGATGACGATTCCGTAATGCAATAAGCCGTTGTTCGCGCTTGCCCAGCGTCCGCGGTATCGCCTTACGATGTGCTGCAGGACGCCCAGAGTGCGCCGGAATATCGAAGAGCTTTGCGAGCGCGCGCGGCGCGTCGCCGACAAAAGCATCGCACAGGCGGAAGCCTGCCGGCCGCTGCTGAAAGAACTCTACGAGAAGGCGTGAGCATCGCAGTCGCGCGGAACTAGCGACGCGCACGTTCGCCACTCGCTCCAGGCCAACCCCGACTGGCGCGTTGACGAGGCGCCGCGGCAGAGGCTAGAGAAACCCCGCAGCGCTGCAAAATGTAGCATTTGGGTAGCAAATGGATGCTACGGCAGTGGCGCGGAGAAAGAATATCTAGCAATATCGGCGGTAAGCCGCGGTAGCTCAGCTGGTAGAGCACCGCATTCGTAATGCGGGGGTCGGGGGTTCGAATCCCTTCCGCGGCACCACTAATCCTTCTCAAGGGTCGAATTTCGGCAACACGAAGCTAAGCGCTTCGCTGCCGCGGGCCTTGATGGCGCCGCCAGTTCAGTGGCTAGTTGCCGGCTGCTCCTCGGGCGAAACTTCCGCAGCAGGGCGCCACGGCGTGTGCGGCTCAGCCGAGAGCTCCGCCATCAGCGCCAGACCTTTGATGAGGAGCCAAAGGATGGCCAGGGTCATCGGTGCGGCAAGAATCAACACGACCCAATGCAACTCAAGCTGGATCATTGCGAACCAGGCAAACGCCGCCCAAGCGATCATGCCGGGCGTCACGATGATTTCACCCCTGCGCCGCCACGTTTCAATGATCAGCACGCCGAGCAACGGGACTTCCAACGTGACGTAATTTGGCTTCGCCAGCGTGATCATGATGGGCATGGCGGCAACGAGCACCGCTCCAGCGACCAACAACGGATAGGCCGACGCGGGTTGCGGACGGCGCCAGTCCCAGAAACCGCCGCGGCCAAGAACAGCGACCGCGGCGATGAGACCCGCGTCAAACACGTACTGAGAGATCGAAGCCCAAGCCGGCAATGGCTGTCCCGTGAACCAGCGCCCTGCGGCGATGCGCGCCAATGCGCCGCCAATGCTGACGACATCATGTCCGCCCGGGTCGGTCTCGCGAATAAACTTAGCATTGGAGGAACCGCTGAGAATCGCGGCGAGGTGATCGGCCCACATCGCTTTGTACAGATCGACCGTCGCCGAAGCTCCGATGCAGATCGCCGGTAAAACAAGCAAAAGAACAATGCACCAGATGGCAATCCACACCAGGCATTTTAGGTCACGTCGCAGCAACGGTAACAACACCAACGCGACAGGGAAAAGTTTGATGACGACAGCAAGCGCAAGCGCAAACGCGGCGAACGCCATGCGTTTTTCGGTGTAAAGGACGAGAAAGCCGACACACAGCAGCAACAAGAGCGTGGTCGGTTGCCCACGCGCCAGACCATCCCCGATGTAGGGGATTACTCCGGCAAACGACCCGAACCGCAGCGCGAATCGCGAAAATTCTGTTTGGTTCGTGAGCGGCCGGGTGCGTTCCAGCGCCGTGGCCCAAGTCTGAGTCGCGGCGATCGCGAATGCGACACTCAGGAGATACCAGACGGCCGTGGCCACCGGATACGGCATCGCCCACCAAAGCCTGGGATGTCCAGGGAGCGGATCGCCAAACGGACCCATGAGGAGCGCGAAGGTGGGCGGGTAATGGTAACTCCAGCCGTGGTAATCAGTGACCTGATAAAGCGGAAAGCCGCTCCAGATCGCCCAGCCAGCACGAAAAAAGACCTGTATGTCGCCTTGTCCGAGCCAAACGGTTTTATATTCGAACAACGGCAGATACGCCAAGCCAAGCGCCGCAATGACAGCGCCTGCAAGAAATTGGCCCCGGCTCAATCTGGAAATCACGAGGTGACGACCCGCCCGCTGTCAACTTCTTTGCGCGTGGAGGAAAAAGCAAGCCCGAATTTAATTACCCGCTCCGCCGCTGCCGCCTTATGAGGCGCCGATTCTCCGTCCGAAGTCCACTTAGAGCGGCATGTCGGCATAGATCTTATAGCTCTGAGATTTCGGCTTCGCCTTGTCCTCCTCGCGCAGATACTCGACCGAGCTTCGCGCCAGATACGCCAGCGGCAGGATCATGGTCCTGATGAAACGGGTCGACCGGTCGGTGGCTTGCGCGAATACTGGCTCCGGACCCGCTTCGAACCACGGGCTGCCGGGACCGTACGACGTCGAGCGGCCATGG
>DAIUEQ010000112.1:0-219 GCA_036845025.1 Xanthobacteraceae bacterium | reverse complement strand
CGATGCGGATGCCGCCTTCGAGGAGGCAGCGGATACCCGGCCCCTGATGGCGGTGCAGATAGGCGCAGCCCCCCGGCGGAAAGGCGACGCTGTCGCCGCGCAGAAGAAGCGGACCTTCGGGCAGCGCATCGAGTCGCGCCGCAAACTTCTCGCGCGAAACGACGGCGCTTCCGGGCGGTGCGGCGGCGGCGGAGCCGTCGGCGGCAAATTCGCAGCGCC
>DAIUEQ010000111.1:7978-11742 GCA_036845025.1 Xanthobacteraceae bacterium | reverse complement strand
ATGGCAGTGAATGGCAATATTGGATAAAGGGCAAGGGGCGGATGACGGTGTTTCCTGGTGAGGAAAAGGCCCGCACGATGGACTTCAGCGCAAATGATGTCGGCTTCGTCTCAACCATGGCCGGCCATTACGTCCAGAACACAGGCGATGAGGACCTGGTGTTCCTCGAAATGTTTGTCGCGCCGGAATTCCAGGAAATTTCACTGAACAAGTGGCTGCGCGCCCTGCCGCAGCAGGCGGCCCTGGCGCACACCAAGCTGAAAAAAGAGGATCTGGAAAAAATCTCCGCCGACGGAAATCCAGTCATCCGGTAGTCGGATGGTAATTTAGGCCCATCAGGCGGAAACCACCCGCACATTGGCGGCGGCGATTGGGCGATGAAAGCCTTTGAGTTTTAATTCTGCGAGCGGCTCGAGTTCGGCAATCGCTTCGACCGCGGCGCGCACCTTGTTGTCGATGAGAATCTGGCCGTCCTTGGCTTCATCGCACAGCCGCGAGGCCAGATTTGGCACCGCGCCAATGGCGGCATATTCGAACCGGCCTTCAAATCCGATGCGGCCGAGCGTGGCGTAGCCATGCGCGATGCCGATGCCGAAGCCGAGCTCGAAACCGTGTTTGCGCCACTTCTCCGTCAACGCGCCGACGGCTAAGCGCATTTCCGCCGCCATGCGCACCGCCTGCACGCAGGGCTCCGGACACGGCATCGGATCGTTAAGCATCGCCATGACGCCGTCGCCGGCGAAATGCTCGATCGTGCCCTCGTACTTGTGGATGATTCCGCCGATCGCTTGGTGATATTCGCGCAGGATGTTCATCACTTCTTCCGGCTCCGACGTTTCGGAGAAAGCGGTGAAGCCGCGCAGGTCGCAAAACACCACCGTGACCTCGCGGCGGTGACTGTCGAGAACGCGTTCGTCGCCCGACGTCAGGATCAGCTCCGCCACCTGCGGCGGCAGGAAGCGCTTCAAGCGGTCTAAACGTTCGATCCGGGTGACTTGCTCTTGCACGCGCTCCTCGAGCGTCTTGTTCCACCTGGCGAGATCGGCGGCCTGCTCGCCGACACGGTCGGTCAACTCCTTCACCCGCAGCATCGATTTCACGCGCGCGACCAGGGCGGCCTGGTCGAGCGGCTTGGTGAGGTATTCGTCGGCGCCGGCCTCGAGGCCGGCAACCACGTCCTTGGTGTCGGCTTTCGCCGTCACCAGGATAATGGCGATGAAGGGCAGATCGGCATCGGCTTTGATGCGCTTGCACACTTCGATGCCGTCGATCTTCGGCATCATGACGTCGAGCAAGATGAGATCGGGATGATGCTCGCGCGTGGCGGCGATCGCTTCCTCGCCATCGGCCGCCTCCAGAAGCTCATAGCCGTGCGGCCCCAACCGCGTGCGCAGGATGTCGCGGTTGGTCTCGTTGTCGTCGACAATGAGAATGCGCGGAGGATTATGCATCGGCAAAAAAATCCGGCGCGGGCTAGCTCAAGAGGGCGTTGACCTTCGCCAGCAGCTGGCGAGGACTGTAGGGCTTGGTGATGTAGTCATCGCAGCCGGCGGCGCGCGCCTTTTCCTCGTCGCCGGACAGCGCGTAGGACGTCACCACAATGATCGGGATCGCCTTGAGCTCGGGATTGGCCTTGATCCGCCGCGTCGCCTCGTAGCCGTCGAGCACCGGCATCTGGATATCCATCAGGATCAAATCCGGCCGGTGCGTTTCCGCCGCGGCGACGCCTTGCGCGCCGTCTTCGGCTTCAACGAGGTTGAAGCCGACGCTGGTCAGGAGGTCGCGCAGAATCTGCCGGTTATCCATCTGATCTTCCACCACCAAAATCCGCTTGCTCATGGTGCCTTCTCTGCCGTTTGCCCCTCGCCACCGGCTTTCACCGGCAGCCTGATGGTGAAGGTCGAGCCCTTGCCAAGTTCGGAATCGACCTGGATGCGGCCGCCATGCAGCTCGACGATGCGCTTGGAAATAGCGAGGCCCAAGCCGGTGCCGCCCTTCTGCCGGGTCGAGGTGTTGTCGACCTGCTGGAACTCCTCGAAGATTTTCACTTGGTCGTCGGCGGCGATGCCGGGACCGGAATCGCGCACCGCGACGTTGAATGCGCCGTTCGCCGCCGAGGCCTCGATCGCCACTTCGCCTTTGTCGGTGAACTTGATCGCGTTGCCGACCAGATTGAGCAGCACCTGCGCGAGCCGCCGCTCGTCGCCGCGTCCGGCCGGCAGGCCCTTTTCGACTTTCGTGGTCAATGCCAAATTCTTCCGCGACGCCAGCGGCTCGACCGCGACGTAAACCCCCTGCACCAACTCGGCGAGCGAATAGTCGTTCAGCGAAAGCGTCAGCTGCCCGGCCTCGATTTTCGACAAATCGAGGACATCGTTGATCAGTCCGAGGAGATGCTTGCCGTTGGTCTGGACCCGCTCCAGCACCGCGCGCATCTTCTCCGGCGCTTCGCCGTAGATGTTGTCGAGGATCAATTCGGTATAGCCAAGAATGGCGTTGAGCGGCGTGCGCAATTCGTGGCTCATATTGGCGAGGAATTGCGATTTGTGCCTGCTCGCCAATTCAAGCTCGCGCCCCTTGTCGTCGATTTCCCGGAACAGCCGCGCGTTCTGGATCGCCAGCGCCGACTGCGCGGCAAAGGTCTTCATCAAGTCGACGGTGTTCGCTAAGAACGCGCCGGGCGTGCGGCGGCGGACCACGAGCAGACCGACGATATCGTCGCCGGAAAACAGCGGCGCGGCCAGCCGCGCCCGGTAACCTGAGCGCAGCACAATATCGTCAACCGGAGAGCGCGCCGCTTCGCCAAGATCGGCGACCTGAACCGGCTCGCGATTGGCGAGCACCAGCCCGATATTTTGATCGTCCAAGCGGATATGAGCGTCGCCGAGCGCGGTGATGAGCCCTTGCTCCATCCCAACGGTGGCGCGCAAGCGGAATTCGCGCTGATTATCGTCGAACACGTAGATCGCGCCGGCTTCTGTGCCCGAAAGCTGCGCCGCCTTGGTCACGATGGTGTTCAACACCATTTCGAGATCGAGCGTGGAATTGACCGCTTGCGAGGTTTCCCCGAGCGCGCGCAGCTCCTCGACCGAGCGGGCGAGCTCGTCGGTGCGGGCCCGCAGCTCCGTGAGCAGCCGTGCGTTTTCGATGGCGATCACCGCTTGCGCGGCGAAGCCGGTAACGAGCGCGACCTGTTTGTCGGAAAAAGGGCGGACTTCGTCGCGGTACAGCGTGAGCGATCCGATGAGTTCATCGTCCTTCAGCATTGGCACCGCAAGCACGCTCCGCGCGCCGCCGAGATCGACGGCAGCGACGGCGCCGGGGTCGCTACGGTCGACATATTGCTGCAGTACCGAGGCGTCTGGCACCTGAACTGCCGCTTTCGTGTCTATCATCTTGCTTATCAGCGTGTTGCGCTTAATGTTGTGATGCGGCGTCAGGCGGCGCGCCTCAGCAAGGGCCGGTGGGGTTTTGCTGTGCGCCGCGGCGAGCCGGAGCGTGTCCTTATCGTAGCGATAAATGTTGCCGAACTTCGCGCCACAGATCCGAACTGCGTTGTCCAGCATGGTCTGAAATACCGGCTCGAGTTCGCCCGGAGAGCGCGATATCACGCCCAGCACTTCGGAAGTGGCGGTCTGCTGTTCGAGCGACTCACGTAATTCGCCGAGCAGCCGCGCGTTCTCGATGGCGATGACGGCCTGCGCGGCGAAGTTCGTCACCACAGCGATCTGTTTGTCGGTGAAGGGACGGACTTCGTTGCGAGA
>DAIUEQ010000111.1:0-7878 GCA_036845025.1 Xanthobacteraceae bacterium | reverse complement strand
GGGTCGAGTTCGCCCGGAGAGCGCGATATCACGCCCAGCACTTCGGACGTAGCGGTCTGCTGCTCCAGCGACTCCCGTAATTCGCTGAGCAGCCGCGCGTTCTCGATGGCGATCACCGCCTGGTCGGCGAAAGTTTCGACCACTTCGATCTGCTTCTCGCTGAAGGGTCTCACGGTGCGGCGCGTCAGAATGAAAACGCCGATGACCTCGTCATTTCTCGACAACGGCACGCCGAGACTGGTGCGAAGATTGCCGGCGTAATAGTCGCTGCCGGTGAAGTCCGGTTCCGCTTGAATGTCGGCAATATGAACCGTTCTGCGCTGCTGTATGACACGGCCTGATATTTTTCCGGTGTCATCGGGGCGGATCGGGTTTTTTCTAAAAAACTCGGTTTGTTCGGCGGAGCCGCCATACATCGCGGCTGCCCTAAGGACATCGCCGTCGGGACGCCAGATCGTGGCCGCGTCGGCCTCGCAAAGCTGCGCAGCCGATTCCAAAAGCGCGTCGAGCACCGTCTGTAGGTCGAATGCCGACCCGGAGATCACCTGCAGCACCTTGGCGGTCGCCGTCTGTTGCTCCAGCGACTCTTGCAATTCGGTGAGTAGCCGGGCGTTCTCGATGGCGATGACGGCCTGGTCGGCGAAGGTCTGCAGCAATTGCATCTCGGCCAGTTCAAATGGCCGCAATACGTTGCGGTAAACGTTAAGGGCGCCGATGGCGCTGCCCTTGGTCCGCAGTGGAGTGCCGAGGATGGTGCGAATTCCGGCGCTGCGCGCAACGGGGGGGCCGGGCCAATCTGCGAATTCGCCGTCCAGGTGGTCCAGATCTGGCAAGTGGATTTGCCGGTTTTCGCGAATAACCTTTCCCGGCAGGTTCCGGCCGCCGACGGTCGGACGGAGTGCCGGGTCGGCGTAGAGATTATCGCTAATCTGTTCGGCGCCCTGGCCGACACCGACCGACAGTTTGAACTCGTCACCTTCGGCAATACGGAAGGAGACGCCGGCGGCATCGAATAGCTGCGCGGTGGTCTCGGCGATCTTGTGCAGCGACCCTTCTGCGTCGCCGGGCGAGGCGGCAATGACGCGCAAAATGTCCGCGGTCGCGGTCTGCTGCTCCAGCGACTCGCGCAGCTCTGTGAGCAGCCGCGTGTTCTCGATGGCGATCACGGCCTGTGCCGCGAAATTCTTTACGAGGTCGATCTGCTTGCCGCTAAACGGTCGCACTTCCGGCCGGCTGGTGACGATGACGCCGATGCATTCGTCATCCTTCATCATCGGCACACATAAGGCCGTGCGCGAACCGACTTTCTCGACGAAGGCGACGACGCGCGGGTTGCCGGCGGCGTAGGAGGGGTCCGCCCGCAAATCGGCTAGATGAAAAACGCTTTTCGTTTCCAGAACGCGGACCAGCGGGTGACCCTCGTTGTCCGCCAAGACCAGTTGCGAGCCCGGCTCAAAAAACGCGCTGCTATTGGCGGGAACGTGCCTTGCCACGATTCGCAAAACATTGCCGTCGCGAAGCAGCAGCGTGCCGAAGTTCGCCTCACAAAGCCGCGTCGCGCTCTCAAGCATGGCGTCAAACACTGGCGCCAAATCTCCGGGCGACGCGGAAATGATGCTCAATACATTGGCCGTCGCCGTCTGCTGTTCGAGGGATTCGCGCAACTCGGTAAGCAGCCGCGCGTTCTCAATGGCGATGACGGCTTGATTGGCGAAGCTCGCGACCAGCGCGATCTGCTTGTCAGTAAACGGCCGCACTTCCTGGCGATAAAGCGACAATGAGCCGATCAGCTCGTTGTCCTTGAGCATCGGCACGGCGACAGAGGTGCGCACGCCGCCGAGCTCCACGGCGGTCACAGCGGCCGGTTCGCGCCGCTCCGTGTAAGCCGCCTCTGTCGCGGCATCGAGAACTTGATTCGGCGACTTGGTTGCCATCATCGGGGCGACAAGCTGGTTCTGCTCGATCCCCATCGGTACGTTCTTGCGGTGCGCGGCGAGCGCGGGCGGCGTGTTGTAAGCGGCGGCAAGGTGCAAAAGCCGGCCTTCCAGCCGGTATATATTGCCGAACTTGGCGTCGCAGATACGCACCGCGTTCTCCAACATGGCGGCGAACACCGACTCGAGATCGCCCGGCGAACTTGAGATAACGCGCAGCACCTCCGATGTCGCCGTTTGCTGCTCCAGCGACTCGGTGAGCTCGCAGGTGCGCTGCTGCTCGGCCTCGAACAGCCGAACATTCTCGATGGCGATCACCGCCTGGTCCGCGAACGTAGCGACGAGATCGGTTTCGCGCTGCGTAAAAGGGGCCACTCGGTTTCTGGCGAGCCCGATCACGCCGATCGGTTCGCCATTTCGCATCAACGGCACGCCCATCATCGAGCGGCCGACTCCTGCCGCCGCTTTTTGCTCATATAAAGGGTCGGTCCAGGCATCTTCGATCTGAACGATTTGCCGGCTCATGGCGGCACGGCCGATGAGCGTGCCTGGCCCGGGCAAGATCGGGTTTCTGCGCTCATGTTCCATGTACGCCGGAATTAGGCTGTAGCCGGCTGCAAACTGGTAGATTCCACCTTCCAATCGGAAGATCACAGAAGCGTCCGCTCGACAAAGCCGCGACGCGGTATCCACAACGCTTTGTAAAATCGGCTGCAGCTCAAACTTGGACCGGCTAATGACACCCAGAACCTCCGCGGTCGCCGTTTGCTGCTCCAGCGACTCGGTGAGCTCGCGGGTGCGCTGCTGCTCGGCCTCGAACAGCCGTGCATTTTCGATGGCGATCACCGCTTGATCGGCAAATGTCACAACCAGTTCGATCTCGCGGTCGGAGAAGGGCTCGACCCGGCTGCGCGCGAGCCCGATAGCGCCGATCGGCTCCCCCTGGCGCATCAGCGGGACGCCGATCATCGAGCGGGCGCCGCCAATCCTGGCGTCGCCCTGTTTCTCGTAAAGCGGATCCGACCAGGCATCGTCGATGCGGGCAACTTGCCGCGTCAGCGCGGCGCGTCCAATCAGAGTACCGTGGCCCGGCAGGATGATCGATTGCCGTTCCAGCTCCAGGTATTCCGCGGTGTGGCTATGCCCCGCGGCAAAACGATAGGCTCCATCCTGCAGCCGGAAAATCACCGTCTGGTCGGCGCGGCATAGCCGTTCCGCCGTATCAACGACGCTTTGCAGGATGGGCTGCAGATCAAACTTGGATCGGCTGATCACGCCCAAAACTTCGGAAGTCGCCGTTTGCCGTTCCAGCGATTCAGTGAGCTCGCGGGTGCGCTGCTGCTCGGCCTCGAACAGCCGAGCGTTTTCGATGGCGATCACGGCCTGATCGGCGAACGTCGATACTAGTTCGATCTGTTTCTCGGTGAACGGGTCAACCTTGGTGCGGACGAGAGCGAACACGCCAATCGTCGCGCCCTCGCGGAGGAGCGGCACTCCGAGGTTCGTCCTATATCCGAATGCCCGCTGGTAGTCGGAGGCATGATACTCGGGATCGGCCAATACGTCGTGGACGTGAACGGCCTTTCCCGCCAGCGCAACACGTCCAGTCATGCTGGTTCGGTCAATCTGCAGCGGAGCTAGCGACTTCCCCACTTCGGCTGGAAATCCAAAAGTTGTAGCCATCCGATAAACATCACCCTCTCGCAGAAAGAGGGCCGCTTGGTCGGCGAGACAGAGGTGGGCGGCAGATCCAACAAGGGTTGAGAGCACGGTCTGCAAATCGAACGTCGAGCGGCTGATAACTTTGAACACGTCGGCGGTCGCGGTTTGCTGCGCCAGCGATTCGCGCAGTTCGCTAAGGAGCCGCGCATTCTCAATGGCGATGACTGCTTGCGCGGCAAAGTTTGCGACCAGCGCGATTTGCTTGTCGGTGAAGGGGCGGACTTCTTGGCGGAAAATGCTGAAGATGCCGAGCAACTTATTGTCTTTCAGCATTGGAACAAACAGCACTGTCCGAATACCGCCGAGTTCAGCAGCGGCAGCCATTCCAGAATTGCGGTGCTCGACGTAGCTCTCGTCCGCGTTGATATCGGCAACATGAACGACCGTTTTTGTTGCCACCAGGCGGCCGAGAGGATCGTTCGGTAAGAAAGGCATCGGCGTCCGCCTGCGTGCTTCGGCATAGGCGGCCGGCGTATTATGCGTCGCCAGGAGACGGAAGCCCTCGCCGTCCCAGCGAAAGATATTGCCGAACTTGGCGTCGCAAATGCGAACTGCATCCTCGAGCATAGTGTCGAAGACCGGTCCAAGATCGCCCGGCGAGCTTGAGATCACCCGTAGCACTTCCGACGTGGCGTTAAGCCGCTCGATGGCGTCGTCGCGTTCGCGCTTAAGGTTTTGCAGCTCGGTCTTCTCAGATTTGCCCGAAGCCTTTCGCGGCGTGGCCGCCCCGCGCGACGGGCGGACAGCGGCTTTGCGCGGCGCCACTTTGCGCTTGCGGGTTTCTTGTTTGCGCCGCTTCATCGCCCCTCGCCGGGTGGTGTTTGTTCAGCGGAGTGCATGAATCATACCCGCTTGCGCTGAGGGGCGCGAGATGGGCCGGGCAGGTCTTTGCGGCTGATTCACCGGGGGCGGCTCAGCGGAAGTAGAACGGCCCGCCGCATAAAAGCAGACGCCCGCGCCGCACCAAACGCGGCGCAGGCATCGCGACGTTTCGGCCGATCAAATCGCCGGGCTAGTGCTTGGGATATTCGGTAAAGATGTAATCTTTCGACGCCACCACGGTGTGGCACGCAAATCCGCAGTTCGGTTCGGTTCCCTCAGGTTTAAAAGTGTCGGCCGCGGCGTCATAGGTGAAGTTGGCGTAGGCCCAGCCGTGGGTGTCCGGGAATCTCTTGGTGTCCTTCTCGATGACGTCAACCGCTTGCAGCGCGTCCGGCACCTGTACGAAATAAGGCGACACCGGGTTTTTCTTGAACGACCATTCGATCTTTACAATCTTGACCCCGTCGGGGAAAAACTTGCCGTCGGCGGGAAGGCCTCGCTTATAGGCGTCGATCATCAGGTCGTTCGCCAAAATAACCTTCAACTGCTTTTCAGTCTGGCTGACCGCGACGTTCTTCCAATTTTCGTAGCCCCTGAAATCGCCAAACGACAGTTTGCCCAATTTCAGCGCGTACTTGTCCTGCGCGCCGATAGCGATGCCGCAAAAAATCGCGAGCATGGCCGAAACCATCAAAATCATCGAAGAGGTTATTCTCGTCACGGTTCACTCCTGTTCTTGCTGTTCGCAAGTCAGATTCTTGCGAGACAGATTTTCACAAGTGGGACTCTCGCAAGTCGGATTTTCGCAAAGTTAAACCCAGTGACTGTTCGCACAAGCGAAGGCGGCTTAAGCGCAGTAAGAATTTTCAGCTTTTTGTCCAGAAAGGTTTGTTAGTTGGAAATCGCTTGCGGGTCGGCGGCGGTCGTTCGGCGAGCGGTATTGAATAGCCTGGTCGCTCCCGAACGCAGCGTGCCACACCGCGCCGTCAAAATCCACAAGCTGGCTGTAATACTTTAGCGGGAATCCAGCCGATACCGTCGGACTATGCGGTGCCCGCTTTAGATCAATCGCGTCACTTGGGGGATGTCGCGGTTCGCGGTGGTTCCGCGTCTCGATCTTGCGCCTCCTGAAGGTCGCGCGGATCGATGCTCACCATCTCGAGCGAAGAAGCATTCTGCGAATCCGCCGGTACGAAGATCATAGTGGCGACGCGACGATAAACCGGGAATGATAATTGTTCGATTAGCTCTTCATCCGTCACAACGCGATAGTCGCCCGCCGCCAAAATCCGATCGACGCCCTTCAACAAGAAGGGATGCGAGAAGGTCACGGTTTTTTCGGTGGTTCGCGTGGCCATGGCAGAGCCGGGCTTAGGGATAAGCCGTCAGGATCAGCATGGCGACAAAGACGGCCACGCCTGCGGCTAAGACGTAATAGCCCACTTTGATTGCGAGGCTGGTGTTGCCGTAGCCCGTCGTCATGGTCGGCCCTCCCATTTCGGCAGTGATCGCTGTGACCAGGCTGCTATTCGCAGGTCTGGGCGAGTTCGCGGGCCAGCGCCAGAATTTGGTTTTTGGCCGCCTGCTCTTTGTCCGATGTCGATCGCCTGTCCGGAGGCCCTTCGGTCCCAACGTTGACGCGCCCGGACATCTCTCCGCGCGCCGAGGAAAATGTGAAGCTGAACGACCCGCGGCCATCTGCTTCTAGACGTATCGTATCCAAGCTCCCACTCCGGTCGCGCCGAGCTCGCGCGTTGTCGATGCCGTACTTGACGCCGGCAAGGGTCACGAGCTCGTCCTTGCGGGGGCGCCGGTTCGAGCTCGGAACACTTATTCCACTTGGCGCCGGTGTCCTTAAGAAGGATCTGACGGCGTTAGCGCTGCTTGCTCGGGTTTACGGCACCCAGATTTACGGCACCCAGATTTACGGCACCAAGATTTGCGGCATCGGTAAGTGCCATTTCGAAAACATCGAGGAAATATCGTTTGAATGCATCACTCAAATAATTAGCGTATATGGCGATAAGTTGAGGCGCCAACAGAGGGTAGCGCTCGCTCACCTGAAATAAAGTCGGTCCGCATAATCCGGACCGAATAAGGCAAGCCTCTTGTCGCCGGCCAATTGTCGGGATTGCGTGTTTGTCGTCGTAATTCGAGATGGCCGTCCCCATATACAGTGCTTGGCGTACGGAAACAGCAGTTGAGAGCGACGCAACGCGAGCGCGGCATTTCGGGGATTTTTGCAAATAGTTCTATGGCTGCGTGCGAGCACATCCGCCACCGAGCCCACAAAGGGACGCGCCATGTCTTTTGACCTGTTTATGAATGATACCTGCCCGAGATGCCGCAAGCCGATAAAGCTCGCGCGCATCGAACGACATCCCACTCGCCACGACCTTACGGTTCACAAATTCGAGTGTGCTGAGTGCGGCGGCGTGACGACCAGAGTTGTGTTCCGAAAGCAGGTCGCCGCCTGAGGATGAACGGCTGCCTTAGCCGCCGCCTTGACGATTCTCGACGACGGCCAGCAGGTCCAGTACGGCGGACTGCCGCCGACGCGAGCAACGAGGAAGGGCTTCAACATGACCGGTGGCGATGACGACTACGGTGACGCGTTCAAGAAAGCGAAGCTTGAACACAACCAAGAATTGGAAGCCCCAACGGAGGCAAGCCGTGTGCAGGCCGAAGCCGATGCAGACATTGCGGTATTGAGCGATGTGGTGCTGCCCCAATTACAGGCTGCAGCTCAGAAATTGCAGCCGCTCGGCGGTAAGGTAGAAATTCGGCAGTACGGCCGAACCGGACAAACCTTGCGGCCCGCGTCAGTTGCTTTCCGCATAACGGATCAGCAGGGTCAGCAAGACAAGTCGGGCTATGGAAAGGGCCACCAAAGCCGCGCCTATTTGATTGTTCCGGGCAGCGGCGCGGTCACGGTCACCTGCGGCGACGGTTTCGACGTGACCGGCCAGCCCAAACAACCCAAGAACGTAAGTAAGGAGATCGGTATCGAGCGACGCGATGACGTTACGATCGAAAGTGTCAAAAAGCTTATCATGCGTGCGATCGAGGAATACCGCAACGATCGTGACCCGCCGGAGCGCCGATAACGACGATCATCTAACAAAGCGAGCTATTTTAATCAGGCGCCGCGTAGCGATTGCGCGTAAATTGCGCAGATTGGTGGGAACTCAAATGAGCGAGCGCGGCATAACCCCCAAAACGGCAAAGGGGCGGCGGTTCGATCCGGCTCTATTCCTTGATACCGCGGCCAGGGGTCGAACTCTTGCAAAGCATCGCAAGAGCGAAATCATCTTTTCGCAGGGCGATGAGGCCAATGCGGTTTTCTATATCAAAAAAGGCAAAGTCAAAGTCACCGTCGTATCCAAGCAGGGCAAGGAAG
>DAIUEQ010000110.1:0-11873 GCA_036845025.1 Xanthobacteraceae bacterium | reverse complement strand
ACTGAAACGATGCGCGACATGATCGTACTCCACCATCCATTCGCCTGCGCGTCCGTTGCGGCAGCGTTCCAACATCAGCCGCCAGCGGGCGCGCGCGATCAGGCCGAAGCGATCGCGCGCGGCGGGCAGCGCGTCGACGCGCCAGCGCGTCGCTGCGGCGCTCGATTGCAAAATTTCCGCCGGTCGCAGCAGGAAAAGCGGCAGGCCGGCGTCGGTGGCGGCGAGTTGCAATCTTTGACTCAAGCGCAAGTCGAGCTTGTCGATTAAGCCGACGACGGCGGCGGGCGCGCGCGAATGCAACGCTTCCTCGATGGCCCACAAGGTGTCTTGGCGGCGCGCGGTTTCCACCACGATGAGACGGTTCGGATCAAGCCCCAGCGCGCCAACGCCGTGGCCGGACAGGCGGCCGTAACGGCGAAGTCCATAAGCCGGGGTGACGAAGAAGAGCGTGTGCACGCGCGCCAGACGAGCCAGCAGCGCCACCACAAAACCAAAGGCTGCCGACAGCGCGTCTGGTTCGGGGACGATCTCGTGCAACGCACCGCCGGCGAGGCCGCCTTGCGGCAGATAGCGATCGATGGCGGGGAGGCCGAAGGGAATTGGCGCTGCCTTCCTCACGCCTTCCATTTTCGGCAATAAGCGGCGCAGTTCCTCCGCCACGGCCGTGCGGCTACGCAATACGGAAAAACCAGGCCCAAGCGTCACATCGCGCTCCCTTGAAGGGGAGAGCGATACTAGAACAAAACAGGAACATTGCAAGAGGGATGCATAGATGGCTTATCTTGCGAAAGGCGCTATCGAGCGTCACCCAACGAGGAGCCAATGCCGGAAGTCGACAAAGAGGGCGAACGCTATGCGGCCCACCAGCCGCAGCAGACGCCGGGCTTTTATCTCAAGGGCTCGCACCAGCTCGATTGGGGAATGAAAAACCGCTTGGCGCGCGTGTTTTCTCCTGCCAGCGGCCGCACCGTGATGCTGGCGATCGATCACGGCTACTTTCAGGGTCCGACCACCGGACTTGAGCGCATCGATCTTTCGATCGTGCCGTTATTGCCATCCTGCGACGCGCTGTTCTGCACCCGCGGCGTCTTGCGGTCGCTTATCCCGGCGGACTCGACCAAACCCATGGTGTTGCGCGCGAGCGGCGGCCCGAGCATTTTGCGTGAGGAGCTTTCCGACGAACAGATTGCGATGGATATGGACGACGCGGTGCGTTTGAACGCCGCCGGCGTCGGCATTCAAGTTTTCATTGGCGGCGAATTCGAAACGCGTTCCATTCACAACATGACCAAGCTCGTTGATGCCGGGCTACGTGCCGGGATGCCGGTCATGGGCGTCACCGCCGTCGGCAAAAATATGGTGCGCGACGCCAAATATTTTCGGCTCGCTTGCCGCATCATCGCCGAGCTCGGCGCCCAATATGTGAAGACCTATTATGTCGACGAAGGTTTCGACACTGTCACCGCTTCGTGCCCAGTACCGATCGTGATGGCCGGCGGCAAAAAGCTACCCGAACTCGACGCGCTCACCATGGCATACAACGCCGTGCTACAAGGCGCGGCCGGCGTCGACATGGGTCGCAATATTTTTCAGTCGGAAGCGCCGAAAGCGATGCTCGCCGCGATCAACGCGGTCGTGCATCAAAAAGCCAAGCCGAAAGAGGCCTACACGCTGTTCAGTTCGCTAAAGACCAGCGGCTGAAATTTATCCGTAGACCCGCCGCGGCCCGGCGCCGATGAGAAACCAGGCGATGGCTCCGGCGGCGACCGCGCCGGCCAAAGCCGCCATGACTTGGGCGATCCAGCCAGGACTGCCGACAGCAGTCTTGCCGGCCTCAGTCTTGCCGGCCTCAGTCTTGCCGGCCTCAGTCTTGAAGGTTTCAGTTTTGGCGGTTTCGGGGGCAGGGGCGGCGAAATCGGCTTTGATGGAATCCGACTTTGTTGCGGTATCGCTCACGACAGTCGCGGCGGGCACTGACATAGCCGCCATCTTGGCCGCCATCTTGACGCTCGGCGCGGCGTCGTCCGGCGTCGTACTGACGGGCGCGGCATTCGCCGATCCGTCGGCGGTCTTATCAGCGGCAAGATCGAGGGCATTGACGTCGGCCTGCGAGGCAACGTCGACGGCCTGATTTCCAATCACGAGCGGTCCCATGACTGGAGCGCCAGGCGACGGCGCCGGCCGAGCTGCCGGTTCCGCCACAGCGAAGCTCGCCGGCGCGGTCGTGTCGGCGTCGTCAGCGCTTACACTCGGCATCGCGTCTTGAGCGGTGGGCGCGCTTTGTTCGGTCCTGGCTTCCGCGACAATTGTGTGCCGTTTGACGCTCCTCACGGCGGCGACCCGGTGCAATGCGGCATGGATCCGGTTGTGCGCTACGGCCTTCGGTCTTGCTGGCGCCTCGATAATGCGTAGGAGCTGGAGCGGCTTGCCTGGCGCGTCAGTTGTTGCGGTCTGGGCGACGGCGCCTTCGATTGCCACGCTCGACACCAACAAAACGACCGCGCCGGCGGTGACCTCACGCAAGCTCAGCATTGCCTTCTCCATTGCTGATTCACCAGCCCATGGAGGAACAGACCGGCGTGACCTGAGCGTGACCCAATTGCGGATTTTTTGGCGCAAAGCGCGGACCGAAATCGGCCAACCTTAACCATGCCCAGGC
Organism: Xanthobacteraceae bacterium; assembly: GCA_036845025.1. Lineage (GTDB taxonomy): Bacteria > Pseudomonadota > Alphaproteobacteria > Rhizobiales > Xanthobacteraceae > BOG-931. The sequence continues at coordinate 9,214 of DAIUEQ010000110.1, read as the reverse complement.
GAGCGCCACCCGTGCTCACAGCTCGTTCGAGCCGTGGTATCGTCGATGGAACCCGGCAATATCGCCGCCTAGCAAGCACGAAACCCACATGATCGATCTAAAAAACGATAACGGCATCGCCACCGTCACCATTACCCATGGCAAAGCCAACGCGCTCGACATTGAGCTGAGCGAAGAATTGGCGGCGTGCTTTGAGCAAATTTCCGAATCGGCGGCGCGCGCCGTGGTGATCACCGGGGCGGGCCGGATATTTTCGGCCGGCGTCGATCTTATCCGCCTAAGTTCCGCCGGGCCGGACTATGTGCGCAAGTTCCTTCCGGCGTTGCACCGATCCTTTAGCGCCGTGTTCTTTTGTCCCAAGCCGGTTGTGGCGGCCATCAACGGTCACGCTATCGCCGGCGGCTGCGTGCTGGCTTGCTCCGCCGATCGGCGCATCATGGCGCGGGCCAACGGTCGTATCGGCGTTACCGAACTCCTGGTCGGGGTGCCGTTTCCGGCGATGGCTTTTGAGACGATGCGGTTCGCGGTGCCGGCACGGCATCTGTCGGAGTTGCTCTACACCGGCGCCACTTACGAGGTCGACGCGGCGTTGGAACGCGGCTTGGTCGACGCGGTGGTTCCGCCGGACGAACTCATGCGCAGCGCGATTGCGGCGGCGGAGCAACTCGCCGCGCTGTCGCCGGCGGCATTCGCCCAAACCAAGGCGCAGTTGCGGGCGGAGGCGCGCGAGCGTCTCGATCGTACCGGTGCGGCGACCGACAAAATCGCCGCTGATATTTGGGCGGCGGAGCCGACCCTGCGCTACATCCGCGATTACGTCGCAAGCACGCTGAAGAAAGCTTAGGTCGCGTACTCATAAATCGGGCCCATGGAATCGGGCCATGGCCGCTTCGACCGACGGCGACCGAATTGTCGCGCGTGGCACGCCAAGTGCGATACAGGTTTGCCAGCTCCGGCTAGGACGCGATTGTTGGTCCTCACTCGTGATGCTAACACATGCGCGTTCCGCATCCGTCGTTCTGTGAGGCAGAAAATGTGCGCATATTTGCGCCGCTTCGAGCAACAGACCCATCATTGCGTTGCAACGTCACTGAGTGCTGCACTCTTAATCGTACTGGTAATGCTGTGGGCGTGCCTTGGGTTCGCGCAGGCACAGGATCAGCCCGAAATCTTCACCCAACTGGGACATTCAGGTTCGATCGAGTCCCTCGCGTTCTCGCCGGACGGGCACACTCTGGCCTCGGGCGCCGAAGATCACACCGTTAAGCTCTGGGACGTAGCAAGCGGACGCGAGCTGCGCACCCTCAGTGGTTCCGATCAAGTCACCGCCGTCGCGTTTTCGCCGGACGGGCGCGTGCTGGCCGCGGGGAGCGGAGACGACGCGAAAACTTTTCCGCGCGCCGGCGGCGGGAAAATTTCGCTCTGGGACGTAGCAACCGGGCGCGAACTGCCCGCGCTTCGCGGACATTCCGCTGCGGTCACCTCGGTGGCGTTTTCGCCGGACGGAAGCATTCTCGCCTCAGGCGGCCGTGACGGCGCGGTCAAGCTCTGGAACTTGGCAAGCGGAAGCGAGCTGCGCACCCTCGGCGGGTCCGGGCAGATCACTTCCACCGCGTTTTCGCCGGACGGGCGCATCGTGGCCTCAGCGAGCGACAAAACTATCAAGCTCTGGGACGTTGCGAGCGGAGATGAGGTCGGCACTCTCGGTGGACATTCCGAATTGGTCACCTCCGTCGCGTTCTCGCCGGACGGAAGCATTCTCGCCTCGGCCAGCGAGGATAAAACAATCAGGCTCTGGGACGTGGCGAGCAGGCACCAGGTCGACACCCTCAACGGACATTCTGATCGGGTCACCTCGGTCGAGTTCTCGCCGGATGGCGGTATATTGGCTTCGGGCAGCCGGGATGGTTCGGTCAAGCTCTGGGACATGGCGCCCCGCGGTAAGGTCCGCACCCTCGCTGCAGATTCCGTCATTGGTGGCTCCGTCGCTTTCTCACCGGACGGCAAGCTACTTGCCTCGAGCGGCTCTGCTTCGAGCGGCCGTCCTTCGGGCGGCTTTAGCGGCGTCATAAAACTCTGGGACGTGGCGAGCAGGCGCGAGCCGCGCGTTCTCAGCAGACATGTCGATAGGGTCACCTCCGTCGCGTTCTCGCCCGACGGCAAGGTGATCGCTTCAGCCCAGGATACCACGGTCAAGCTCCTCGATAGGGGAAGCGGCCACGAGCTGCGCGTTCTCAGCGGACATGTCGACGAAGTCACCTCCGTCGCGGTCTCGCTGGACGGCAAGGTGATCGCCTCGGGCAGCCGAGACGACACTGTCAGGCTTTGGGACGTGGCGAGCGGGCGCGAGCTGCGCACTCTCAGCGGACATACCGATGGAGTCACCTCCGTCGCATTCTCGCCGGATGGCAAGATGATCGCCTCCGGCAGCCGCGACGATACGGTCAAGCTCTGGGATGTAGCGAGCGGGAGCGAGGTCGCCACCCTCAACGGACATTCCTCTGTCTATTCTGTCGCGTTCTCGCCCGACGGCACTATTTTGGCGGCGGGTTGCAGCGACGACAAGATCAGGCTCTGGGACGTCGCGAGCAGGCACGAGCTGCGCATTCCTAGCGAACATTGGGGTCCGGTTTCTGCCGTCGCATTCTCCCCGGACGGGCGTTCGCTGGCATCGGGCGGTTGGGACGGCATGGTGAAACTCCGGGATATGGCCAGCGGCGAAACGCGCATCCTAAACAGGCACGGTTCTTTGGTTTTCTCGATCGCCTTCTCGCCCGACGGAAAGTCGCTGGCCTCGGGGAGCTATGATCACACAGTCCAACTCTGGGATATGACCGGCGGGCATCAGCCGCTAATTCTCAATGGACATTCCGGTGAGGTCACCTCCGTCGCGTTCTCGCCGGTTGAGCACATACTGGCCTCGGGCAGCAATGATGGTTCGGTCAAGCTTTGGGACGGCTCGTCTGGCGGTGAGCGAGTGTCGTTCGTTGCATTCAGAGATGGATCCTATCTCGCCATTACGCCGGTGGGGTTTTTCTACTCTTCTTCGGCGCAGGCGGAAGAATATCTGAACGTCCGCGTCGGCAACCGTGTGTTCGGCATCGGCGCCTATCGTGAAAAATTCTTTCGGCCGGATCTGGTGAAGCTCAGCCTGGCCGGCGTGTCGCTCTCTCGTTTCGGCAGTCTCGGCGCCGAGAAACCACCACCCGTCATTGAGCTCGCCGACCTGCCGCGTTCGACTAATGCAGCGACGCTCAAAATCACGCTGCGCCTCACCGACGGCGGCGGCGGTATCGGCTTGGTCCGCGTGTTTCTCAACGGTTCCGCCGTCATCCAGGACGACAAGCCGGGCGCGGCCGAGCGCAGCTACACGGTGCCGCTGCTCGACGGGCGCAATGATTTGCGGGCGGTCGCTTTCAATGCCGACGACAGCGTGCAAAGCGACAGCGCCACCGCCTCGATCGAGGCGCGGCTGTCGGGAGTGCCGCGCGGAACCCTGCATGCCGTCGTGGTCGGCATCCAGGAATTTCCCAAGATGCCGGCAAACAATTTGAGTTATTCCGTCGCCGACGCGCAGCTATTTGCCGATACGCTGAAGCAATATTCCAAATCGCTGTTCGAGGACCTCGACGTACAGCTTCTGACCACGGCGACCGAGACCGACAAGGATCACGTGGTGCAGGCGTTGACCGCGATGCAAACGGCGACCGGGCCGGATGATGAGTTCGTGTTCTATGTGGCGAGCCACGGAATCGTGGTCGGCGGCGGTGAATATTATCTCATCACTTCCAATGTGAGTTCTTGGGCTCCCGAGACGCTCAAATCCGAAGCGATTGGCAGGGCGCAACTCGCGGGTCTCTTGGCCAATATCCCCGCCTCCAAGAAACTCGTGATCATAGATACCTGTCACGCGCAGCCACTCGGCGACGCGCTGCAGCAGGCGATGCAGAGCGGTGGCATGACCGACGCCACAGCGACCACTATCCTCAGCCGCAGCATTGGGACCACTTTGCTTGCGGCCTCCACCACGGAGCAGGAAGCGTCAGAGGGTTACAAGGATCATGGCCTTTTCACCCAGATCATCGCTGAGGGCATCAGCGGTGAGGCCGCGATGCATGGCGTTGTGAGCAATTTCAGCTTGGCCGATTATGTCGGAACGGAGGTGCCGCCGCTGGCCTCCAGGATCTATCGGCATGCTCAGAATCCTACTGTCAGCAACAGCGGACAACGATTTCCACTTGCCGAAATTAAATAGCAACGGCTGACAAACACGCCATGTCTGGTTTGGGTCGTTTTCGACCAACACAGTGTCGGTTCGGGATGCCGGCTTTCACCCAGGAACCGGACATCAGGACCGCGAGCGTTTACAACTGCATACCGCAGTAAACTCAGCCGAGCTCGGCGATGATTTCGGGAAAGGCGTGGAGCCGCTCGCTTGCGACCTCCGGGCGTCACAGCATGCGCCGCGGGCGAGCGTCACGGCCGCAAATGCATCGCCGTCGCAGCGGATAGTGCCGCCAAAATAAAGAACACTAACCCGGGCCCGTTGGCCATCACCGCAACAATAACAAGCCCGATGCCGTACCCGCCGGACGCAGCTTCGATGGCAAGGGCGATGCCAACGATGAGGAACAACATCGCCAGGATCGCCTGAAGCAAAAAAAAGAACTTGCGGCCTTCACGCTCTGACATTTGTGCAGCCCCCGAAACTACCCGCCCCGCCGACGGTCGGGGGGGCATGATCCAAGGCTATCGCCTGGCGGGCAAGGATGGCGAGCCTGATGCGAAGCCGGTATGGTTTCTAACCAACGGTTGTTACGGGAGGCCCCATGAAACTCACGCTTTGCTACGCGCCGATCGCATGCTCGCTTGTACCGCTGATTAATCTCAACGAAGCCGGCGCGTCGTTCGAGGTGCGCAAAATCAACTTGCGCAAGGGCGAGAACATGACGCCGGATTATCTGGCGATGAATCCGCTGCACAAGGTGCCCGTACTGATTGTCGAAGGGCGCGCGCTGACCGAAAACGTCGCCATCAACAGCTATATCGCGCGGACCTACCCGGCGGCCCAACTGCTCCCGTCCAATTCAATGGACGAACTGGAAGCCATTTCGATGATGGGTTGGTTCAGCGGCGGCCTCCATCCGCATCTGACCCGCATCTTCAATCCGACGAGGTTCTGCGACGCGCCGGGCTCGGAGGAAGCCACGCGTGCGCTGGCAAAGAAGGCGCTGGAGGAGAATTTCGCTGCCGCAGACAAGCGGCTTGCCGGCCGCGAATTCTTCTTTGATCATTTCACTGCGCCGGACGCGCATTTCTTTTGGTGCACGCGCCGCGCCACGCAGCTCGATTTCAAGGTGGACGGCTATGCGAACGTCGTTGCGCACCACAATCGCCTGCATCAACGCGACAGCGTGAAGAAGGCGCTCGCGTTCGAGCAGGAGACGATGGCGGAGTTCGCAAAGGCGTGAAGCGAACGATGATGTGTCGTTGCCTCGCCAGGGAATTCGGCTTCCCGCGGCTCAGGAAAGGCGTGGAGCCGTTCGCTCGGACCGCGAGCCTCGATCAGATAATTGTCGCAAACCCACGACAGCACACTACCGCGGATGGAGGTCGGGTGCACGGCAATGTTCATGTCCTAGCGATGGCCGTCGGTTCGTCGTGCCGTTAGAAGGAGATTAGGGGCTTGAGGTCGCGGCTATGTTATGCGCAGACCGATAAGCCGCCGCCTCCTGGTGAAGCTTTCGGACGTCGCGAGCCATTTCGAGGCAGGTGATCAATTCGGTATAGCTCGATTGCCCGCCCATCTCCGATTCACTTATGCAATGCGCCCGGTCGGCCGCATCGAACCTTTGCCATGCTGTCGTTAGCTGATTGCGGATGCGCTGTTCGCTATTAACGCAATCGCTCTTCGGGTCCACTGTCTCGGGTTTGGGTGCGTGCGCCATCAGGGGATCGTGCAAAGTGGTGCCGCCTTGCTCGGCGATTCCTCGGCAGACTGGCTCTACATCCAGAACCGGAACTCTATCTGTCGCAGGCGGCGTCGTCATAACGAGCGATTTTGTTGTCAGTCGAGGTCGACCGCAGGCCTCGTCGACACAAGCTGAATATCTAGCTTGCTGCTGAGCCCCTGCGTAAAACTGCGGAGGCCGGTCGACACAACCCGCCAGCATAAGGCCGAGCAGCGCGCCGGAAAGGCCAAACCGCATTGCGATCCCCACATCAGTTTCGTGAATCATCGAGCCGCGCGTAGGCACGGGCCAATGAAATGCTGAGACTCAGGACTTGGTGATACTGTGCCGCCAACGCGGCGACTGCGACACGGCGACGACTGCGCCGCAGATTACGGCAACGAAACGCAAGACAGTCGCGTTTCCGAATCGCCCGCGACCTGCGACCATCGATGGTGTTGGTACGGGGCTTAACGAAACCCTAAGAGGGGGTTCTTGATCAAAATTCCCAATTTGCCGCCCGATTGCCGCGTTGTCTCTCGCGGGCTTCGCCCAGACCAAAGCGCAATTGCGGGCGTCGAACCTACCGGTGCGGCGACCGATAAGATCGCGACTGAGACATGGGCCGCCGAACCGACGCTGCGCTGCATCCGCGATTACGTCGCGCAGACGCTCAAGAAAGCCTAGGCCGCATACTGATAAATCGCGCCATGTCCGCCTCGACCGGCAGCGACCGAATCGTTGCGCGCGGCGGCCACTTTAGTCTTTGTCCTCACCCAGGCGCCGAGTGCCGGGCTGAGTGAAAAACAAGCCTCCCAGCTTGTTTGCCCCGGGATAGGCTAACGCGCGGCTTTCAGGAAATTTGACAAAGCGGTAGTTTCACTGACCGTGCCGCCTGCCGTCAGGAGCGAGGCCGCAATGCCGGATATCCGATTGATTGTCTGGGTTTTGCTTGTCGCGATTCTAGGTGCGTCCGCCGACGCACGCGGGTGGTCCGAGCCTCGAGTGGGCCAAACAGGCTGGCAAATCGCTACGCCGCCTTCGGCTATCCCCGTTAGAACTGCGGATTCGCAAACAACACCCGATCCCGCGGCTTCGACCGACGGCGACGAGGTGCCTGACATTACGCAGCGTCCCGCAGCGTCGACCGAAGGCGATAAGGCGCCGGCCGCCGTTGCGCCTGCTGGCGCCCCGGTCCCCGTCGTTGCTGACAGCAATGCTCGGATCGCGGATCAGTTGCGCGACGCGCTCCAAGGCGACGCCGCAAAGATCGCGCTGCAGCCGTTCTATTCGGCCCGCAGCTACGCGCCGTTGTGGAGCACCGATGGCCAAGTCAATGACCGCGGGCGGGCGGCGATGGCTTATCTTGCCGGTGTTGGCGCCGACGGTCTCGATCCAGCCGACTATCCGGTGCCGGATTTCGCCCCTCTATCAGGTCCGGCGGCGCTGGCCGACGCCGAGATCAAACTAAGCACAGCGGTGACTAATTACGCTCACCACGCGCAAGTGGGACGGGTCCATTGGACGCGCGTCAGCGGCGACATTTTTTATGAATTAAAGCCGTCCGCCCCGGCCGACATCCTGGCCAGCCTGGCCAACGCTGACGAGATCACAGCAGCACTCGCGGCCTATGAGCCGCACGCGCCCGCCTATCAAGCCCTCAGGGCTAAGCTCGCGGAACTTCGCGCGGCGGCGAACAGCGGCGCGGCTGCGATTCCAGACGGACCCGTCCTCACGGTCGGCATGGAAGATGCGAGGGTCCCGCAACTGCGCGAACGCCTCGGGATGACCGGCGATGGACAGATTTTCGACAAAGCGGTTGCCGAGGCGGTGAAGAGATTCCAGCGGGACAACAAACTGAAAGCGACAGGCGTACTCACGGCGGCAACGGTCGATCAGCTCAACGCTCGTCCGTCACGTCGGCCCGTCGACGTCGTCATTGCCAACATGGAGCGTTGGCGCTGGATGCCACACGATCTCGGCGATACTTACGTCATGGTCAATCTTCCCGACTTCATGCTCTACGTCATTCAAAACGGTCGGCAAGTTTGGGCGACGAAAATCGTCGATGGCAAGCCGGATACGCCCACCCCGATCATGACCGCCGAAATGAAGTCGATCACCATCAATCCGACCTGGAACATCCCGGATACGATCGCTGCCAAAGAGTACATCCCGTTGATGCGGCAGGACTCCACGATATTGGAACGAATGGGCCTCACCGTTACCTACAACCGCAACAACACCATCCATATTTCGCAGCCGCCGGGTCCGGAAAACGCGCTGGGGCAGTTGCGCTTCAATTTTCCCAACAAATTTTTCGTCTACCAGCACGACTCAAACCAAAAATATCTGTTCTCCAAGCCGGTACGCGACAACAGCCATGGCTGCATGCGCGTCGAGGATCCAGTGAAATACGCCGAAGTGTTGCTGGCGATCGCGCGCCCGCGCGAAGGTTACACCGAGAGCCGCATTCGCGGCATGTTCGGCAACTCGGAAGTTGAAGTTCGCCTGCCGACTTTTATCCCGGTCCACGTGACCTACCAGACCGCGTTTGTCGACAACGGCGGCAAGCTTCAATTACGCGACGACGTTTATGGCCGAGACAAGGCTTTGCTGGCGATCTTGAAAAGCGACGAACGCAAAGTCGCTGACATCGCGATCGAGCGCAAAGAAAATACCGTTCGCCGGGAGGCGTTGGCGGTGCCCGACCAGTTTTGGGGATCGGGCGGCGGCCCAAACATCTTCTCGCGGCTTTTTGGTTTCACGCCCGCACAGCCGGAGCCGCGGCACCGGACCGCCGCGACGCGCGCTCATTGAAGCCGGTCTGTGAATCGTTGACGCATTCGCCGTCGAATTTGGCGATCGGCGTCCAACTCGGGCGAACCGCGCGACCGCTAGTTGATTGCGATTGGTTATGCCCGGCTACATGGAGACTGGGGGCTCGAGGTCGTGTCAACGCCATGCGCAGACTGAGAAGCCATTGTCTGTGGGTCGCAGCTTTCGGACGTCGCAAGTACGCTCAAGAAAGCCTAAGCCGCGTACTCATAAAGCGGGCCGGTGTCCGCTTCGACCGACAGCAACTGAATTGTCGCGCGCCGCAAATGACGCGAAGGGCCAGGAACGGACATTTTGCTCTGTGAGAATAGCGCCGAGCTCACTCTTGTCGGCTATCGATTTAATCAGCCGTATGGGACCGCAACTCGTCGCGGACGATCGCGATCCGCGCATTGATTGCAAGCGGTGGCCAACAAAGGTGTGCG
>DAIUEQ010000109.1:0-11883 GCA_036845025.1 Xanthobacteraceae bacterium | reverse complement strand
AGCGCCTTCTTGAGCGAAGCGTCATAATCGCCGGCGTCATAGGCGAAAATCACCGGCGTTTGATGCGGGAAGGTTTTGACGAAATTCCTTCGCCGCATTTCTGCCGGGTCGATATGGAGTTCCCGCGCCGCAACTTCGACAAGCCGCTCGACCACGAAAGTGGCTTCCGGCCGTCCGGCGCCACGATAGGCGTCAACCGAATTGGTGTTGGTGTAGACCGCGTCGACCTCGCAATAAATCTGCGGGATCTGGTACTGGCCCGACAACAGCGTGGCGTAGAGATAGGTCGGCACCGCCGACGAGAATACCTGCATGTAGGCGCCGAGATTGGCGATCGTCTTGACGCGGATGCCGAGGATTTTGCCGGCCGCATCCAACGCCATTTCGGCGTGCGTAACGTGGTCGCGTCCGTGGGCGTCAACCAGAAACGCCTCCGAGCGATCGGAAAGCCACTTGACTGGCCGCCCAACCCGTCTTGATGCCCAAAGCGCCACGACCTCTTCGGGATAGATGAAAATTTTCGATCCGAAGCCGCCGCCGACGTCGGGAGCGATCACTCGCAGCTTGTGCTCCGGCGCCATGCCGATGAAAGCGGAAATGACGAGACGGGCGACATGCGGGTTCTGCGAGGTATTCCACAGCGTGAAGGTCTCGCTGCCGGTATCATAATCGGCTAACGCCGCGCGCGGCTCGATCGCGTTCGGCACAAGGCGATTGTTGATGATGTCGAGCTTGGTGACATGCGCCGCGGACTTGAACGCGGCATCTACCGCCGCCGCGTCACCGAGATGCCACTGATAGATGGTGTTGTTCGGCGCAACTTCGTGAATTTGCGGCGCTCCGGGACGCTGTGCCTGCGCCGGATCAATGATGGCGGGCAATTCGCCATAGTCGACATTGACCTTTTCGCCGGCATCGCGGGCCTGTGCCAGCGTCTCGGCGATCACCACCGCCACCGGATCGCCGACATGGCAGACCTTACTGCTGGCCAGCGCCGGATGCGGCGCCATTTTCATCGGCGAGCCGTCCTTGGAATGGATCATCCAGCCACAGATCAGATTGCCGATCTTGTCGGCTGCGAGCTCGGCGCCGTTCAAAACGGCGAGCACGCCCGGCATGCTCGAAGCCTGCTTGCTGTCGATCGATTTGATGGTGGCGTGCGCGTGCGGCGAGCGAACGAAGTAAGCGTAAGTCTGGCCCGGCCGATTGATGTCGTCGGTGTAGTGGCCCTTGCCGGTAATGAAACGTTGGTCTTCCTTGCGGCGCACCGCGGCGCCAATCCCGGTTGCGGACATGCGGTCCTCCCGCTGTTCTGCGTCGACGTTCTTTCCTCGGCTTTTTTTATTCCGCGGCTTTGGTCGCCGGGGCGCTGGCCATGGCGCGCGCGCCGGCCGCGATTGATTTGACGATATTGTGATAGCCGGTGCAGCGGCAGATATTGCCTTCCAGCTCCTCACGAATGGTGCGATCGTCAAGATCGTGGCCCTTGCGGCGAACCAAATCGACCGCGGTCATGATCATCCCCGGCGTGCAATAGCCACACTGCAGGCCGTGATTCTCGCGGAACGCTTCCTGCATCGGATGAAGCGGCCCATTGGCCGGGGCGAGACCTTCGATGGAAAGGACGTCGGCGCCCTCAAGTTGCAACGCGAGCACGGTGCAAGATTTCACCGCTTTGCCGTTGACCAGAACCACGCAAGCCCCGCATTGCGAGGTGTCGCAGCCCACATGGGTGCCGGTCAGACGAAGATTTTCACGGAGCAATTGCACCAGAAGGGTGCGCGGGTCGACATCGGTAGTAACCGGTTTGCCGTTCACAGTGAGGGAAACGGCCGCCATAAGCGCCTCCTCGAATTCCCCAAAATCATCTTGTTTGGCCGGTCGGCTCGCGGCCGCCAACCATGTCCAAGGTCAAAACGGGGCGATTCTGCCCGATTTTTACTCTAGAACTGGAATTACTCTGAACCGCGCGCTGGCCGCCGGTCAAGAAAATATCGCGCCTGCGGCACCCGGTCCGAGACTCGTGAACGGCGGCTTCACGCGGCCGGGGCACTGACGGTTGCCGCGAACTTCTGAAAGAAATCGTCGGCCATCTTCTTGGCGGCGCCGTTGATCAAGCGCTGGCCGAGCTGCGCCAGCTTGCCGCCGATCTGAGCTTCGACCTCATAGCTGAGCAGAGTGCCGCCGTCCTTCTCCGCCAGCTTGACGGTCGCGCCGCCCTTGGCGAAGCCAGCCACGCCGCCGTCACCCTGGCCGGAAATCTTGTAGCCGTTTGGCGGATCGAGATCAGACAGGGTGACCTTGCCTTTGAACTTCGCCTTCACCGGACCGATCCTGCTCGTTGCCACCGCCTGGAATTCGGTATCCGATAGTTTGTCGAGCTGCTCGCAACCGGGAATACAGGACTTCAGCGTCTCGGCATCGTTGAGCTTTTCCCACACCGTCTCTCGCGGCACCGGAAGCTGATACTCGCCGCTCATCGTCATCGCCATTTCGAATCACTCCTCAGCCGAGGCCGCGCCAACTGTGACACCGTCCGCCATCATATCGGTTAGCACCGCTTCCGACAGCAGGGAAATCGCCGGCTCCCGAATTGGCGCACCGGCGCCAGCCCAGCTAGTCTTTACCTCGCGTCGTTTTGCGAGGAGCCGCCCATGCCCGAGATCAGTGCCGATGGCACCGCCATCCATGTTGAAGTAGAGGGGCCGCAAGACGCCCCCGTTCTTATGCTTTCCAATTCGCTCGGCACCAATCTGCATATGTGGGACGACCAAGTTCCGGCTCTCACACGCCATTTCCGGCTCGTGCGTTTCGATCGCCGCGGTCATGGCGGATCGGCGGTGCCTAAGGGCCCCTACTCGATAGAGCGGCTTGGGCGGGACGCCCTCGCCGTTATGGACGGGCTTGGCATTGCCAAGGTCAATTGGTGCGGGCTCTCCATGGGCGGCATGGAAGGCATGTGGCTGGGCGCCAATGCCGCGAGCCGCATCGACAAACTCATTCTGTCCAACACTGCGAGTTATTTTCCGGACCGGACCATGTGGGATGGCCGCATCGAAGTCGCCCGCGACAAAGGGCTCGTCGCCTTGGTCGACGGCACCATTGAACGCTGGTTCACCGCCGAGTTTCGCCGACGGTCGCCGCAAGCGGTCGCGCGTATTCGCGAGATGTTTCTCGCTACCGACGTTGAGGGTTACGTCGGCTGCGGTGCCGCAATTCGCGACATGGACAATCGCTCATTGCTGGCGAAAGTAAGCGTGCCGACCCTCGTCATAGCCGGCCGGCATGATATGGGCACCACGCTAGAAGCCGGCCAATTCATCGCCGAACACATCCCCGGCGCCAAGCTCGCGGTTATGGAAACCGCCCATATCGCCAATGTGGAGCAGCCGCAGCTTTATACCGACACGGTGCTAGGATTTTTGCTGGCTTAACTTCATTCACCCGCGATGATCGCGAAATTCGTGCGGCGTCGTGCCGGTGTGCTTGCGAAAGAAGCGGGCAAAATGTGACGGGTCGGAAAACGAAAGCTCCTCCGCAATGTCCTGGATCGGTTGCGTGGTGAAAACGAGCTGACGTTTTGCTTCGGTGAGGACGCGCTGGCGGATGAGATGACCGGCAGTCACGCCGGTGGCGCGTTTGACGTGGTCATTAAGCCGATCAACGGTCATGCCGAGTTTTTCCGCATAAAATCCGAGCTGGTGCTCGCGGCGGAAGAACTCGTCGACTAACGCGCGCAATTGCGCGACCGTAGTGTCGGCCGGCTGTAGCGTGACCGTGCCGCTTCGCGCGCGGCTCGCGGCAAGCCGCGCCACGCCAACGGCAATGAGCGCCAACAGGCCCCGCATCGCCACCCGATATCCCTCGCGGCCGAGACCTCCCTCCTCGAACAGCTCGGCGCACAAAGCTGAAAGCCGGGCCAGCTCGGTTTCGTCGCTGATGGCGACAATGGGATGAGCGGCCAACGCGCGCAGCCGCGCCAGTGCCTCACCGGCGCGATCGGCAAGCGCAACGGCTGCGTCTTCGGTGAAGGTCAAGACCCACCCTTGCGTCGCATTCGGCTCGAAGTGAAATCCGTGAGCGACCGCTGCGGGAACGAGAATCGCGGCCGGCGCCGTAAATGGCAGGCGCGCCGCCTCGAATGTCATTTCGCCGCTGCCGCGTTCGATCAAAAGAATTTGGAACAGATTGCGATGCCGATGGGCGCGAATGGTCCAGTCGTGGATCGCAGACCGGGAAGCGACTGTCTCGACATGAATGAAATCGAACGCTTGGTCGTCCGGAGGATCGCCATAGAGGTGGAAGAGCGGAAGCGCCGTGGTCATGGCCAAAGCATAATCCAACCGCACCGAAGACGCAGCGGCTCCCTCACGCGCTCAAAAGCTTTGCACAAAAAAGCAGTGGCCCACCGCTTAGGCGGGCCACTGCGACTAAGCTCGTTGCGTTAGCGTCCGGCGCCGCCTTGCTGGCCGCCCTGGCCGGGCTTGTTCTGGCCGCCGTGCTGGCCGCCTTGACCGCCCTGACCACCCTGGCCACCTTGATGCTGCTGGCCGGGCCGGTTCTGAGTGCCCTGTCCGCCTTGGCCGCTCTGGCCGCCGCCCTGCTGCGAACCTTGCTGCTGCTGGTTACGTTGCGGGTTGTTTTGCTCGTTCGGCATTGGGAGATTCTCCGATGCTTGTTTGGGAATGCACCCCCCCGCCGCAACGTTATCAACGCCCGGCAAAAACTAAAGCGCCGAAAGCCGGTGACTACCGATACGGTCAACGAATTGTAACTGCAGAATAAAACCTATGTAACGCCAAAGACCTGGCGCATGGAACCGCACCCGCCGCGTGCGTTGTCGGCGGTAAAAGCGCCTGTTAGAAAGTTCTGTGGGATTCGGAATGCGGCGGACGCATGGAATATTTCGTCCAGCAGCTCATCAACGGCATAACGCTCGGTTCGATCTATGGCTTGATCGCCATTGGCTACACGATGGTCTACGGGATCATCGGCATGATCAATTTCGCCCACGGCGATATTTTCATGGTCGGTGCGTTCCTCGCGCTGATCGCCTTTCTCGTCCTCGTCGCGTTCGGGATAACCGCCGTGCCATTGGCGCTGCTGATTGTCCTTCTCGTTTCCATGGCGCTCACCGCGCTCTATGGCTGGACCGTTGAGCGCATCGCCTATCGGCCGCTGCGCGGTTCGTTCCGGCTAGCGCCGCTCATTTCCGCCATCGGCATGTCGATCGTCTTGCAGAATTACGTGCAGATCGCGCAGGGCGCCCGGGTCAAACCGCTGCCGCCGCTGGTACAAGGCGGCTACACGCTGTTTGAGGGCAATAATTTTGCGGTGCGACTTTCCAATATTCAGATCATCGTGGTTGTCGCCACCGTCGTGTTGATGGCCGGCTTTTCGTATCTGGTCGCGCGCACCCGCTTGGGACGCAACATGCGCGCCTGCGAGCAGGATCTCAAAATGGCGGCGCTCGTCGGCATCGACGTCGATCGCACGATTTCGCTGACCTTCGTCATCGGCGCGGCGCTGGCCGCGGTCGCCGGACTGATGTTTCTGCTCTATTACGGCGTGGTCGATTTCTTCATCGGCTTTCTCGCCGGCGTGAAAGCGTTCACCGCCGCCGTTCTCGGCGGCATCGGCTCGCTGCCCGGCGCGATGATCGGCGGCATTCTGATCGGCCTCATTGAAACAATGTGGTCGGCGTATTTTTCCATCGAATATAAAGACGTCGCCGCCTTCGCCATTCTCATCGTCGTCCTCATTTTCCTCCCGACCGGCCTTATGGGCCGGCCTGAAGTCGAGAAGGTGTGAGCGACCCCTCGCCGGCACCGCGCGAAGACGAGCCCGCCGGCGCGCGGGTCGATTTGCTCGCCGCCCTGAAAGAAGCCGTCATCGCCGCGGCCGTGGCGTTCGGCCTGTTCGCTTTGCTGATCGGCGTTCGTACCGAACAAGGCCCGACCGGGGCGCTCATCATCACCACCCGATTTGGCCCACTTGCCGCGTTTGTGGCGACTGCCTTCGTTGGCCGCTTTATTTTTGCGATGACTCGGCATCGCTTTACGGTGCCTGCAAAGTTTCTCGTTCCGCAAGCGATCCGACAAGCTGCAGCGGCTTTCTCGCCCTATCTCGCCGGCGCTCTATTAGTTTTTGCTCTCGTGGTGCCCGTGGTGTTCTACGGCAACAGTTATTTGCTCGATCTCGCTATTCAAATTGTCACTTACATCATGCTCGGTTTCGGCTTGAACATTGTCGTCGGGCTGGCCGGTCTTCTCGATCTCGGCTACGTCGCCTTCTACGCCGTGGGCGCTTACTCTTATGCGCTGATCGCGCAAGATTTCGGTCTGTCGTTCTGGGTATGCCTGCCGCTTGCCGGCATCCTTGCCGCCTTTGCCGGACTTCTGCTCGGCTTTCCGGTGCTGCGGCTGCGCGGCGATTATCTCGCTATCGTCACTTTGGGTTTCGGCGAGATCATCCGCTTGGTGTTACTCAACTGGCAAAACTTGACCGGCGGGCCGAACGGGATTTCCGGAATCCCGCGGCCGTCATTCTTCGGCCTACCGTTCACCGCAAGCGAAAACGGTTTTGCCGCGACGTTCGGTCTGAATTATTCACCGACCCACCGTTTCGTTTTTTTGTACTACATCATTCTTGCGCTGGCGCTGCTGACCAACGGGGTGACGCTGCGGCTCCGCCGATTACCGATCGGCCGCGCCTGGGAAGCCTTGCGCGAAGATGAGATCGCCTGCCGCGCGCTAGGCATCAACACAACCACAACCAAACTCACCGCCTTCGCGCTAGGCGCGATGTTCGGCGGCTTTGCAGGAGCCTTCTTCGCCACACGACTGTCTTTCATCAGTCCAGAATCCTTCTCTTTCACGGAATCTGCCCTGGTGCTGGCAATTGTTGTGCTCGGCGGGATGGGGTCGCAACTCGGCGTGGTGCTCGCCGCCACCGTCATGTTCAGTGGCTTTGAATTTTTTCGCCAATTCGACCAATACCGCATGCTGGTGTTTGGCGCCGCCATGGTCGCCATTATTCTCTACCGCCCTCGCGGCCTGGTATCCACGCGCAAGGCTTCAATATCGCTGCATCGCCGCCGCGAAATCCCGACCGACGCGGTGGACAGAACGCAAAGCCTGGGGCCGGCATGAGCGCGCCGCCGGTTCTCAAAGTAGAACATCTCACCATGCGTTTCGGCGGCCTCACCGCCGTGAGCGACCTGAGCTTCGACGCGGGCGAGCGCAAGATCACTGCGCTGATCGGCCCGAACGGCGCCGGCAAAACGACGTTGTTCAATTGCATCACGGGGTTCTACAAGCCGACAGTCGGGCGGCTACAGCTTGCGCATGCCGGCGGTGAAACATTTTTGCTTGAGCGACTCCAGGAGTTTCGCATCGCCAAAGATGCCCGCGTCGCCCGCACATTTCAGAACGTCAGGCTGTTCGCGGGGATGACGCTTCTGGAAAATCTCATTGTCGCCCAGCACAACACGCTGATGGCCGCTTCGGGGTTTACCGTGTTCGGTCTCGTCGGCTCGCCGTCCTACGCACGCGCCGAAGCAGGCGCCATCGAAAAAGCACGCTATTGGCTCGATCGTGTCGGCCTGACCGATCGCGCCGACGACCCGGCCGGGGCCCTGCCCTACGGCGCGCAGCGCCGCCTCGAACTGGCGCGCGCCATGTGCACCGATCCGGTGCTCTTGTGTCTCGACGAGCCGGCGGCCGGCCTGAACAATCGCGAAAGCGAAGAACTCAACGGCTTTTTGCGCGCGCTGCGCGACGAGCACGGCATCTCGATCCTTTTGATTGAACACGATATGGGCGTCGTGATGGAGATTTCCGATCACATCGTGGTGCTGGACTACGGCATAAAAATCGCGGACGGCACGCCGGCCCAAGTGCGCAACGATGCCAGCGTGATCGCCGCATACCTTGGAGTGACCGACGAAGCGGCGGTTACGTCCGATGCGACGCCAATGTGAACCGCGATGAACAAGCCATTGCTCAGCCTTCGCGGCGTCAAAGCGTATTACGGCAACGTCATTGCGCTGAAGGGCGTCGACCTCGACGTCAATGAAGGCGAGATTGTCGCGCTGATTGGGGCCAACGGCGCGGGCAAATCCACGCTGATGATGACGGTCTTTGGCGACCCGCGCGCGCGCGAAGGGCAAATCCACTTCGCCGGCCGCAATATTACGGCACTGCCGGCGCACGAGGTGGCGAAGCTCCGTATCGCCCAATCTCCCGAAGGCCGGCGCATTTTCCCACGCATGACCGTGATGGAAAACTTGCAGATTGGCGCCACCGTGGCAGATGGCTCAGGCCTTGCGGGCGATCTCGATCGTGTGTTCGCGCTGTTCCCGAGATTGCGCGATCGTATTCACCAGCGCGGCGGGACGCTTTCCGGCGGCGAGCAGCAAATGCTGGCGATCGGCCGCGCACTGATGGCGAGACCTCGGCTTATTCTGCTCGATGAGCCATCGCTCGGCCTGGCGCCGCTTCTGGTGCAGCAAATATTTGCCGCCATCAGGCTCCTCAACGAACAGGACAAACTGACCGTCTTTCTGGTCGAGCAGAACGCCTACCAAGCGCTCAAGATCGCGCATCGCGGCTATGTCCTGGTCAATGGCGAGATCACGCTCCAGGGAAGCGGCGCCGATCTGCTTCAACGGTCTGAAGTCCGCGCCGCTTATCTTGAGGGCGCCAGATGATGGACCGGCTGTATGCTGGCGAAACAATGCTCGATGTCGTTTTGGTCACGGGACTGGTCGGCGGCGGCGCCGCCTGGCTCTCCGGCCGCGCCATCGCGGCCTCATGGCGCGGAAGGTCGCGCGTCGTCCTGACTGCATTCCTTCTCGGCGCTGCCGCGCGCTTCTTTCATTTCGCGCTGTTTGAGGGGCAACTTCTGTCGGTGGCCTCGTTCGCCTGCGACACCCTAATCTTTCTCGTTGTCGGGCTCGTGTCTTGGCAGACAACGCGCGCCAGCCTGATGGTTAGGCAATATCCCTGGCTTTACCTGCGCACCGGCCCATTAACCTGGCGCGAGATCGGGCAGGAAACAGATCGGGAGAAGTGATAGCTTCGCTGCAGCGATACGGTTTATGCGAGACACAATCATGAAAAAGCTGCAGCTCGTCACGTTTGCGCTGGTCCTGCCTTTCCTCGCCGGGCCGGCGCTGGCGGAGGACATTACCGTCGGGTCGGCCGGACCCATGACCGGCGGCCAAGCCACCTTCGGCCGGCAAATGAGCGAAGGCGCCGAACAGGCTATTGCCGACATCAACGCCGCCGGCGGCGTGCTCGGCAAAAAACTTCGCCTCGAGATCGGCGACGATGCCTGCGATCCGAAGCAGGCGCGCTCGGTTGCTGAAAAACTGTCCGGGATGGGCGCCGGCGTGGTGGTCGGTCATTATTGCTCGTCGTCGTCGATTCCGGCTTCCGACGCCTATCTCGATGGCGGCGTCCTGCAAATCACACCGGCTTCGACCAATCCGCTGTTCACCGAGCGTGGCATGTGGAACACGTTCCGCACCTGCGGCCGCGACGACCAGCAGGGACCTTTTGCCGCCGATTATCTGGCGAAGAATTTCAAAGGCAAGAATATCGCCGTCATCAACGACAAGACCACCTACGGCAAAGGTCTGGCCGACGAGGTCAAAAAAGCTCTCAACGCCGCCGGCGTCACCGAGAAGCTCAACGAGTCGTACAATCAAGGCGACAAGGACTTCAACGCGCTGGTCTCCAAGCTCAAGCTCAACAACATCGATGTCGTTTACGACGGCGGCTACCATCAGGAAGCCGGCCTGATCGTACGTCAGATGCGCGATCAGGGACTGAAGACGATTTTGATGGCCGGAGACGCGCTGGCCTCGCGCGAATTTGCTTCCATCACCGGCGCCGCGGGTGAAGGCGTGCTGTTTACGTTTCCGCCGGATCCGCGCAAGCGGCCGACCGCCGTCGCGGTCGTGAAAGCGTTCAAGGACAAGGGCATCGATCCGGAAGGCTATGTGCTCTATACCTACGCCGCGTACCAGATTTGGGCGCAGGCCGCGGCTAAAGCCGGCACCACCGATCCGCAGAAAGTCGCCGCAGCAATGCGCGCCGGCACGTGGGATACCGTGCTTGGCCCGATCGCCTTCGACAAAAAGGGCGACATCACCGGCGGCGGTTGGGCGGTGTACCGCTGGGACAAGGACGGCAATTACCAGGAGATCACCGAACCAGGGCGCACCTAAAAGACGCGCCTCGGCATCCGGTTCGTCACATCGCAAGCTTGCCCAGCTCCGGGAATGCTTCGATCAGCCAGCTGCCCAGATCGGTGATCCAGCCCGAAAAGAACGCCACGCCGGCAACGATCAAAAGTCCGCCCATCGCCTTCTCGACCATGACCAGATGAGCGCGAAAGCGGGCAAGAAAGGCGGCGAAGGATTCGAGCGCGAGCGCGGCGACGATGAAAGGCACGCCAAGTCCCAGCGAATAGACCGCCAAAAGAACCGTGCCGCGGGCGACGCTCGCTTCCGATCCAGCGATGGCCAAAATCGCGCTCAGGATCGGGCCGATACATGGCGTCCAGCCGAACGCGAACGCCAAGCCCATCACATAAGCGCCCCACAATCCGACCGGCTTGGCGACATCGAGACGCTTCTCGCGCATGAACCACGCAATCGGCGTGACGCCGAGGAAGTGCAATCCCATGATGATGATGATCACGCCGGCGACTTTTCCGAGAATGTACGAATAAGCGCGCAGCAATGTGCCGATGGCGCTGGCGCTGGCGCCCAGCGCGACAAACACAGTTGTAAAACCGAGAACAAAGAGGAGTGCGGCAACAATCGTCTCACGGCGGACCTGAGGCGGTTCTTCCGCACCGGCCAAGCGTTCGAGAGACGTGCCGGCGAGATAGACGAGATACGGCGGCACCAGCGGTAGCACGCAAGGCGACAGAAAACTCAGCATGCCCGCGGCGAGCGCGGCAGCAATGGTGACATTCATGGCGCACTCATGCCCGCCGGTTTTCCGCTGCGCAAGCGTGTGGGCGCCAAAGCCGCGAGGATGTGATCATTTGTCATTCCATCCGGCCATCTGGAGAGCAGCCGGAGCGAGTTAACTCTAGCAGCCGCCCGCCGCGTGTGATTATGGATGCTCCGGACCCGCGCCACCGAAGCTGAAACGACGGGAGCACGCATTGCGCAATCTCCTCACCGATGTTCCGGGTATCAAAGTCGGCCACGCTGAAAATCTCGCGCTCGGTTCCGGCGCAACCGCAATTATTTTCGACGCACCCGCTGTGGCTTCAAT
This sequence comes from Xanthobacteraceae bacterium, assembly GCA_036845025.1. Lineage (GTDB taxonomy): Bacteria > Pseudomonadota > Alphaproteobacteria > Rhizobiales > Xanthobacteraceae > BOG-931. Next base: position 586 of record DAIUEQ010000109.1, on the reverse strand, counting down.
TGATGTGCGCGGCGGCGGACCGGGCACCCGCGAAACTGCGTTACTTGATCCGGCCCAAACGGTGGAAGGGATCGACGCCATCACCTTGTCGGGCGGCTCGGCGTTCGGCCTCGATGCGGCCTCGGGTGTGCAGGCGTTTCTGCGGGAGAACGGCCGCGGCTTTGTTATACGCACAGCGCAGGTGCCAATCGTGCCGGCGGCGGTCCTGTTCGACCTGTTGAACGGCGGCGACAAGAATTGGGGACGCTTTCCGCCGTATCGCGACCTCGGCTACGCCGCTGCTGCGGCTGCGGCAGCGGATTTCGCGCTCGGCAGCGTCGGCGCCGGCACCGGAGCGACCACCGTCAATTGCCAAGGCGGCATCGGCTCGGCTTCGGCACAAACGCCGGACGGCTTAACGGTCGGAGCGCTTGCAGCCGTGAACGCGGTCGGCAGCGTCATTATCGGTCGCGGTCCCTGGTTTTGGGCGGCGCCTTTCGAGCGCGACGCCGAATTCGGCGGCCGTGGTTGGCCTGCCGCATTCCCAAAGGAGGCCTTCGATCTGCTCGTGAAAGGGGGCCCCGGCGAAAATACCACGCTGGTCGTC
>DAIUEQ010000108.1:0-11933 GCA_036845025.1 Xanthobacteraceae bacterium | reverse complement strand
CGCCTCCGGACACGCCGGTTTAATTTCCTTAAACGATTTGGCGGGCATGTTGGCTTCTCGGGAGAAGCAAGATGAGTTGTGTCGACGTCGCCATTGTCGGCGGTGGCCTTGCGGGTTCGACCGCCGCCGCCATGCTCGGCCGCGCCGGTATCAGCACAGTGCTGATCGATGTGCATAAGGCATATCCGGCCGATTTCCGTGCGGAGAAGATCGTCGATTCTCAGATTCCGCTTTTGAACAGCACAGGCGTTGCCAAGTCGGTCTTAAGTGCAGCGACGGCCGATCAAGAGGTTTGGATCGCTTGTTTCGGCCGGGTCGTCGAGGCGCGGCGCACTAGTCAATGCAACATTTTCTACGACACGCTCGTCAACGCGGTGCGCGGAGACATCTCCCCGGACGTCGAGTTCGTTCATGCGAAGGTGACTAGCATCGCCCTCGGTCCCGACCGACAGCGCCTCGTTCTGTCAAATGGCAGCGAGATTTCTGCGCGGCTCGTCGTTCTGGCCAATGGGTTGAACAGTGGCTTGCGCCAAAGTCTCGGCATGAGAACGGCGGTATTGAGCGAATGCCACTCGATCAGCGCCGCTTTCAACGTTACACCGGCCGACGGCTCCAGCTTCAATTTCCGATCATTGACCTACTATTCCGAGCGGCCCGAAAGCCGAATCGGGTATTTGACGCTTTTTTTGATCAACTCAACAATGCGGGCCAACTTATTTTTCTACCGCGATATGCAAGATGCGTGGCTACGCCGGCTGCGCGAAGCGCCGGTGGAGACGTTGTTCGCGTCCCTTCCAAATCTGCGCCGATTGATCGGTGATATCGAAGTACCAGACCCGGTCAAAGTCAGGCCGGTTGACTTGTACATGACCGCAGATTGTCGGAAGCCCGGCGTCGTGCTGGTCGGTGACGCGTTTTCCACGTCGTGTCCCGCGGCCGGTACCGGCGTAGGCAAGGTTTTTACCGACGTGGAGCGACTCTGCCACGTTTATATCCCGCGCTGGCTCGCCACACCGGGAATGGATCAGAGCAAGATTTCCGCCTTCTATGAAGATCCGGACAAGACCGCTTCTGACACACGATCACTCGCTCAAGCCTTTTACGCCCGGTCGCTGTCGACCGATCCAGCGCTGTTGTGGCGGTTGCAACGCTTGGGCCATTACCTGGCGCTGCGCGCCTTGGGGATTTGGCGGCGGCCGGCAGGCCAACCAAAGCCGGTCCAGGCGGGCCTCGCTCCCAGCGCCGCCGGCCAGGATTCACTCCTGTTGAGACCCTAGGAATTACCCCGCCGGCGAGGTTATCGAACCTGCAAGCCATCGATCGCGAGGTTCCCTTCAGAACCTTCGCCAAAGGCGCGGGCCGCCCCGCTTACATGTGCATTTCGGACGTCGGCATCGAACAGTGAACATTCGAAAAATCCACGACACTGGCCGATAAAATGAGCGAAACCCTTTCATGAAACATACGCCGGTTTTAATCGCGGGAGCGGGTCCGGTGGGAATGACGCTCGCGCTCGATCTGGCGTTTCGCGGGGTTGCCTGCGTCATCGTCGAAAAAAATCATACGACGACAAGCCATCCAAAAATGGACATTACCAACGGCCGCAGCATGGAGCTGTTTCGCCGCATCGGTTTGTCCGATCGCTTGCGCGACGTGGCGGTGCCGCAAGATCACCCGTTCGATGTGTCGTGGATCACCTCGCTCAGCGGCCACGAGTTGCACCGCTTTCGCTATCCAAGCGTCGTGGAGCAGCGCCGCGATTTTCGGGAACGCAATGACGGCTCAAGCCCGCTCGAACCGGGGATGCGGGTGTCGCAAGTCGAGGTCGAACGCGCGTTGCGACAAGCGCTTGAACAGGAGCCGCTCGTCGATCTTCGCTATGACGTGGCATTCGAGGGCCTCGCGCAGGACGATCACGGCGTGACGGCGACCCTCCGCGCATCGGAAGGCACCCTCGAGCACGTGCGTTGTCAGTTCCTGGTCGGATGTGACGGCGGCGCAAGCCGCGTGCGATCGAGCCTCGACATCGCCCTTTCCGGCACCGCGGGCGTCATGCAGCGCTTCATGACGCATTTTCGATCGGCCAGGCTCGATCTTTTGCAGCGCTGGGGCATCGCCTGGCACTATCAGTCGGTCCACGGCACGCTGATTGCGCAGAACGACAAAGACATCTGGACGCTGCATTCGCGTTTCCCCGAGGGCGCCGGCCCCGGTGACGCCACGGCAAGCGCGCTGTTGCAGACATTTGCCGGCACGGCGTTCGACCATGAAATCCTGGTCGCCAATCCGTGGACGCCGCACTTGCTGGTCGCGGATAGTTACGGTGCCGGTCGCGTGCTTCTCGCCGGCGATGCCGCGCACCAATACATCCCGACCGGCGGATACGGCATGAACACAGGGATTGGCGACGCCTGCGACCTCGGCTGGAAGCTCGCCGCGCTGGTGAAGGGATTTGGCGGGCCAAAACTGATCTCATCCTACGAGATCGAGCGGCGCCCGGTTGGCCTCAGAAATCGCGACGCGTCGCGTCGTCACAATTTGATTCGCGTCGAGATCGGCAAGCTTTACGACGCCGCGATTTTTGCTGAGGGGCCGGAGGGTGACTCGCGTCGTCGATGGGCCGGGAATGAAATCGGGCAGATCGGGAACAACGAAAACGAGAGTTGGGGGATCGAGTTTGGTTATTGCTACCGCGATTCACCGATTGCGATACATGACGCCGACGACGCTCCCGACGACCCGCTGACCTACCTCCCCACCACCGTTCCGGGCGCGCGGCTGCCGAGCGTCTATCTGAAAGACAATCGGCCGTTATTCGATCACCTCGGTCCGTGGTTCACGATTTTAAATTTTGGCAGTCACGATGCGTCCGGCTTTGTCGAAGCCGCATACCAACGTCAGGTGCCGCTCAAGGTGCTCAATCTCGACGAACCCGCCATCGCACCCATCTACGGCAAAGACATGATTTTGGTACGGCCGGACCAGCACATTGCCTGGCGCGGTCGGGATCCGGCAGACCGGTGCGACGCCGCGGCCGTGCTGTCACACGTTCTAGGTCATCGCCAAAACGAAACTGCGGCGATCGCGCGTTAGGGCGTATGGCCAACCGCGCGAGGGGCGGGTAGCGCTTTAATGTTCGACACGGTACAGGCGCCACCGCTCCGGCACACCTTTGAGTCGGTGAACGCCTCGATCCTTAAAGCGGATTTCAGATTGCGCCATCAGATCTTTGACCGCGCTTGAAACCAGGACTTCGCCGGCACGGGCTTTCGCGGCGACGCGCGTGCCGACGTGAAACGCGAAACCGATCACGTCAGCCCCACTCACTTTGTATTCGCCCGCGTGCAGCCCCACCCTGATCTCGAGCCCCAGCGTGCGCACCGCCTGGCGGATTGCGGTCGCGCACCGGACCCCGGAATCCGGCGCGTCGAACGTCGCCAGCATTCCGTCCCCCGTCGTCACGACTTCTTTGCCGCGCAAAGTCTTCAGCTCTCTTCGAACCGCCGCGTAATAGTGATTCATCACTTGTGTCCATCGCGAATCGCCCAAGCGCGCGGCTTTTTCCGTGGACCGGACAATGTCGACGACCAAGATCGTGGCGAGCGCCTGTTCGGGCTCGGCGCCACGATTGGCAGCCCGGCGCCGGATCGCGATACTTCCGGTTAGCGGCTCATAGCGATGATTGCGCCGGCGCGAGATTGCGATTTTTGCATAGTCTTTGGCGCGCTGCACTGTACCGCAACGAATGACTTTCGCCCGTGGCGGAATCGTCCAGTAAATCTTTCGCCCATCTCCCACGCCGCGGACCTCGACAGCACCCCACTTCAAGAAAACCCTCGAGCCAACCCGGCGAATCCACCATGCTTTTGAGGTGTATCCGGACACGTTCGATTGATGGATGCCGATGCGAAGGAACTTGGGCATGTGCGTGTGGTCGATCGAAAGACCGCTTGGGGATGCCAAAGATAGAATGTGATCATATCATTCCCGCGTCGGGACGGTACTGCCCGTCGAAAATTTGACTTCCGACTCGATTGATAATTCGCGCTCGCAAACGACGCTAATCGCCGCGCGGCAAATGCTCGCGATACCAGTGGTGCGCGATATCGAGCCGCGTCGGCGTCCAGACGCGGTCGAATTTAGCGATGTGATCGAGGAAGCGTTCGAGGCCCATCGCGCGGCCGGGCCGTCCGGCGAGCCGGCAATGCAATCCCACCGACATCATCTTCGGCGCGATCTCGCCTTCGCGGTAAAGAAAGTCGAAGGCGTCGCGCAGATAGGCGAAAAACTCGTCGCCGTTGGCAAAACCCTGCGTGCCGATAAAGCGCATGTCGTTGGTATCGAGCGTGTAGGGAATAATCAGATGCGGGCCGTTCGGCCCGTGCACCCAGTACGGCAGATCGTCGGCATAGGAATCTGAAGAATAAAGAAAGCCGCCGTCGGCGAGTACGAGCTTGAGCGTGTGCGCGGACGTCCGCCCGGTGTACCAGCCGTAAGGGCGCTCTCCTGTCGCCTCGGTGTGCAGCCGGATCGCTTCGCGCATGTGGGCGGCTTCGTCCGCTTCCGAGAAGTCCTTGTACTCGATCCATCTGAGCCCGTGGGATGCGATCTCCCATCCGGCCTCGCGCATGGCGGCGACGATTTGGGGATTGCGCGCGAGCGCGGCGGCGACACCGTAGACGGTCACCGGCAGGTTGCGCGCCGAAAACAGCCGCCATAGCCGCCAGAAGCCGGCCCGCGAGCCGTATTCGAACATCGATTCCACGTTCATGTGGCGCTGGCCGGGCCAGGGCTGCGCCCCGAGCACATCGGTCAGAAACGCTTCCGATGCCTTGTCGCCGTGGAAGATGGCGTTCTCGCCGCCTTCCTCGAAATTGATTACGAACTGCACCGCGACGCGCGCGCCGCCCGGCCAGCGCGGATCGGGCGGCGAGCGGCCATAGCCGGTCAAGTCACGCGGGTAATCATTGGGATCAAAGGGGGACATATAATTTCAAGGCTCTGGACTGCCCGGCGGGCCCACCATGGCAGAGGGCTGGGCCGCCCTTCAAGTAGATGCCTTTTTGGACAATTGACCAAGCCCGGCGATGCCGCCATTAAAGCTTCCGATTCCGGGGAGCGCAGATGCACGCCGTGCCAGAAGCCGACCAAGGCGCGCTTGGCGAGAAGATCGCGGCGCGGCTTGTTGAACTTGCCGCGATCAGCGACGAGCCCGAACGCCTGACCCGGCTTTACCTTGGACCCGCCCACCGCAAGGCCGCCGATCTGGTATCGCGCTGGATGCGCGAAGCCGGAATGGCGGTGCGGATTGATTCCACCGGCAACGTGGTCGGGCGCTACCGCGGACGCGACCCCGGCCCGGCGACGTTGATGCTCGGCTCGCATATCGACAGCGTGCGCGATGCCGGCCGCTTCGACGGCACGCTTGGCGTGATTACGGCGATCGAGGTCGTCGCGGCGGCGGCCAAGGCAGGCAAGCGCTATCCGTTCGCGATCGAGGTCATCGCCTTCGGCGACGAAGAAGGCGCGCGCTTTCCATCCACGCTGAGCGGGTCGAAAGCGCTGGCCGGGCGTTTCGATCTCAAAGCGCTCGACGAAGTCGGCGAAGACGGCGTATCGCGCCGCCAGGCGCTGCTCGCGTTCGGCTGCGATCCGCTGCGGCTGTCGGAGGAAGCGCTCTCGCCCGAGCACGCGCTCGGTTATGTCGAGGTGCATATCGAGCAGGGCCCGGTGCTGGAGCAGGAAGGACTACCGGTCGGCATCGTCACCGCCATCGACGGCGTCACCCGCGGCATTGTGGACGTTGAGGGCATCGCCGGGCACGCCGGCACCGTGCCGATGACCATGCGCAAGGACGCGCTCACCGCCGCAGCCGAAATGCTGCTCGCGGTCGAGGAGCGGGCGCGCGGACGGCCCAATCTGGTGGCAACCGTCGGCAAGATTGAGGTGCCGGCTTCGGCCGCCAACACCATCCCCGGCCGCGCGCGCTTCACACTCGACGTCCGCAGCCCTGTCGACCAGGAGCGGCTCGCCGCCGTGACCGACATCAAGCAGCGCGTCGCCGCCATCGCAGCCCGCCGCGGCGTCGGCGCCAATTTTTCCGTCGGTCACGAAGCGCCGGCCGCGATGTGCGATCAAAATCTTTCCGACCGCCTGGCGGCGGCGATCGAAGCACTGGGGATTGCGCCGCGCCGGCTGCCAAGCGGCGCCGGCCACGACGCCATGGCGTTCGACCGGGTCATTCCGTTCGGTATGTTGTTCGTGCGCTGCCGCGGCGGCGTGAGCCATAATCCAGCCGAGTTTGCTTCGGCGGCCGACATCGACATTGCCGCGCGCGTCCTCGCATCTCTTTTAGATCGGATGTCCACACCATGACCAAGCTTCGCATCAAGGCCGGCCCCTACGAGTTCGAGGCGCAGATGGAGAACGATCTGGCGCCCAATACCTGCGCGAGGTTCGTGCGCATGCTGCCCTACCGCCAGCAGATCATCCATGTGCGCTGGAGCGGCGAAGGTTGCTGGATTCCGCTCGGTGACTTCGATTTCGGCGTCGGCTTCGAGAACGCCACCAGCTATCCCGCGCCGGGCGAGATCATTCTCTATCCAGGCGGCATCAGCGAAACCGAGATTCTGCTGGCGTACGGCCCGGTGGCGTTTGCCAGCAAGGCGGGCCAGCTCGCCGGCAGTCATTTCCTGACCATGACCAAGGGCCACGAAAACCTTCAGGCGCTCGGCAAAATGTGCCTGTGGAAGGGCGCCCAGGACATCGTCTTCGAGCTGCAAACATAGGCCGCGTTGCGCGGATCGGCGGCAACGCCGGGCGACGTCGCTTGCACTCACACAGGCCCAGCGACAAAATGCGTCGCCGCCGGGAGGACATTCGGCTCGTGACCTCACGCGTCAATCGCTTTGTTATTTGGCTGGCGTCGATGCTGGCGCCGCTATTGTTGGATGGCGGATCGAGCCTGGCGCTCGCGCAGGCCAAGCTCGACGCAACTTACAGTGCGACGCTCTTTGGATTTCCGATCGGCCACATCTCGTGGACAGTCGAACTGCGCAACAACCGGTTTACCAGCGCGGCGACCGGCGGAATTTCCGGCTTACTGCGAATTTTTTCCGACGGGCACGGCGACGTCTCGGCGCAAGGAAATCTCTCGGGCGGCGAACCGATCGCCTCGCACTTTGCGCTGACGCTCATCGCCGGCAAATGGTCCGACGACGTGCGCATCCAATTTCGCGGCAATAAAGCCCAGGAATATGTAACGGCGCTGCCCGCGCCGGGCGCGAATCAAGTGCCGATCACGGATGCCAACCGCACCGGTGTGCTCGATCCGATGACGGCGCTGCTGGTTCCGATTCCTGGCGCCGGCAAGACCGCGGTGCCGGAGGCCTGCGAACGGACCATCCCGATCTTCGACGGTCACACCCGCTACAATCTGCGGCTTTCTTTCAAGCGCGTCGACACGGTCAACAACGAAGGCGTCTACCAAGGTCCGGTCATCGTGTGCGCGGTGAAATTCTTTCCGGTGGCCGGTTACGATCCCAAGCACTTTCTCGTCACGTATCTGGCGGCCCAGCGCGACATTGAAATATGGCTGGCGCCGATCGCCGGCAGCCGGCTGATGGTGCCATACCGCATGTCGATGCCGACGCCGATGGGGCTTGGAATTTTGCAGGCGACAAAATTTGAGTCGGTTCCGGCAAAATCGCTAACGACAAATCTCAATTGACGTTTTGCCCTCGCAACGCGCGGCTTTCGCGCGAGCCTGCGGATTTTGAGCGTCGATGGGCGCGCGCGGAGATCGGTTCAGGCACCGACTGTGAGTTGAGAAAATAAGTCAAAATCCGCACGATTCTTGTCTGGTTTTTGCCAATCTGCGGCCCGTTTTCCGACAGGAAGCGGCTTTAGCCCTTAAAAACAACGGCGTTTGCGGGGTTTAAAGCCGCGGGGTTGGGGCCGTTTAGTCAGGCGTAGTTGCGTTCATGCTCGGGCTGGGGGTCAGCGAAGAGCTTCAGGTTGCGCTGTTCAACGCGGGTCTGCTCGCGTTGTGGGCGGTGCTGCCGGTATTCGCGGTCGGCTTTGCACGGCAATTATTGGCCGCGCGCCGGCTGCGCCCGGATTTTTCCCTGCGGCTTTACGAAGCGATCGAATTAAACCGCGCGCTGACGGAATACGAAAAGGTTTGGCGCCGCCGTAAGGAGCTCATGGATGTTGCCGATGGCGCGAAACCGTGGTGGCGAATGCTGCCGCGGTCTCGGATCGATACGGCCTCGGCGCAGCTCGACGAGTTCGAAGAAGTCGACGCCCACGCCCGTCACTTGCAGGCCGCGATCATTCGGCTAAAGCGCGGCCCGCTACACCGCCTGAAACTCCTGGTGCGCGTGTTGTCCTCGCGTTTCGCTCTCGGCGGCGCGCTCGCCGTCCACGTCTTGCTGCTCACGCTGTTGATGGTCGCGTTGGAAAGCTCATGGGCGAGCGAATTGATTGTCGGTGCCAAGAATCCCATGACCTGGTATCCGCTCGATGCGCGGATTTTCTATGCCAACGCCGCCGCCGCCATTCTCGCCGCCGCCTCGGCGCCGGCGTTTTTCCTGCTGCGGTGGATCAATTTGCGCCATCGCTATTCGTTCGAGTTTTGCGCGCTGAAAGAATTTGCCTACGGCGACCCGAATCGGGTGATCGAGCAACTCAAGGCCGATGGGGAAATTCCGGCGGCGGATGCCGGCAACGATAACGACGGCGACACCTGGTTCGCGGTGCTGGGTCTTTCGCCATCCGCAACCATCGAGGAAGTGAAGGAAGCCTACAAATCGCTGATCAAACAGAACCACCCGGACCGGGTGCACGGCATGGCGAAGGTCTTCGTGACGCTCGCCGAGACGAAAACCAAAAAGCTCAATGCCGCCTACCAATACGCTTTGTTCTCGTTACCGCAACTCGAATCGAGGCAAGGCGCTGCCGTCAATTGACCAGAAACGATCTTGCGCGGGGACCGCATGTCGCTGATGGAAAGTTTTGATGAACAATGTGGTAATCCGCTCGACGTGGTCGAGCGGATGGCGTCGGCCAACCATTGGCCGTTCGAGCGTTCTGCGGAGTCGGAAATCGCGCTCGTCGTCACCGGCAAAGGCACCAATTACCAAATCTCCTTTAGCTGGATGGAAGATATCGAAGTGCTGCATATCGCCTGCGCCTTCGAAATGAAGGTGCCGCAGCTGCGGCTCTCGGAAGTTCAGCGGTTGATCGCCGGCATCAACGAGCAATTATGGATCGGGCATTTCGACGTCTGGACGCAGAACGGCGTGGTGATGTTTCGCCACGGCCTCATTCTCGGCGGCGGCGGCGCCGTCACCGGCCGGCAGTGCGAAGTGGCGCTGTCTAGCGCGCTCGACACCTGCGAGCGGTTTTACCCGGCGTTCCAGTTCGTGGTGTGGGCCGGCAAGACCGGTCGCGAAGCGATCGACAGCGTGATGCTCGAGACCTGCGGCGAAGCCTAAGCGCTGAGCTCTTCCTGATTTACACGCCGCGGATCAGATCGGCAGCGCGCTCGGCGATCATGATGGTCGGCGCATTGGTATTACCGCGGACCACGCTCGGCATCACCGAAGCGTCGACGACGCGCAAGCTTTCGACGCCGTGGACTTTCAGCTCGCTGTCGACGACCGGGCCGATCGCGCACGTGCTGGTCGGATGATAGACCGACTGCGTGTGCCGCTGCGCGAAATCCCAGATATCGGCGTCGGCCGCCGATTTCGGCGCCAGATAAGGCGCCTTGGCGTGCGCGCGCATCGCCGGTTGGGCGGCGATGTCGAGGCCAAGCCGCACGCCGCCGATCATGCTGCGCCGGTCTTCTGCTTCGGCGAGGTAATGATGCACGATGCGCGGCTTCGCCGTCGGGTCGGCGGAGCGCAGCATCACTTTGCCGCGACTCTTCGGCTTGAGCACGCAGCAGCCGAACGACAGCGCGTGCGCGGTCGGCACGCCGACCGCTTGCTGGTGCAGCATTACCGAGGCGGTGAGGAATTGCACGTCCGGCGCGTCGAGGCCGTCGCGGGTGCGGAAGAATGCTCCGGTCTCGCCGCCGTTCGAGCTCAGCAGTCCGCTGCCGTCGGCCTCCCACGAAGCCGCATCTTCCGCGGTCGGCGGCGTGAACAGGCTCTGCGTGTCGGTGTACCAGCTCATCATCAGAAGCGGATGATCCTGCAGGCCCGAGCCAACCGGCAGATCGACTTGGGCGGCGATGCGATGCGGCGCTAGTTCGGCGGCCGGTCCGATGCCAGAGAGCATCAAGAGTTGCGGAGAGTTATAAGTACCGGCCGCGACAATGACTTCGCTGTCGGCGCGGACTTCCTCGCGCACGCCGTTGCGCACAATCTCGACGCCGACGGCGCGCGCCCCGTCGAACAGAATGCGCGTGGTCAGTGCCCCGGTCAGCACTTTCAGGTTAGGCCGCTCGATCGCCGGATGCAGATAGGCCGCCGCCGTGCTGCAACGGCGCCCTTTGCGCGTGGTCGTTTGATAATAGCCGACGCCGTCTTGGCTCGCGCCGTTGAAATCCGGGTTGACCGAATGACCGGCTTCGATGGCGGCAAGCCTGAACGCCTCGGTCAGTGGATGCCGGGTCTGCGGATCGGAGACTGCAAGCGGCCCGAGCTTACCGTGAAACTGATCCTCGCCGCGCTCGTTGCATTCGGCTTTGCGGAAATACGGGAGCACCTCGTTATAGCTCCAGCCGGTGGCGCCGGCGGCAGCCCAGCCGTCATAATCGGCGCGGTGGCCGCGGATATAGATCATGGCATTGATCGCGCTCGAGCCGCCGAGCGTTTTGCCGCGGGGCAGATAAACGTACCTGCCGTCGAGGCCCGGTTCGGGCTCGCTGGTGTAATCCCAGTCGTATTGGTTTTTGCGGATCAACGGCCAAGCGAGCGGCACCTGAATATCCGGCGCATCGTCGGGACCGCCGGCCTCGATCAGGGTCACTTGCGCGGCAGGATCTTCGCTCAACCGCGCGGCAAGCACGCATCCCGCGGAGCCCGCGCCAACAATGACGTAATCGGCCACTTCCACCCTCCCCTACGGTCCGGTTATTTGCTTCTTCCCGCCGACGCAATCAGGACAACCGCAATGTTAGCGCGGCCCGTTCGAGCGCAAAAGGCTGGCGATGGACATCATCGTCGCTTTCGGCAAATAGTCAGGCGGGCGAGCGCAGACTGTCGCGCACCCTGGATTGTCGAGGCCTTGAGTAATGACGGATATTCCGACGCTGCGGATCGGCATCGACACCGGCGGCACCTTTACCGACATTGTCTGCGTCGACGATTCCTCCGGCGCAATGCGGGTCACCAAGGTGTCCTCGACGCCGCAAAATCCGGCCATCGCGCTGGTGCGCGGCGTGCGCGCTATTCTCTCCGAATGGGGCGCCGGCGTCGGCGATCTTGCCGTGCTCGCTCACGGCACCACGGTCGCCACCAATGCGCTGCTGCAAGGCGAGATCGACGGTCTCGGATTGATCGTCACCGAAGGTTTCCGGCACATTCTCGAGATCGCTCGGCAGGCCGTGCCCGAAGGCTACGGCAATTCTTACTTCTGGGTGAAGCCTGAGCGCATCGTGCCGCTGCATTACGTGCGCGAAGCCGGCGGCCGGCTTAATTTTCTTGGGCAGGAGCTGCGTCCGCTCGATGAAGCGAGCGTGCGCGCGGCGGCAAAATTTTTCCGCCAGGCGGGCATTCGCGCCGTCGGTATCTGTCTCCTGCACTCTTACGCCAATCCGGCGCACGAGCGCCGCGCCGCCGCGATCCTGCGCGAGGAATATCCCGAGTGCACGCTGTCGCTGTCCTGCGACGTGCTGCCCGAATATCGCGAATACGAACGCGCGGTAACGACGCTGGTCGACGCTTTCATCAAGCCGCATATGAGCCGCTACCTCGACCGCA
>DAIUEQ010000107.1:0-12058 GCA_036845025.1 Xanthobacteraceae bacterium | reverse complement strand
CGCGGATTTTGGCGCGGCAAGTCCGCCATGATTGCGTGGCCGTTGACCGTCGGCCTCGTGGTCATCGCGGTGTTGCAGCTCGCCGTGCAGTACCGTCTCAATTATTGGAACCGCGATTTCTTCAACGCGCTCGCCCGCCGCGACGGCGAAACCCTGTGGCATCAGGTCGGGGTGTTCGCGCCGCTCGCGATCATGAGTGTCGGCTTAGCTGTCGTCTCGGTCTGGGGGCGCATGACCACACAGCGCAAATGGCGGCAATGGTTGACCACCTATATTCTCACCGACTGGCTTACCGGTGACCGTTATCGCAGGATCGAAGCGGTAGGCGGCGAATATAAGAACGCCGAATACCGCATCTCCTACGACGTTAAATCGGCGACCGATTCGCCGGTCGATTTAACGCTGGGTTTGGTCAACTCGGTAATGACCGCCGGCGTCTTTACCAGCGTGCTCTGGTCGGTCGGCGGCGGGCTGACGGTTGCCGCCGGCGGCCTGATCGTGACAATTCCAGGCTATCTCGTTATCGGCGCGATCATCTATGCGCTGACTTGCACGGGCGGCATGCTGGTGATCGGCCGTCACCTGCCGTCCGTTATTCAGATGCAGAGTCAAGCCGAAGCGGAATTTCTGGCGGCCGCCAATGATATCCGCGAATCCGCAAGTCGTCCCGCGGACGGCCAGCATTCAAAGCAGGAGAGCACGGTTTGGGGCGCGTTGGCGGAGGTATTGTTGCGATGGCGACAACTGCTCTGGCAGTTGATGGGCACGACGTTCGTTTCGCAGACGGACGTTTTGTTCGCGCCGGTGTTCGGCTGGTTTCTTTGCGTGCCGAAATATCTCGCCGGCACCATGACGCTTGGCGAGTTGACACAAGCTTCCGCCGCTTTCGTCACGGTTCAGGTGGCTTTCAACTGGCTGGTCGACAACTACCAGCGTTTATCGGAGTGGCGCTCCGCCACCGCCCGCGTTGCCGTGCTGTTGTTCGCGCTCGATCAGGTCAGACAGTCGGAACCGAAGAAGCCCGACTCGCCTTGATCTGGTCCGAGAACCAGCGAAACGAATCCTTCGGCAGCCGGCGCTGGGTGGGGTAATCGACGTAGACAAGCCCGAAGCGCTCGCTATATCCCGAACTCCATTCAAAATTATCCAACAGCGCCCAGACGAAATAGCCGCGCACATCGACGCCCGCCGCCATCGCCTCGTACATCGCTGCGGTATAGGCCTTGAGATACGAGATGCGCGGCTCGTCATGCACCTTGCCTTCCGGCGTGGGCTTATCGGCATAAGCGGTGCCGTTTTCGGTCACGTATATCGGTAGGCCGTAGCGCTTGTGCATCCTCGTCAAAATTTCACCGAACGCCGCCGGTTCAACTGGCCAGCCCATGGTGGAGCGCGGCACGTTCGCCGGCGCATCGCCGAACCACAATCCAAGTGGAGTCTTGTCGCTCGCGACCACGTAATTCGGCGAATAGTGATTCAAGCCGAACCAATCGGCCGGCCGATTGATGTGCTTGAGGTCGTCGGACTTCAGGTAGGGCGTCATCAAGTCCGCAATTGGCGGCGGATAAACACCGCGCAATTGCGGATCGGGAAAAGCGAGGTTCCAGTAAGCGTCGAGTGTTTCGGCGGCCACCCGGTTTTCCGGCGTGTCAATCGCCGGCCGGCACGGCTGACAATTGTAAACGGCGCCGAGCGAAGCGTTTTTCACGCGCGCCCGTAGGCGGTCGATGGCGGCGCCGTGACCGAGATTCACGTGATGAATGGCGCGCAGCAGCATGGCGCGGTCGACGATGCCCGGCGCTTGACCACCGAGCGCGAAGCCGAACAGCGTGAAGACGCTCGGTTCATTGACGGTGGCAAAGCGCTTCACCCGGTCGCCGTAATGCTGCGCGACCACATCGGTGTAGTCGGCGAACCATTGCGCGCAATCGCGATTAGGCCAACCGCCGTGGTCTTGCAGCGCCTGCGGCAGATCCCAGTGATAAAGGCAAAGCCACGGCTCGATGCCGGCGGCAAGGATCCCATCGATGAGGCGATCGTAGAAGGCAAGCCCGGCTTTGTTGATCGCGCCGCGGCCCTCCGGCATGATCCGCGGCCACGCTACCGAAAACCGGTAGGCCTGGACCCCGAATTCCTGCATCAGCGCCACATCCTCGCGGTAGCGATGATAGTGGTCGCAGGCGACGTCGCCGGTATCGTTGTTCTTAATCTTGCCGGGAATCCGTGAATATGTATCCCAGATGCTTAAGCCCCTGCCATCCTCATGGGCGGCGCCTTCGATCTGATAGGCTGAAGTCGAAACGCCCCAGAGAAAGCTGGGGGGAGCTTTGGCCGAAGCAGAGCTGGTGTTCATGGCGCGACCTGATCATAGACGAAGTGTCGAAATGCGCCGGACACCGCGGCAATAGAATTATAAATTCTTAAAACGGCCGTACGCCACCCCGCGCCCGGTTACGCCAAATCTGCCGTTCCATTTCAGCAAGACGCTCGTCGACGCAGGCGTCGCGCGGCGGCGCGGAATAAGCTTTGTCGGCCGACTCAGCAACAGCGCGCACCAGGTCGGGGCGCGCGATTATGCCGACGAGCTGATCGTTCTCGACCACCGGCAATCGCCGCAAGCGATGGTCGTGCAACAGGCGACACGCTTCAGCGATCGATGCGTCCGGAGCAATAGTGACGAGCTTCCGCGTCATGATGTCCGCGACCTTGCGCTTGTCGAGCTGCAACGATGCGGCAGGTTTCTCGTCCTGTCCGACCATAATATCCAGCCACGGCGAGCCTTCTTCGCCCTCTTCGCGTAAAAGATTGCTCTCGCTGAAAACGCCGATGACGCGGTCTGCCGCATCGAGTACCGGCAATCCGCCGACGCGATGTTCAAGCATCAATTTGGCCGCGGCGAGTAATGTCGTGTCAGGCGTGATTGTCACCACCCGGCGCGTCATGAAGTCTTTAACCTGCACGTCCGCTCTCCGACATGCTCACAACTACATTATCGGACGGCGTTCATCCGCCAGTCTGCCCGATGAATATAAAGAACGATGCAGGCCGCCGCCATATGCCTCCGCCCATGGCCCGCTTCGATAATCGTGAGCGAGGTTCACGAATCGGACGACCCCGGGTCAGATCAGCTTCAGCCCCTTCAAGCTCGCGTGGCCCTCCTTGCCAACGATGATGTGGTCATGCACCGAAATGCCCAGCGGATTGGCCACAGCGATAATTTGTTGCGTCATCTGAATGTCGGCGCGTGACGGCGTCGGGTCGCCCGAAGGATGATTGTGCACCAGTATGATCGCGGTCGCCGATAGTTCGAGCGCCCGCTTGACCACTTCGCGCGGATAAACCGGTGTGTGATCTACCGTGCCGATTTGCTGCGTCTCGTCGGCGATGAGCTGATTACGCTTATCAAGAAAAAGAACGCGGAACTCCTCGCGATCGGCGAAGGCTTGCGCGGTGCGACAATAGTCGAGCACGGCCGACCATGATGAAAGCACTGTCCGCTTCTTCACTTCGCCGCGCAGCAGCCGGCTCGCCGCCGCCTGCACGAGTTTCAGCTCGGTGATGGTGGCGTCGCCAAGTCCCTTGACCTGACGAAGACGAGGCACCGGCGCGGAAATGACTTCCGCGAAAGAGCCGAATGTGGCGATCAGCGTCTTGGCCAGTGGCTTTACGTCGCGCCGGGGCTGGGCGCGAAACAATACCGCCTCGAGAAGTTCATAATCCGACAGCGCATCGGCGCCGGCCTCGCGAAAGCGCTCGCGCAAGCGGGCCCGGTGGCCGTAATAATGCGGCGAGCCCTCGGCCAACCCGCCGTCGCGCTCGCGCTTTTTCTCCATGGGAGGTCCAAAGCACATCCAAGCCGACAAGGGCGCCCCGCCCGCGGTTTGGTGGCTCCAAGATGACCTGATTGCGGTATTTTGCAATCGGCTGAGAGATAATTCCCGCCGCGGCGGGGTACGGTTCCGGTGCGAAACCAGGGAGGAATGCAAGTGTCTCAGGCGGGCAGCTATGCCTATCTTCCGCTGGAGCGCGTTGTTTTTGGCCGCCCGGCCGCGGCTGCGGCGGTCGAGGAAATGGCTCGCGTCGGCGCGACAAGAGTCTTCATAGTCGCGGCCAAGAGCGTGGCGCGGAACACGCCAGTCGTAGCCGCTATCGCCGAAGCGGTCGGCCCCCGCCATTATGCCGGGCTGTTCGACGGTTGCGTCCAGCATTCGCCGCGGGAAAGCGTCATCGCTGCGGCTCGCGCGGTTCGTGCGGCAGCGCCGGACCTGATATTGACCGTCGGCGGTGGAACCGCGATTGACACCGTCAAGGTCCTGCAAATCTGCCTCGCGTATAACGTCGATTCCCCAGAGGCGCTGGATGGCTTGCATGCCACGGTCACTGCTGACGGCAAGCGCCACGTCCCTGACATTCGGCCGTCGCCGGTTCGGCAGATTGTCGTGCCGACGACCCTGTCCGGCGCTGAATTTTCCAATCTTGCAGGCATTACCGACGAACGCATCCGCCAGAAGCACTCGTTCATCGGTCCGGACATTGGCGCGCGGTCCGTCATTCTCGATCCGGAAGCAACGCTCTATACGCCGCCATGGCTGTGGCTTTCGACCGGAGTGCGCGGCGTCGATCATGCGGTGGAAGCGCTCTGCTCGATTGAGGCGCATCCTTATTGCGACGGTCTCGCGCTGCACGCGCTACGGTTATTCGCCCAAGCGCTGCCGCGGCCGGATGAGCTGGCAGCGCGCTTGCAGTGTCAGCAAGCGTCATGGCTTGCCGCGTCATCGATTGCCCGGGTCAATTACGGAGCAAGCCACGGCATCGGCCATGTGCTCGGTGCGTTTGCCGACGTCCCGCACGGCTACACCTCGTGCGTGATGCTGCCGCATGTGTTGCGGTACAATGAGGGCGCCACTGCGGAAAAGCAGCAACTGATCGCTCAGGCGCTCGGCCACCCCGGCATGCCGGCTTCGGACGCGGTAGCCGAGTTTGTTGCCGCGCTGAAGTTGCCGAGGACGCTGCGCGACGTCGGCGTCAAGCGTGAGCAGCTTCCCAAAATCGCCGAGGCGGCGATGCGCAATATCTGGGTGAGGACAAACCCGCAACCGATACGGTCGCCCGACGATGTCATGCAAATCCTCGAAGCGGCCTGGTAGGCAACACTTCGAATATTCATATATTCATATAGGAACGGGAGGTTGCCCGTGAGCTACAAATTTCTCGATATTGCCTCGACGCCGAGCGTGCGCGCCGCGCAGGCCGCCAACGGCAGCCGTGAAATGTGGGAGAAGTTCAAGGGTCATCGCACCTTCGATCGCTTCACGGACGACGAGGTAGCGTTCATCGCGGAGCGCGATAGTTTCTACATGGCGACGGTTTCGGAAACCGGCTGGCCCTATGTTCAGCATCGCGGCGGCCCGGCCGGTTTCCTGAAGGTGCTCGATGAGAAGACGCTGGGCTTCGCCGATTTTCGCGGCAATCTGCAATACATCAGTGTCGGCAATGTTGCCGCGGACGATCGCGCCGCGCTGATCCTGGTGGACTATCCAAACCAGGCGCGTCTTAAGATTCTTGCGCATGTCGAAATGCGAAGCATCGCGGCTGATTCCGAACTGGCCGCGCGGCTCGCCGTGCCCGGCTATAAGGCCAAGCTCGAGCGCGCTTGTTTGCTGCACCTCGAAACGTTTGACTGGAATTGCCCGCAGCACATCACGCCGCGTTACACGATGGATGTGATCCAGGCGGCGGTCGCGCAGCTACAGACGCGCATTACGGAGCTGGAGGCGGAAAACCAGGCGCTTCGGGCGCAGGTCGCCGCTCACGCCTGATACGGCGGCTTGGTGTAGCCCTTCGGCGATAGCGTAAAGACTTCGACGCCAGTGTCGGTGACGCCAACCGAGTGCTCGAATTGCGCCGACAACGAGCGGTCGCGGGTCACCGCGGTCCAGCCGTCGGACAAGACCTTCACATGCGGACGGCCGAGGTTGATCATCGGCTCGACCGTGAAGAACATGCCGGGTTTGAGCACAAGGCCCTCGCCGGGCCGCCCGACGTGGACGATGTTCGGTTCGTCGTGGAACAGGCGGCCGAGACCATGGCCGCAGAAGTCGCGCACCACGCTCATGTGCTGTGCCTCGACATAAGTTTGGATCGCATGTCCGATGTCGCCGGTCGCGGCGCCCGGGCGGATCGCGGCGATGCCACGCATCATCGCTTCGTAGGTGACTTCGATAAGCCGCTCGGCGCGCCGGGGAATTTCGCCGACCGCATACATGCGGCTGGAATCGCCATGCCAGCCGTCGAGGATCAAGGTGACGTCAACGTTGACGATATCGCCTTCGCGCAGGGGCTTCTCCGACGGGATGCCATGACAGACCACGTGATTGACCGAGGTGCAGGTGGCTTTGCGGTAACCCCGATACATGAGGGTTGCCGGAGTGGCGCCGTGATCATGGCCGTATTCGTACACCAAACGGTCGATGTGGTCGGTGGTGACGCCTGGATTGATTTCGCTCGCGAGCATATCGAGGCAGGTCGCGGCCAGCCGGCCGGCCTTGCGCATGCCCTCAAAGGCCGCCGCGCCGTGGATCTTGATCTGTCCGGTTTTACGCAGCGGCGCGATAGCCGCGTCAACATAGGTCATGGTGTGAATTGTTAGCCGCATTCAAAGCGGCGACAAGCCGCTCGTCGTGCAGAATGTAAGCATACGTGCGCCGGGCGCAAGCGATGTGCCGGTGCCGGGAAATGCTAGCTGAGCGTAATCGGAACCCGGGCGGCCACGGCAACCCCGTCGACTTCGACGTTGCAGCGCCAAGCCAGCATTTCCACCCCTTGCTCGCGCGCCTGTCTAAACCCCTCAGCGTAAACCCGGTCGATGTCGCGGGCGACGGCGAAGCTGTCCGCCGAGCCGATCTGGATGACGAAGAGAAGGACCGTGCGCGCGCCGGTGATGCGCATGGCCACGAGTTCGCGCAGATGCTTGGCGCCGCGCTCCGTCACGCAGTCGGGAAATTCGGCCAGCCGCGGCCGGCGCATCAGGTGCACGTTCTTGATTTCCAGATAGCATGGGGGCCGTTGCGGCGCGGTCAGGAGAAAATCGATCCGCGACGACACACCGTACCTCACCTCACGGCGCACCGACGAATAGTCCCCCAGCTCCGGGATCAGTTGCTGCTCAAGGGCTTCGGCGACCAATTGATGCGGCAGTCCGGTATTTACCCCGACAATTTCTGGGCCGCTGCCGAGATCGGCCTCGACCAGCTCCCAGGTGTAACGAAGCTTGCGCAGCGGATTGGCGGAATCGGAAAGCCATATCCGTGAAAACGGGCGATCGAGGCCGGTCATGGCGCCGGGATTGGCCACGTGCACCGTGGTGACCTCGCCGGTTTCAAGCGACACATCGGCGAGGAAGCGCTTGTAGCGGCGGACAAGCGTTCCCGGAATGAGAGGCGAGGCAAAACGCATAGCCGCAGTTAAACGAGCGGCGGGATTCGGAAAAGGACTTTATGCGCGCCGCATGTACTTCCGCGCAGCTTGGTTTACAGCGCCATGCCGCCGTCAACGAGATGAGCCTGCCCGGTGATGTAACTTGCTTCATCGCTGGCGAGAAAGAGCGCGAGGTAGGCGACTTCCTCAGCGGTGCCAAGCCGTCCCATGGGTTGGCGGCCGACAAAATCCTGCCGCACCGCTTCAAGCGAGCGTTTGGTGTCGCGCGACACCGCTGCGATGCGTTCTTCGAGCGAGGGCGATTCGATCGTGCCCGGGCAGATGGCGTTGCAGCGGACGCCTTGTTTGATGAAGTCGGCGGCGACGGCCTTGGTCAGCCCGATCACGGCCGCTTTGGTGGTGCCGTAGACGTAGCGATTCGGTACGCCGCGGATCGATGAAACCGCCGACGCGATGTTGATGATCGAGCCCGATTTTTTCTCCAGCATCGGCGGCAGGAATGTCTTGATGGT
The DNA here is from genome assembly GCA_036845025.1 of Xanthobacteraceae bacterium. Taxonomy (GTDB): domain Bacteria; phylum Pseudomonadota; class Alphaproteobacteria; order Rhizobiales; family Xanthobacteraceae; genus BOG-931. Next base: position 4,109 of record DAIUEQ010000107.1, on the reverse strand, counting down.
GCGGTGCATGGATTTGACGTTGAGATCGAACGAGAAATCCCAATCGCGGTCGGAGCAGTCGAACACCGTGCCCTGGTGCACGTAGCCGGCGCAATTCACCAGGATATCGAGCGGACCGAATTCGCGCGCCACCTCGCGGCCGAAGGTCCCGATGTCGTTTTCGCTGCGCACGTCGAGTTTGTGCAGACTGCCGCGCAAACCTTGCAGTTTGTTCGGGTCGAGATCGGTTGCGATCAGTTTCGCGCCCTCGGCGGCGAACTTCTCGGCAATGGCGCGGCCGATCCCTTGGGCCGCGGCAGTTACCAGGGCGACCTTGCCCTTAAGTCTGTCGGTCATGTTGGCCTCACGCTTCTTGCAGCGCTTTCTGCGCGTTCAACGCGGCAAGGCTGACCTTCTGTCGGCCGTCCTTGTCAAAATTTTCCGGTGCGAGCCAACGCTCGAAGCTTTGCTTCCGCGCCGGCCATTCGCTGTCGATGATGGAATACCAAGCGTTGTCGCGGTTACGGCCCTTCGCGATCATGTATTGGCGAAAGGTTCCCTCATAGACAAATCCGTAGCGCAAAGCCGCGCGGCGCGAGGCCGCGTTCAGTGCATCGCATTTCCACTCGTAGCGGCGATAACCGAGGTCTTCGAACACGTAGCGTGCCAAAAGGTATTGAGCTTCGGTGCCGAGCGGTGTGCGCTGGAGTGCGTGCGAATAGAGAACGTGGCCAACCTCGATCACCCGCATGTCCGGCACGATGCGCAGCAGCGTGAAAAGGCCGACGGGACGATCCGATAGGTCGACGATCGCGTAGGCATAGGGATCTTCGGCCGCCGCGCGCATCGCAATATATGACGCGAAGTCCGCCGCGTTCGCGAATGGCCCGTTGGTCCCAATGTACGTCCAGAGCTGATCGTGGCCGGCGAATACCCGCCACAAATCGTCCGCGCGTTCCGGGCGAAGTTTTTCAACGCGGCCATAGCGGCCTTTCAGCGTCACCGGGCCGGGCCGCGGCGCCGGCGTCGTCCGCTCGACCGGTGCTCCTACCGGCTGCCCGGTTTGCGGGTGCGGAACGGACGCGGTCATGAGGATAACTTCTCGCGGTCTTCGGCAAAGAACTTATTCAGTTCCTGGTTTGTCATCAGGCCGGCAAAACCGGTGAATTTGCCTTCTTTCGCGATCTCCGTCGCGGTCTTGATGAAGGCCTGTATGGCGACGCGCGCGAGCGAGCCGCCGACGCTGATCCGGCGAACTCCCATGGCGGCGAGATCGCCGACTGTGAAGCCGAAGTCGCCGCTGCCAAGAAAATTCACGGGCTTCGGCGCCACCGCTTTCACCACCGCCTCGATTTGATCTCGCGTCTTGATACCGGGCGCGTAAAGGCAGTCGGCGCCGGCCGCCGCGTAAGCTTTCAGTCTGCGGATGACGTCGTCGAGGTCGGGTACGCCGCGGATGAAATTTTCGGCGCGGGCGGTGAACACAACGTCGCCGCCGGCGCGATCGATCGCCGCCCGCGCGGCTTCAACCCGCGCGACCGATAAATCGAAGTCGTAAAGCGGCGTGTCAGACTTAGGGGAATCTTCAACAGAAAGGCCGGCGACGCCGGCCGCGATGCAGCGCGTCACGTTCACGGCCACGCCGTCGGGATCGTCGGCGAAGGCGTTCTCGAAATCAGCGTTGAGTGGGACGTCAGTCGCCTCGACCAACTCCCAGTAATGGGCCAGCACGACGTCAAGGCTCTGTGCGCCATCGGGATAACCAAGCGCGTGTGCGTGACCCGCACTCGTCGTTGCTAACGCCTTAAATCCCAGGCCCTGGAGATAACGCGCCGTTCCGACATTCCACGGATTAGGGATGACGAAACAACCGGTCTCATGGAGCTTACGGAAGGTCTTGCGCTTATCGGCAACGGTCGGACGTGCAGACATGGTGCGCCTCGATTCAGCCCAATAGCCAAAAAAGCAAAGTCAGTGATTGTCGCGCGGCACGAATTTTTGCGCCACACGCTGATATTTGACCGCCGGTTCCAGCACCATGCCGTTTGCCAATTGGTCCACCATAGCGCGTTGGATTTCCTGCCACGGCGTTTGGCTCACCGGATAATGGAAGCCGCCGCTTTGTTTCAGCGCGGCGAAGCGCTCGGCGAGTTCCGCGGGAGAAATCAGCATGTCGGCCGTGCCTTTGTTGAGGTCGATGCGCACCCGGTCGCCGGTTTGCAGGACGGCCAGGCCGCCGCCATCGGCCGCCTCGGGCGAAGCATTCAGGATCGACGGTGAGCCCGACGTTCCCGACTGCCGGCCGTCGCCGATGCAGGGCAGCGAAGTAATTCCTTGTTTGATCAGCGCCGCCGGCGGTTGCATGTTGACGACCTCGGCCGAGCCCGGGAAGCCGATCGGCCCCACGCCGCGCATGAACAATATCGTGTTTTCGTCGATCTCGAGCGAAGGCTCGTCGATACGATGATGATAGTCCTCCGGTCCGTCGAAAACCACGGCGCGTCCCTCGAAGGCATTGAGATCGTTGGGACGGCTCAGGTAGCGGTTGCGGAAATCCTCGGAAATCACGCTCGTCTTCATAATCGCCGAGTCGAACAGATTGCCGCGGAGCACCTTGAATCCAGCCTGTGCTTTGAGCGGATCGCCGTAGGAGCGAATGACGGCGCGATTGGTGGTTTGGGTCTCCGCCGCGTTATTAGCGACGGTCTTGCCGTTGATGGTCAGTGCGTCGCCATGCAACTGTTTTGCAGCCAGAAGTTCATGCATCACCGCGGGCAATCCACCGGCGCGATAATAGTCTTCGCCCAAATACTCACCCGCCGGCTGCATGTTGACGAGGAGCGGCACGTCATGGCCGATCCGTTCCCAGTCTTCGATCGACAGCTCGACGCCGATGTGGCGGGCGATAGCGTTGAGGTGGATAGGGGCGTTGGTCGAGCCGCCGATGGCCGAACAAGCAATGATCGCGTTCTCGAACGCGGCGCGCGTGAGAATATCCGAAGGCTTTAGATCCTCGCGCACGATCTCGACCGCCCGCACGCCGGTTTCGTAAGCAATCTGCCCGCGCGCGCGATAGGGCGCCGGTATCGCGGCGCAGCCGGGCAGCGACAGGCCGAGCGCCTCGGCCAGGGCATTCATGGTTGAGGCCGTGCCCATGGTGTTGCAGTGGCCGATCGAGGGCGCCGACGCCGCCGCGATGTCGAGAAATTCCTCGTAATCGATTTTGCCGACGGCAATATCCTGGCGAGCTTGCCAGATCGAGGTGCCCGATCCTAAAAGGCGGCCGTCGTCGCCATGGCCGTCGAGCATCGGGCCGCCGGAGAGAACAATCGCCGGCGTGTTGACGGTTGCGGCTGCCATGATGCAGGCCGGCACGGTCTTGTCACAGCCGGTGGTCAGCACCACGCCGTCAAGCGGATAGCCGTAGAGGACTTCGACCAGCCCGAGATAGGCGAGGTTGCGATCAAGCGACGCCGTCGGGCGTTTTGCAGTTTCCTGAATGGGATGGACCGGAAACTCAAACGCGATCCCGCCGGCATCGCGAATGCCTTCGCGCACGCGTTTGGCCAGTTCCAGATGGTGACGGTTGCAGGGGCTTAAGTCGGAGCCGGTTTGGGCGATACCAATGATCGGCTTACCGCTGGTCAGTTCGGTGCGGGTCAACCCGTAATTGAGGTAGCGCTCAAGGTAGATCGCGGTCATTCCCGGATTGTCGGGATTATCGAACCACAATTGCGAGCGCAGCCGGCGCGAACGCTGCGAGCCGTTCCCTTGGGCCATGGCTTACTCCGCATCCTTTGTCTTCACGGTAGATAGGTCGATTTACGCGGGGTGCGACCCGCGTCGGGACGTGTAATCATAAATCCGGTCTAATGTCGCCTTTGTTCCGTGTGGGGAACATGCGGCTGGCGTCGTGGTGGCTGCGGGACAATCAATGTCGGCCGGACTTAGGCTTCAACGAGTGTACGATAATTGCCGACGACGGTGGCTTCGAGGATTCGGGCGTGCTGGCGTGTACCGGTGAACTCAACGCGCACGCGGCGGGCGTTACGGACGACGTGGTTGTTGGTGACGATGTAACCAGCCGGATCGACCACGACGCCGGAGCCGGAACTGCGCTGTTTGGTGAC
>DAIUEQ010000106.1:4969-12064 GCA_036845025.1 Xanthobacteraceae bacterium | reverse complement strand
TGGCGCGGGCGCTGTCGTCGAGGAAGTGCAGCACCTGATGGATGATGACGACGTCAAAAGAGTCCCGCGGCAGCGGAATGTCGTAGATGTCGCCCTGGCGAACGCTACAGTTTTTGACGCCGGCGCGATCGAGATGCGCGCGGGCGACCGCCAGCATCTCCAATGAGAGATCAAGGCCGATCCCGCGTTCGAGATCCTTGGCGAACAGTTCGAGCATCCGCCCGGTGCCGGTGCCAAGATCGAGGAGGGAGCGGATAGGCTTTTCGCCAAGCGCCGCCGTGATTGCTTCTTCGACCGCGGCGTCCGCGATATGTAGCTTGCGAATCCGGTCCCACTCGGCCGCGTGCCGTCGAAAATAGTTCTGCGCGGCAGCGGCGCGGGTCGCGCGTACGGCGGCCAGACGCTCGCGGTCGCGTGCCAGCACCGGATCGTTTGGATCGAGCTTATCAATGACGCCGCGAGCAATATCGGCCGCCGTACCGGTGTCGCCGAGGCGAAAGAAAGCCCAGGAGCCTTCGCGGTGACGTTGCACAAGTCCGGCTTCGACGAGAAGACGCAGATGGCGAGAAAGCCGGGGTTGTGATTGGCGTAGAATGGCGGTGAGATCGGAGACCGTAAGGTCGGCTTCGGCGATAAGCACGAGAAGCCGCAGGCGGGTGGCTTCGCCGGCGGCTTTCAGCGCGGCGGTCAGGCCGGGAAAACTATGCGGTTGGGCATCGTCCATGGCTAAAACCAAAGTCATTATGACATAAAGATATCCTTATGTGGGAAAATAGGCAAGTCATCGTGGGATAAATCCCACAGGTATTGATATTTCCTGCGATTTACGCCGGATCAGGAGCACGCGGCGGTCGCCCAGCGAGAATGACAATGAAGCGTCCAACCAAGGCGCGCCGTTCGCCGCCTGATCTGCGTGACGGCGAAATTGCCGTGGGCTTGCCGAGGGAGTTCGATGCGTCGCTGTTCTACATCGGCCGCATTCGAACGCCGTGGAAGCGACGGCAGGACTGTCCTAAAAATCCGCGTGAAACGGACGCTCCTTGCACGATCGTGCTCGACGCGCGCTGGGCGGATGGCCTCAGCGGTTTGGAAAGTGTGAGCCACCTCGTCGTGCTTTACTGGATGGACAAGGCGCGACGCGATCTCGTGCGGCAAATGCCGCGCCACTACGCGGAGAGCCGCGGCACCTTTGCTTTGCGCTCACCGGTGCGTCCCAATCCGATTGCGGTGTCGGTGGCCCGCCTGGTGGGCATCAAACAAAACAAACTTACCGTCGTCGGGTTGGACTGTCTCGACAACACGCCGCTCCTTGACCTGAAGCCGTATTTTGCCTCGACCGATTCGGTGCCGGAGGCGAAAGTCCGGTGGCATGCAAGCGGAAAAAAATAAGTTCAAAACAGTGGTGCAATCTGACCGACAGGTAATGCGCCTAAGTAAATCGTGCCGTCCACGAATCTCAGCGGCAGCGCGACACCAGGCCGGCCATCGATCGAAGTCGGCTGGCCCATCTTTTTGAGGGTTTCGATGGCGCCTGCGTTGGCGCTTTGGCGAATGACCCCGCCGAGCCCCGGCGCTAACCGATCGAGCAGATTGTCGGTGCCGGAGAGGCGGTCGACGCCTTGGGCGATAAGTCGATCTATTCCAAGCATGGGAATAATGCGCTCGATGCCGACCACGCCCACGCCCAGAATACCATCCAACTTGCCGTGATCGTTCAAAGTCAACGATCCGGTTCCGACGATGATAATGGCGTCGCCCTGGGCCATGCGGAGCTCTTTGATCTCGATACCGCCGCCCGACGCTTGCATCTCGCGGACTCTTTCAGGCCAAGACTTGGGACCCAAGTCTTCAAAGCCGCGGACAACCGCATCGAGATTGATGTCCGACGGCGCGGCGAGCAGAGAATGCAGCGCCGGCGCCACCGCACCGCCAATATGCAACGTCGCTTCTATGACAGGACGATGGCTCGGTTCTCCGCCAATGACGTGAGTGGCTGCCTCGATCCTATCGGCCTTGAAAAGTTCATCCGGCCCGGCCGACGCCATGACCCGATCGAGGTGAGGAGCATCGAACGAAAACGATGCACTTTCAGGATTCGGCGGGACGCCGCGGACCGTGATCTCGCCGCGGGTCCAATCGGCGGTAAAGCGCGGAGGTTGTCCCAGGTCCGCAAACGTCAACGGACCGACGACGTGGCCGACAACGCTTGTTGGTCGCCAGATCATTGCGCCGACAACCGCCGTTTTCGCAGCGACCGAAAATGCCGGTTGCGCGCTTTTTACATCCGCGGCAACGCCGTTACAGTGGACCGCAAGTTCGAAAGGAAATCCGCCCACGGATTGGGAGCCGCATGAGTAAACTCGGCCAGCCCCGGCTTCCCGCTGGTACCAGCCAGCGAGCGTCTGCTCGACGATCGCGGCCGCGTAATACCAGAGACAAGTCCAAATGACAGCGAGGGCGACGATGATTGCTCCGCCGGCAATCCAGCGTCCTCGGCTGCGTCCCGCGGTACGCCGCGGCAACGGCCGATCCGGCGTCCGCATCATGCTAAGTGGTGATTCTCCGGGCATCGGGTCTCTTTTGGCCGGTCAGGTGTGGCGTTTCCAGCAGTCTGTTGGCGTGTCAAAACGGCGGCAGAGTGGTGCGCGGTTGCCTTAACCCCTTAAATCCTCAGTGCTATGACTTCGGCAGCCGAGTCTGCAATCGGCAGACTCATCACCTCTCAGCCTAACCTGCCAAGGGCGAGATTTGGGCAAGCGTAAGGCCGCTAGCCCTGCGGAGGCTAAAGAGCGATGCTGAACCGGATCAGAGCGTCCTCGGCCGAAGACCTTTGGGTGTTCGGCTATGGCTCGCTCATGTGGCATCCCGGCTTCGAATTTCTCGAACGCATCCCAGCGCGTCTTATCGGCCTGCATCGAGCGCTCTGCGTCTATTCGTTCGTCCACCGCGGCACGCCCGAGCGCCCCGGTCTTGTGCTGGGGCTTGATCGCGGCGGAATGTGCCGGGGCATTGCCTTTCGGGTGGCCGCGGCGGCGCGAGAACAAACCGTCGCCTATTTGCGCGCGCGCGAGCAAGTCACCACCGTCTATCTGGAAACTTTGCGGCGCATCGAACTCGAGGACAAAGCTCGCCGGCAGGTGCAAGCGCTTTGCTTCATTGTCGATCGCAGTCACGTCCAGTACGCCGGACGACTCTCATTACATGAACGCGTCCATCTGGTACGGCAGGGTCATGGACGTTCCGGGGCCAATCGCGATTACGTCATCGAAACGGTACAGGCCCTGGAGGCGCTTGGTTACCGCGAGACCGATCTGCATCTTCTCGCCGCGCGGCTCTTGAGCACCCATCAGGGCGAGGCCATTCCTGTCGCCGATCACGACTGACCTTGCATTGTCTCGTTGCCCTCGGCGACGAGACGCGCCGTGGCTTCCTCGAGCACCTTCTGTAGATGCAATAGGAAATCGCGCCGCTCAAGGCCGGGCGGAATCGGTTCGAGCACCTCTACTAGGATCTTGCCGGGATAGCGTCGTAAGGAGCGCCGCGGCCAGTACAGTCCGGAATTCAGCGCCACCGGGACGCAGCTGAGGCCGGTCTCGGAATAGAGATGGGCTACACCGGGCAAATAACGTGGCTTGGCACCTGGGGGCCGCCGCGTACCTTCTGGGAAAACGACGACTTGTCGCGAGCGGGCAATCTCTTCGCGCGCCAACGCCGTCATGCGCGCTAGCGCGCTTGCCCGGGCGCCGCGGTCGATCGCAATCATGCGCGCTTTGGTGGCGAGCCAGCCGAACAGCGGTACCCACATTAATTCGCGCTTGAGCACGAAGGTTGGATCAGGAAGAAGCGCAAAGAGCGCGAAAGTTTCCCACAACGACTGGTGCTTGCAGGCGACGATGAAGGCGCCTTGCGGAAGCTTTTCGCGTCCGCGCCATTCTACGTCGGTGCCGCAGATAACCCGCAACAGGAATAGGCTGCTGCGGCTATACGCGCGCAGCACCCCAAGCAAGTACCTGTAAGGCAACACGATCGTCGGAAGCGCGACGATCATGCGCATGGTTATATTGACGTAAAACAGCGCATTGAAAAAAATCGACCTGACAGTCAATGCAATGGGATGAGGCAAGGCGGCGCGCCCTTAACAATCAGTGGGTCTGATGTGCGTCGGAGAGGCGATTATCGCTGGACGTCGCCGCAATGGAATCAAAAGGCATTCGTACTTTGGCGAAAAGATATTTGAAATACTCGGACAAAACGAGCTTGGTCGTCGCGCCGTTTGACCACCACGGTTCGATGCGCAGACGGTCGGACACGACCGGATACGGGATGACTGCGACATTGGGAAGTTGGTGCGAGATCTCCGCCAACGCGCGGGGCATATGATAGGCGGAAGTGACGACAATAAGAGAGTGAAACCCGCGATCAATCGCCCAGCGGCGTGTCTCTACCGCGTTGCCCAGTGTGTTGATGGCTGAATAATCGAGATCGACGCAACAGGCGAGGATTTTGCCGTAATCGGCGAACTGATGCGCAATATCCGCCGTCGTGGTGCCGGGATTGACGCCGGTGATGAGCAGGCGCTTGCCGCGCCGTGCCGCGAGGAGTTCGAGGGCATCGGTAATCCGCGATGTGCCGCCAGTCAGCACCACGATGCCATCGGCGTTGCGGTCTAGCTCGACTTCTTCGGCCGGCAGCAGCCACAGAAAAACAAAGAATCCGAGCACGAACGCGACCACGCCGGCGATAGCTAGTCGTGCCGAATAGGCCCTGAAATGCCGTCTTCTGACGGCGGCCTTGAGATCAGGCATGGCCGCGCGCAGCTCCTGCGCCGAAGTTTCTTCCGTCAGTCAAAATGCGTCTTCCGCGGATGCCATCATAGCCGCTATGCGGGCGTAAGGTCATCAAGCGCGGCGTTGCGATGTTAATCAATGGTCTGCAAGGTCCGTCTCACAGTGCGGCGCGAGGCAAACGCCGTCACCAGGGCGATGAATACTATTTGCAGAACGATCGCCAAATAGCCGGTTACGCCAATCGTGAGATTGCCAAACAAGGCCGCGACTTGATCCCCTTCTGGCGTGCCCCAAAGCCAAGCATTTGTCGCTTCTACGAGCCCGAACAAAAGAATTGCGGCGCCGCCGCCAATGGCGCCTCCCTTAAACCCAAGCACGAGAAAGTGGCGCTGAAATTGGCCGGCAATGAAATTGTCGGTAGCGCCTACGTAATGCAATACTTCGATGATAGGGCGATTGGTCGCCATGGCGCCGCGCGTGGCGAAGGTGACCGAAAGCACGGTGACGACAAGTACCAGCGCAAAAATGGCGATGCAGACACCGACGGCTGTTTCAGCCATTGTGCGCATGCTCTCGATCCAGCGGCGATGATCGTCGAGGCTTGCTGTGCTGACTTGCGTGGCCAGCATTTGACGCAGCGCCGCAAAATTAGGCCGCGCCCCCGGCAAGAGTTTCACGACTATCAGGCGCGGCATCGGCAGATCGTCCAGAGCCAAACCTGACCCGAGCCAGGGCTCGACCAAACGTGCGGATTCCTCCTTCGTGTAGGGCTGCACGTCCGCAATACCAGGAGCGCCGCGAACGATCTCAGTCGCCTTGCGCAAATCGCCTTCAATGTCGTGTCCAGGCGCGGGCCGGACCTGAATGGTAACTTCGCGGCCGACTTCGGATTCCCAGTCGCCCGCGGCGCTCACAACCACCATCGCCGCGCCGGTCGTAAGCGAAGCGAGGAACGTCATGATGGCGACGACGGCGCCAAGCGAACGCCCGGCCAGCGAATTTCTCGGGACGATGGCCGCTACTGCCGGCAACGCGTCAGCCGGCGGGGCGGCCGCTTCCAGGTCGTCCCAAGGTTCCGCCATGCCTTCGATGGGCTCAGTCATAGACATGCAGGCGTCCGTCGTGGAGGACCAACCGGCGCGCGTCGTACTCGTCCATCAGCGCAATATCATGCGTGGCAATGACGACCGCGGTGCCTGATTTATTGAGTTCGATGAACAAACGCAGCAGTCGTTGTCCGAGATTGGGATCGACGTTTCCGGTCGGTTCGTCGGCGAGCAGAAGCTGCGGGCGTGCAATGACCGCCCTTGCTATGGCGGCCCGTTGTTTTTCACCTCCCGAGAGAACGGCCGGCAGCGCCGCCATTCGCTCGCCTAACCCGACCCATTGCAGCAGCTCGATGACCTCGGCGCGATAATTGGCTTCATCCTTGCCGAGCACCCGCAGCGGCAGCGCGATGTTCTCATAGGTCGTCATATGATCGAGGAGCCTGAAATCCTGGAAGACGATGCCGATGCGCCGCCGCAAATGGGCGCGGTCCTCTTTGCTCAGTGTCGCGGTGTCATGTTTGAACATGCTGATCAGGCCACGCGTTGGCCGCAGCGACATCAGCATAAGCCGGAGAAGCGACGTCTTGCCGGCCCCTGAAGGCCCGGTGAGGAACTGGAAGGAATGGTTCTGGATTCCGAAATTGAGATCGCACAGAACCTCCCGGCCGAAGCCGTAGCGCAGCCCGACATTCTCGAATTGAATCACGCCGTCCTCCGGGGCGAGCGGCAACGATAGAGGCTAAGAAGCGGCCGATTAGTGGCCTTGCCGAGCAGTGCGACGCCAGGCGGCCAAAAAGAGCCCGGCGAGCCCGTTATGGTTTCCAATTCATTAATGGATCGGATGGTAGCACCGGCCTAGGTGCCGTCATACTGATTCGAGCCATGCTGATCGTCTGCCCCTCTTGCGAGACTTCCTATAGGGTCCGACCAAACAGCCTCCCGCCGCACGGACAGACGCGCTGCCTGCGGTGCCTGGTCATTTGGTCTCCCGAGCGTCACCGGGCCGAGAAGCTTTTAGCCGCTGCGGCTGCGATCGGTAACGATTTTCCGCCCTTGCCAGACCCCATTCCAGGCGACGGAAGCACAAGCCTCGAGCCGGGCTGCGTTACTGTTCCCGAGATTGCCGTCGCAGATCCGGATCAGCCCCTCGCCATTGCGGGGGGCGCTGCCGCAAACCCAGAAACGACATCTTCCCTAAGCCCCCAGATCTACTTCGTAGACTTGGAGCCGGATCAGTTGCCCTACGTCGCGGAGGATGT
>DAIUEQ010000106.1:0-4869 GCA_036845025.1 Xanthobacteraceae bacterium | reverse complement strand
CCGGATCAGTTGCCCTACGTCGCGGAGGATGTGGCTGCGGTGGACTTGGAGCCGGATCAGTTGCCCTACGTCGGGGAGGATGTAGCCGCGGTGGACTTGGAGCCGGATCAGTTGCCCTTGGTCGCGGAGGACGCGGCTGCGGTGGATTTGGAGCCGGTTCTCCTTGTCGCAGCGAGCTCAGCGTCAGATCACGCGCCGGAGAATGGTGTTGTCCCCGAGGTCGCCGCTCAGGACGCGCAATTGGGTGACGGAGGCGGGACGTCCGATCAGTTGCCTAGTTCTGCGGATGTCGCATCGGCGCCATTGGCGCCCGTGGAAGAGCAATTCCACGCCTCGGTAGGCGAAGCGCCGGCATTTGATGCGGCATTGGACGAAGAGGTTGGCGCTCTCGCCGACGACATCTCGCCGCCCAACTATTTGCCCGCTAAAATTACTCAAGACGAAACCTCGGCCGACGGCGCCGTTGACGTGTCCGAACAAGAGCCGTCGGCCACGCTGGCGGAGATTGCGGGCAGTTTGATGTTGCGATCGGGAACTCAAGATGAGTCTGATCGCTCGAAGGATTCCGAGCATGAAACCCCGCTAACCGAAAAGCCGCGCCCAGAAGCCAAGAAGCGCTGGATCGTTCTTAAGACCGATTATTTCGGGGCCAGAACTTCTGAAAACGCCAAGGAAAATGCGCACCAAGCGGCTTTGCGTTCGAGGCGAAGCCTTCCGGTCTTGTCGAGTGCTGTGAATGTTCCGGCGCGGCGCTTTCTTCCACGTTGGCCAGTGTCAACCCTACATACCGGAATGCTGGCACTAGCGCTGGTCGATTTCCTTCTTGTCGGTTGGCGCGTCGACATTGTGCGGAAGTTACCCCAAACAGCATCGTTTTATGAGCTGGCCGGGCTGCCCGTGAATCTCCGCGGGCTCGCATTCCGTGGCATCACCACAACTACGGTTCGCCATGACGGCACGCCCGTTCTTGTCGTTGAAGGCGACATCGTCAACGACACGCACAAGGCGTTGCGCGTGCCGCAGCTCAGATTCGCGCTACGCGACGCTGCCGCTCAGGAAGTCTATTCTTGGACCGCGAGTGCAGATCGCACGTCGTTACCACCCGGTCAGGCGATGACTTTCCGCGCCCGTTTGGCCTCGCCGCCGGCGGGGGCGCGCGACGTCGTCCTTCGTTTCGTCAACCGCCGCGACATTGTCGCATCGATCCGCTGATCGCCATGGCGCGTATTCTCATAGCCGAAGATGAGGAAGCACTGCGCGCGCTATGCGCACGGGCGCTCGCTACTGCGGGACATGACGTCAAGACCGCTTGCGACGGTAAGGTAGCGCTCGACCTTCTCGTTGCCGAAGACGGTAGTTTCGATCTTCTGCTCTCTGACGTCCGCATGCCGGTGATGGATGGTATAGCGCTTGCGTTGACTGCAGCGCGAGAACGTCCCGAACTCGCTATTCTTTTGATGACCGGTTACGCCGACCAACGTGAGCGCGCACACGATATCGACCCGCTCATTCATGACGTTATTCCGAAGCCTTTTTCGGTCGCCGAGTTGCGGGCAGCGGTGCACGAAGCGCTGACCGTGCAAGCACGGTATTAGGCTTCACTCGTCGCCTGAGACGGCATAAGGCCGCGGTAACGGCTCTGCCGGCAGATCGGAATGCGGGCGGCCAAAATCCGGCGCCGGAGAATCCTGGCCAAGCTGCACGATGCTGCGGCGAATGGTGCGGGTACGCGCGAAATGAGCGAACAGCGCTTCGCCGTCGCCGCGCCGGATGGCGCGGGTAAGGCGGGATAGATCTTCATTGAAGGTACCGAGCATTTCCAGCACGGCATCCTTGTTGGAGAGAAACACGTCCCGCCACATCGTGGGATCGGAGGCGGCGATGCGGGTGAAATCGCGAAAGCCGCCGGCGGAGAATTTGAGAACTTCCGATTGCGTAACTTCGGCCAGTTCGTCGGCAGTACCGACGATGGTGTAAGCAATGAGGTGCGGCAGGTGACTGGTAATCGCCAAGACCAAGTCGTGATGCGCAGCCGGCATGGTCTCGACGTGCGCGCCGAGTGACCGCCAGAATGCGGCCAGACGCTCAGTGGCGGTCGTATCCGCGTCTTCCGGCGGCGTGAGGATGCACCAGCGATCGACAAAAAGGCCGGCAAAGCCGGCGTCGGGGCCGGAATTTTCGGTGCCGGCGACCGGATGCGCCGGGATGAAATGAACTCCTGGCGGCAGATGTGGAGCCATGTCGCGCACGACCGCGGCCTTGACCGACCCGACATCAGAAAGAGTGCTGCCGGGCGCGAGGTGCGGACCGATCTCGGCGGCGACCGCTCCGCATGTTCCGACCGGTACGCAGACAATGACGAGATCGGCGCCAACGACCGCGGCCGCGTTATTTTCAACCACTTGGTCGGCGAGCCCGAGCTCCGCTACGCGCCGGCGTGTCGCAGCCGAGTGGGCGGTTGCCACGATCTCGCGCACCACGCCTTGCTTGCGCGCGGCGCGCGCGATCGAGGAGCCGATAAGGCCCATGCCGATCAGCGTCAGCCGGTTATAAAGCACGGTGGATTTGGTCACGGCATCACTCGGGTTTGGCTAGAAAATCTTTGAGCGCCGCGACAACGAGCCGATTGGCCTCTTCGCTGCCAACGCTCATTCGCAACGCGTTGGGCAGCCCATAGACTCCGACTTGCCGCAAAACCAATCCGCGCGCCGTAAGGAAAGCATCTGCCTCCTGAGCCGTGCGGCCTTTTGTCGTTGCGAAGTGAATCAACAAAAAATTCGCCACGCTCGGCGTCACTTGCAATCCCAATTTTGCGATTTCTTGCGCCAGCCAAGCCAGCCAGCGCGTGTTGTGCTCGCGCGCGCGTTCTTGATGCTCCAAGTCGCGGATCGCTTCGATGCCCGCGGCAATCGCCGGCGTATTCACGTTGAACGGTCCGCGCACGCGATTAACGGCCGAAACCACGCCGCTTGGGCCGAACATCCAGCCAAGCCGCAGCGCCGCCAATCCATGAATTTTTGAGAACGTGCGGGTCATCACCACATTCTCGTTGGTGGCGACCAACTCGATGCCGGATTCATAATCATTACGCCGGACGTATTCGGCGTAGGCCGCGTCAAGCACGAGCAGTACGTCAGCCGGGAGATTGCGGTGCAGCCGCTTGACCTCGTCGAACGAAATGTACGTTCCAGTGGGATTATTTGGATTGGCTAGGAAAACGATTTTCGTCTTTTTGGTCACAGCAGCAAGAATTGCGTCCACGCTTGCGGTGTAGCCGCTTTCCGGAGCGACCACCGCGCGCGCTCCGCTGCCGCGGGTCGCGATCGGATAGACCAGGAAGCCGTGCGTGGTGTGAATGGCCTCATCGCCGTCGGCGAGATAGGCGCGCGCCAACAGATTGAGCAAATCGTCAGAGCCGGCGCCGCACACAATCCGCTCCGGATCGAGCCCGAATACGCCGCCAATGGCTTCTCGCAATTCGCTTGCCGAGCCGTCCGGATAATCTTCCAAGTGCGCCGCCACCGCTTGGTAGGCGGCGATAGCGCGCGGGCTCGGCCCGAGCGGCGTCTCGTTAGACGACAGCTTGAACACGCGCGCCACGCCAGGCGCGCTGCTTTTGCCGGGCACGTAGGCGCTGATATCGAGCACACCGGCCCTGGGACGAGGATAGATCGCAGTCATGGCATCCTTCCCCGCGCTCGAGGACGACAATTATCTTTAGCGCGGGACCGTATAGCGGGTTGCGTGGCTGCCGACGAGGGTCCTTGAGCGAATCGAAGCTCCGGTCGCCAGCAGCGCCTCGGCGACCTTCCCGATACCGTCGCGCACAACCGAGATTAGGAGGGCGCCGCCGTCGAAGGCGCGATCTGGAACGGCGATGGCGTCGGCGATGCCAGCAAGCTTGTCGACCGCGCTTGCGTTCCATCCCGACACGCGGACGCTCCAAACTTCGGTTTCGGTGACCATGGCGTCGGCCGGCACGCGGGAGATAACGAATACCGGGAACCCGGCCGGATGATCGGCGCGCTCGACGAAGGGCAATCGGGCGATGATTTTGGGCGCGGTCTCGAACTCGAGCGCGGTCCACCAAGGGCCGGCCCCGGCCACGGCGAAAGCCGGTACGAGGCCAAGATCGCCTCGCGACGCGGTCACGGCCTGAACTACGCCTGCGGCTCCGATGTGCGGCTCGAACGGGACAGTAAAGCCAAAATGGAAGCGCGCGGAGTCGCGCATGAGGGCGTCGCCGGCCGACAGGTCGGCATGCACTGAAAACGGCGCCTGCACGTAAGTGAAAGTCGAGATGATGACGCGCCAGATGCTTTCGACGGTGTCGAGCGGCAGACTGCCGTGATGGCGCTGCACAAGCCGGCGCATCATGTCGGCTTCCCGCGCGGGCCGGAAAGCCGAGCCGGTCTCCTGGCTTTTCTTTACCGCGATCAATTCGTCGATGATCTGACCTCGTTCGATAAGCAGCGCGTGCATCGTCTCGTCGATGCGGTCGATTTCTCGGCGCAAATCGGCGAGCGAAGAGGTCTTCTGGTGCGGCGCTTTTGCCATACTCGTGGAGCTTTGAATTTGACATTCGCTTCAGGAACTAGCGGATCGGTGGGCGGCGAACGTCAAATCCGTTCCACTAGGTCCCCGGGGCCGCACGATTGATAATGCCGTTATCTGTGAAATCAAAGAAAACATTGACACGGCCGGGCAGGGGCCTATTTACCGCCGTTTGACGCTGGTCGGGCGCCCCTTAAGGCGCCGGAAAGGCGTATCCGGGAAGTTATTCGGCATGGCCGAGGCTAGCGCGACGCTCGATTTCGCCGACCGCAGGCGCGAAGCGGACCATCCGCATTCGCTGGTGGTCCGCTTTCC
>DAIUEQ010000105.1:0-12314 GCA_036845025.1 Xanthobacteraceae bacterium | reverse complement strand
ATTGGTGGTGTTGCTGTTTGCGCCGGAAGCCGTTGTGCATCCGAGTTTCCAGATGTCGTTTGCAGCGACGCTGGCTCTGATCGCGGGCTATGAACGCGGCATTCCGTGGGCGCGTGCCGGCGCCGACACCTCACTTGGCGCGCGCGCCGCGCTGTGGGGAGTGCGCGAGATGCTAAGTCTCATCGTTGCCTCGCTGCTCGCCGGCCTTGCCACCACGCCGTATGCGGCATTCCATTTCCACCGCGTGGCGCCCTATGGCGTGCTGGCCAATCTCCTCGCCATGCCGATCGTTTCCGGCTGGGTAATGCCTATGGGCATCCTCGGCGTCGTCACCATTCCGTTCGGGTTCGACGGCCTGTTCTGGCGCCAGATGGGCTACGGCATCCAATGGATGGACTTGGTCGCGCTTTGGGTCTCGAGCCTGCCGGGCGCATTCGGCCGGGTTGCCTCTTTTGGCACGGGACCGCTTCTTCTGGCGACCGCGGGCCTGCTGCTGGTCTGTTTGTTCAAGACGCCACTGCGCTGGAGCGGACTTTTCTTCGTCGCATTGTCCATCGGATTGGCAGTGCGTACGCCGTTGCCGGACGTCGTGGTCGCCGCGGACGGGCGCACTGTTGCCGTGCGCGGCGCCAACGGCAAACTCTCTTTCCATCGCACCGCCAGCGACGCCTTCGCCATCCGCGAATGGCTCGCGGCCGACGCCGACGGCCGCGACGTGACCGATCGCGGGCTAGGCGAGGGGATTGCGTGCGATCCGGCAGGCTGCGTCGGCAAACTTCCCGACGGCCGTTTGCTGTCGTACGCGCTCGCTCCCGAGGCGCTTGAGGAGGATTGCCGCCGGGCTGCCATCGTCATTGTCACGACGCGCGCCGCGCCGCCGGACTGCAACGCCTTGGCTATTGGCCGTGACCTATGGCGCACGCGCGGTGCGCTTTTGCTCCGGCGCGACGGCGGAAATGGATTTGTTATCGATGCCGCGCGGCCGGAGAATTTCGATCGGCCCTGGGCGCCGCGTCCGAACCGCGCGCCTAGCGGAGCGATTTCCGAGAGTGAAGCGACGCCGACGGCCGCGCCGACCGTGCCGCGTGACGCGACGCCGAAGCCCGAGGATTTGCAGGCGGACGATTGAGACGCGGGATAAATCAATACCGGCGAAACAGCCCGACGAGCTTGCCCTGAATGCGCACGCGATTGGGCGGCAGGATGCGCACCTCGTAGGCGGTATTGGCCGGCTCGAGCGCAATCGAAGCGCCGCGGCGGCGGAAGCGTTTGAGGGTGGCCTCATCATCGTCGATCAAGGCGACGACGATGTCGCCGGTGTCGGCGGCTTCGCTGCGCTTCAGAAGCGCGATGTCGCCATCGAGAATGCCGGCATCGATCATAGAATCGCCGCGCACTTCGAGCGCGAAATGTTCGCCGGCACTCAACAAGTCCGGCGGCATGTTGATGACGTGACTGCGGGTCTGGATCGCTTCGATCGGGGTGCCCGCCGCGATGCGGCCCATCACCGGCACCGCGACCGGCCGGCCGCTGTCGTCCTCGGAGGCCGCACGTACCCGGCCGAGATTGCCCTCGATCACGCTCGGGGTGAAACCGCGGGTCCGGTTCGCCGCCATGCCATGGGCAACGGATTCAGGAAGCTTGATCACCTCAATGGCGCGAGCCCGGTTCGGCAAGCGGCGGATAAAGCCGCGCTCTTCAAGGGCGGTGATCAGCCGGTGGATGCCCGATTTCGAGCGAAGGTCGAGCGCATCCTTCATCTCGTCGAAGGACGGTGGAACCCCGGCCTCCTTCAGTCGCTCATGGATAAAACGCAAGAGCTCAGCTTGCTTGCGTGTGAGCATCGGCGCTTCCTCTCTGGCTGCCCTAATAGTCGAAACAAATCATGAACGGACACTATCCGTTCCATATGTGTTCTGCAACCATTTAATTTGAAGTGAAGAAAACGAGGGGTGGCGCCAAACACCCGCTTAACGCTCGAATTTAACGATGCGGCAGGCGCTGCCGGCTTTCGCCGCCGGCTCATAAGGCTCTCGGAGCAAAAGACAATCCGATTTGGCGAGCGGCAACATCATCGAAGAGTCTTGGATCGGGAACGGCGTTGCTACCAAACCCTCGGGAGACTCCCTGAGTGTCGCGCGCAAATAATCGGCGCGCTCATCGTTCCCGGAGAGGTCGCAACCGAGCACAGCCGATTCGATATTGAGCGCCACATCGCGGCGTCCGGCGAGCGTTCGGATTAGCGGAACAAGAAAAAGGAAGGCGCAGACATAAGCCGAGACCGGATTGCCGGGAACGCCAAGCACGTGTGTCGTGCCGATACGGCCATGCATCAGCGGCCGTCCGGGACGCAAGGCGAGCCGCCAGAACGAGAGCGTCATTCCCTCGGCGGCAAAAGCTTTCTGCACCAAATCATATTCGCCGACCGAGGCGCCGCCGCTGGTCACCAAAATATCGGCGCCGGCCTCGCGTGCCCGGCGCACCGCCGCAACGGTGTCGTCGAGCCGGTCGGCGACAATGCCCAGATCGACGGCGTCAGCGCCTTCGCCGCGCGCCATAGCCACGAGCGCAAATGTATTCGACGACACGATCTGGCCAGGCGAGGGCTCAACGCCGGGCGGCACCAGTTCGTCGCCTGTCGCAAAAAACGCGACCTTCGGCCGGCGGTATACCGGGACGAACGGATGGTTCATGCCGGCCGCAAGCGCGAGGTCGCGCGCGCTCAAACGATGGCCGGCGGAGAGCAAAATTTCGCCGGCTCTAAAATCGAGCCCCTGAATACGAATATGCCGGCCCGGCGGACTCGACTTCTCGATATGGACGCAGTCGCCGTCGCGCTTGGCGTGTTCTTGAATGACGATGGTGTCGGCACCCTCGGGCACCACGCCTCCGGTGAAGATCCGCGCCGCTTCGCCCCGCTGAAGCTGCGCCGCGAACGGCCGGCCAGCGGCAACCTCGCCGACGACCTTCAACTGCACCGGCGCCTCGATCACGTCGGCGGCGCGAACGGCGTAGCCGTCCATGGCGGAGACGTCGGCCGGAGGTTGCGTGCGCCGCGCGGTGAGTGGATAGGCAAGGACGCGCCCCTCGGCGTCGCCAAGCGGTACCTCTTCAGCCCGCAGCGGGGCGGCCTGGGCGAGCACGCGGTCGAGCGCCTCGGCTACCGATAGAAGCGCCACCTGCTAATCCTTCGCGCGGTAACGGCCGCTGCGGCCGCCGCTCTTCTCGATAAGCCGAATACCCTCAATCCGCATGCCGCGTTCGACCGCTTTCACCATGTCGTAGATGGTGAGGCAGGCGACCGCGACAGCGGTCAGCGCTTCCATCTCGACGCCGGTTTGGCCGGAGACTTTGACGCGGGCGCGCACCTCGATCCCCGGCAGCTTAGCGTCGGGCGTAAGTTCGATGGCGACCTCGGAAAGCGCAAGTGGATGGCATAGCGGAATAAGCTCGTGCGTGCGCTTGGCGGCCATGATGCCGGCGATGCGCGCGACCGAGAGCACATCGCCCTTCTTCGCATTACCCTTGCGAACAATGTCGAGCGTCGAGCGCCGCATGACGACGCGCCCTTCGGCCAGCGCCTCCCGCTCGGTTGTCGGTTTCGACGACACATCCACCATGCGCGCTGCGCCGCGCGCGCCGAGATGGGAGAGTCGCCGGCGATGGGCCATGTCTCTATCCCGCGCCCCGCAGGCCCTGCTGCAAGACCGCCGTAGAGTCGCTCGCGGCCCGCGCCAACAGCGCGCGCGTGGCTTGTGCCACATCGTCCTGCCGCATCAAACTTTCGCCGACCAGAAAAGCCGACATTCCGGCGGCGGCGAGCCGGGCAAGATCGGCCGGAGTGAAAATGCCGCTCTCGCCGACAATGATGCGGCCGGGCGGCACCAGCCGCGCGAGCCGCTCTGACGTGGTAAGCGTCGTCTCGAAGGTCTTGAGATTACGATTGTTGATGCCAATCAGCCGGGATTTGAGGCGCAATGCGCGCTGCAGTTCCGGCTCGTCATGAACCTCCACGAGCACGTCCATTCCGAGCGTTGCGGCAGCGCTTTCGAGCTCGGCGGCACGAGCGTCATCGACCGCAGCCATGATGATGAGGATGCAATCGGCCCCGGCGGCGCGCGCTTCGAACACCTGGTACGGATCGTACATGAAGTCCTTGCGGAGGGCCGGCAGCGTGCAGGCTTGGCGTGCGATACGCAAATGCTCAAGCGAACCTTGAAACGAGGGCGCGTCGGTCAACACCGAAAGGCACGCAGCGCCGCCGGCCTCATAGGCGGCGGCCAGAGCAGGGGGATCGAAATCCGGGCGGATGAGGCCGCGCGACGGGCTCGCCTTCTTTATTTCGGCAATCAGCGCGTATCCGCCGGCGTCGAGGCGCTGCTTGATCGCCGCCAAGAAGCCGCGCGGCGGGCTGGCGGAATGGGCGGCTTGCTCGAGAGCGCCGATCGGCCGGGCGCGCTTTGCCGCGGCGATCTCTTCGCGCTTATAGGCCGCGATCTTGGCGAGGATGTCAGCCATCGTTCGAAACTTTGATCAGCCGATCTAGCCGGCCTTCGGCTTCGCCCGAGTCGATGGACTGGGACGCTGCGTGCAAGCCGTCCTTGAGGTCCTTCGCCTTGCCGGAGACGACCAGGGCGGCGGCGGCATTAAACAACGAAACGTCGCGGAACGCCGAAGCCTTGCCCTTGAGCACATTAAGGACGGCCTGGGCATTTTCCGCTGCGTCGCCACCACGCAGCGCTTCGGGCTTGACTTTGCGCAAGCCGAACTCTTCCGGTGAAATCTCGAAGGTTTTGATGTTGCCGTCTTCCAGCGCGGCGACGCTGGTCGGCCCCGACGTTGTGATTTCATCGAGCCCGTCGGAGCCGTGCACAATCCAGACCCGCTCGGCCCCGAGGTTCTTGAGGACCTGCGCGAGCGGCGTCGTCCATTGCCTGGAGAAAACCCCGACCATCTGCCGCTTCACGCCCGCCGGGTTCGAGAGCGGTCCGAGCAGGTTGAAAATGGTGCGGGTGCCGAGTTCGACGCGCGTCGGTCCGACGTTCTTCATGGCCGGATGATGCGCCGGCGCAAACATGAAGCCGATGCCGGCCTCGGCAATGCAGCGTCCGACGGCTTCCGGCGAAAGATTGATGTTCACGCCAAGCGCTGACAGGACGTCAGCGGCGCCGGAGCGCGACGACAGCGCGCGGTTGCCGTGCTTGGCGACCGGAACGCCGGCGCCGGCGACAATAAGCGCCGCGCAAGTGGAGATGTTGAACGAACCCGAGGCGTCGCCGCCGGTGCCGACGACGTCGACTGCATCCGAAGGCGCGGTCACGCGCAGCATTTTGCCGCGCATGGTGGCAACCGCGCCCGTTATCTCGTCGACGGTCTCGCCGCGCACGCGCAGTCCCATTAGGAGCGCGCCCATTTGCGAAGGCGTTGCCTCGCCCGACATCATTTGCTCGAAGGCCCCGGACGCTTCCTCGCGGGTCAGCGTCGCGCCGGTCGCGACTTTGCCGATGAGCGCTCTGAATGCGTCGGTCACGATTGCGCTCTCACTGCGCCTGCGCGCACACGCCGCGGCGCGGACCGCGCGGCGCTGACGTTGCGGCTGCGCCGGTTTGCGGCGTTCCATTGCGTGGCAATCTCGAGGAAATTCCGCAGCAGCAAATGGCCATGCTCCGAAGCGATGCTTTCCGGATGAAATTGCACGCCGTGAACGGCAAACCGCTTGTGGGCAAGCCCCATGATCAGTCCGTCGTCGGTATCCGCGGTCGCAGCGAGTTCGGGCGGCAAGCTTTCGCGCTCAACCACAAGGGAATGATAACGCGTGGCTTTGAACGACGAATTGATGCCACGAAAAATTCCCGTGCCGTCGTGGCGAATCTCGGAAAGCTTGCCATGGACCGGCTTGGGAGCGCGCACCACCTTGCCGCCGAACGCTTCGCCGATCGCCTGATGGCCGAGGCAGACGCCGAGAATAGGAACGTTGCCACCCGCGGCCTTGATGAGGTCGAGACAAATGCCGGCCTCTTTCGGCGTGCAGGGACCGGGCGACAGCACGATAGCGTCGGGCTCTGCGGCGAGCACCGCGGCGCTTTCGATCTTATCGTTGCGATGGACGCGGACCTCCTCGCCGAGTTCACCAAAATAGTGAACCAGGTTGAAGGTAAAGCTGTCGTAATTGTCGATCAGGACGATCATTTGAGCCGGCGCTTCCCGCCCGGCTCTTAGCGCAATTTCGGCCCGTATGAAACGTACTTAGGCCGGCCGGCGTTAGTTGCCGGCCACTAGCGTGAATCGGTCGGTCGAAATCAAGCGCACATCGCGGGTTTGCCCGAAGGGCTTGCTTGAATCGCGAAGGCAAGAGGCTTCGAAATAGGGCCAAGCATGCTGCGAGCAATTCGCTGCAAGCGGCCGCATATCGGCCCGGTCACCCTTTAGGCCGGGCACATGCGCGTTGGCCTCGAGGTTCATCGAGAGGCTGAGAAAGGCCAGGAAAGCGGCGGAAACAATCGCCGCTGCGACTATTGCGTAAACTGTTCTGAGCATGACACCCATCCCTTTGTGCCGCGCCCTTCTGAAGGCTGTTATTCAAACGTTCTTGTCGGGCGGCGGTTCAATGTTTGTTCAAATTATTCGGGATGGGCTCGGCTTTCTTTGATGGGGATCACACTTTGCGGCTTTATGCGGGCGGTCGCCATTCGCTTTAACGCCTTGAGTTATCTATAGAATTAAAATAGCGAACCCCGAGCCTCGTTCGGATCTACACGGTTTAGAACTGCCTTGCGGGCGAAAGGAGCGGCGGTTAAACCCGGACCATGCCGCGCGTCGCCCTTTTCGCCGGGTCCTTTGATCCGATCACCAACGGTCATCTCGACGTCGTCGCAAGCGCCGTGCGCCTTGCCGATCGGCTTGTCCTGGCCGTCGGGGTACATCCGGGGAAGACACCGCTATTTTCGCCCGACGAACGGGTCGCCATGCTTGAAGAGATTTGCACGCCGATCGGGCGAAAGGCCGGCTGTGAAATCACCTGCACCACCTTCGCCGACCTCGTCGTGACGGCCGCGCGGCGGGCCGGCGCGACCATACTGATCCGAGGCCTGCGTGACTCCGCTGATTTCGACTACGAAATGCAGATGGCCGGCATGAATGCGGTCATGGCGCCCGAAGTGCAGACGCTATTTCTTCCGGCTTCGCCCGAAGTTCGCCCGATCACCGCCACGTTGGTGCGGCAAATCGCCGGAATGGGCGGGGACGTTTCGGCCTTCGTACCGGCCGTGGTCGCCGCGCGGTTGAAGAAGAAATTCGCCAAGAAATAAACCACAAGGCCTCGGCGAAAACGCCCTGAACGATTCACACGGGAGATGACATGACCCGCCTTCTTGCCGTACTGTTTGCCATCATGTGTGCCGCACAAGCTTCCGCAGACCCGCTGCCCGCCGGACTTGACCCGCAAAATACGCTGTATCTCGACACCAAGTACGGCCGGGTGATCATCAAACTCTATAACGACATCGCGCCGAAACATGCCGAGCGGATGAAGCAGCTCGCGCGCGACGGTTTCTACGACAACGTGCCGTTCCATCGCGTGATCGACGGTTTCATGGCGCAGACCGGGGATGGTCAAAACGGCAATGGTACCGGCGGGTCGAAATATCCGAACTTGAATTCCGAGTTCTCCAAGAAGGAATTCAAGCGCGGCATCGTCGGTATGGCGCGGACCAGCAATCCCAATTCGGCCAACAGCCAGTTTTTCATTATGTTCGCCGACGGATCCTTCCTCAACGGCCAATACACCGTGGTCGGCGAGGTGGTCAAAGGCATGGACGTCGTCGACAAGCTCAAGAAGGGGGAGCCGCCGAGCGATCCCGACCGCATCACCAAGATGCAGGTGGCCGCCGACGCGAAATAACCGTGCACCAGGCGCGCGGGTCGCCGCGCCCGCGCTGGTTCTCGCGGCTGTCGGGCTCGCCGTTCTCACGTCTGCTGCTTTTGCGTCCGCTCTCAATCATGTGCCGCCGGCGCGGGCGCCGTGCAGCGTGTTGAGCGGACACCCCTGCCATCCGTCGTTCTGCGGCGTATTTCATCGCGGACCTTGTTTTCCGTACGACGAGCCGCCGCTCGGCGAGACGCTGAGATTAACGATTGTCTCGACGGATCAGGACGGTGCTGAAATCCGCCACGATGGCGCAAGGACCGGACAGAAAAGCCCGGACGAAAACAACGAAAGCAACAATTCGGAGGATCACAAGCTCGACACCATCCGCGACATGTTCGTCGCGCTGCGGGCCTGTTGGGAGCCGCCGCCGAAGGACGCAGCGCGGCACGGCATGGAATACACCATTCGTTTCGCCTTTCGCCGCGACGGTGAAATGATTGCGGCCCCGCGCATGACCTACGCAAGCCACGACGCACCGGCGGAAGTGCGCGACAAATACCGCGGCGCCATCGACGCGGCGCTCAAACGCTGCACGCCGCTGCATTTCACCGATGCCATGGGCGGCGCGGTGGCCGGACGGCCGATTGCTGTTCGCTATGTCGACGAGCGGACGATCGGCTCTGACAAATAAGCCTGGATTGTTTCGTCGCTTCGACGCCGTCCATGACGACGGCTATAATCGCTCGCAATGCGCACCGATCTTTTCGATTTCCACCTACCGGAACACCGCATCGCGCTACGGCCAGTAAAACCGCGCGATGCGGCGCGGCTTCTTATCGTGCGCCCGCGGGCGCAGCCGCTGTACGAGGATCGCCTCATCCGCGATTTGCCTGAGTTCTTGCAGCGCGGCGATATCGTCGTCGTCAATGACACCAAGGTCATCGCGGCGCGTCTTCACGGCCGCCGCATCGGCCGCGGTGATCGCGAGCCCTCGATCGAAGCGACGCTGGTGAAGCGGCTCGATGGCTCACACTGGAACGCGCTGGTGCGGCCGGCAAAACGCCTCGTGCCCGGCGATGTAGTGCGCTTTGGAGCCGAAGGCCGCGTCTGCTTCCTGGAGCAGCTCGACGCCATCGTCGAAGCCAAAGCGGAAGGGGGCGAAGTCACGCTGGCTTTTGCCTTCCACGGCCCTGTGCTCGATCAGGCGCTGGCCGAGCGCGGCGACATGCCGTTGCCGCCTTATATCGCCGGCCGCCGCGCCGCGGATGAAGGCGACCGCAGCGACTACCAGACCATGTTCGCTCGCGAAGAGGGCTCCGTCGCGGCGCCGACCGCCGGGCTGCATTTCACGCCGGCGCTGGTCGAGGCGTTACGTGAACGCGGTGTCGGTCTAGAACGCGTGACGCTGCATGTCGGACGGGGCACTTTCCTGCCGGTGAAGAGCGAAGATACCTCCGGCCATCACATGGAAGCGGAATGGGGCAGCGTGTCCGCCGCGACCGCTGCGGCGCTCAATGCAGCCAGAGGAGCTGGAGGACGTATTGTGGCAGTCGGCTCCACGGCGCTGCGGCTCGTGGAGAGCGCGGCGGCAGGTGACGGCACGCTATCCGCATTCTCCGGCGAGACGGCGCTTTTTATCACGCCGGGTTATCGCTTTCGCGCCGTCGACGGGATGCTGACCAATTTTCATCTGCCGCGCTCGACGTTGTTCATGCTGGTCTGCGCGCTCTGCGGGCTAGACACGATGCAACGCGCTTATGCGCACGCCATCGACGCCGGCTACCGGTTCTATTCATACGGCGATGCGTGCTTATTGTTCGCAGCGAAAAACGTCGCGGGTGAAAGACCGTGAGTAATACGCCGGCTTTCTCTTTCCACGTCACCGCGGCCGACGGCGCCGCTCGGACCGGCAAAATGTCGACGGCGCATGGCCTCGTCCATACGCCGGCCTTTATGCCGGTCGGCACGCAAGCCACCGTCAAGGGCGTACACCACGACGACGTGCGCGCCTCGGGTGCGGAGATTTTACTCGGCAATACCTATCATCTGATGCTGCGGCCAACCGCCGAGCGCATCGCCGCGCTCGGCGGCCTGCACACCTTCATGCGTTGGCCGCATCCGATCCTGACTGATTCCGGCGGCTTCCAGGTGATGTCGCTGGCGCCGCTGCGAAAGATCAGCGAAGGCGGCGTTACCTTTCGGTCCCACCTCGACGGCGCCATGGTGGATTTGACGCCGGAGCGTGCCGTCGACGTGCAAATCCTGCTCGGCTCCGACATCGCCATGCAGCTTGACGAATGCGTCAAACTTCCAGCCGAGCGGACCGAGATCGAGCGCGCAATGAATCTTTCTTTGCGTTGGGCCGAGCGCTGCAAGCGGGCCTTCGAACGCTCCGCTCCGGACCGCGCGCTGTTCGGCATCGTACAGGGTGGCGACGATCACGCGCTGCGCGCCGTGAGCGCACGCGGCCTGGTCGATCTCGGTTTCGATGGCTACGCCATTGGCGGCCTGGCGGTCGGGGAGGCGCAAAGCGTCATGCTCGAAGTGGTCGCGGCGACGGCGGCCGCGCTACCGGCCGAGCGGCCGCGGTATTTGATGGGCGTCGGCACGCCCGATGATCTCGTTGAAGCGATCGCCCGCGGTGTCGATATGTTCGATTGCGTCATGCCGACGCGTAACGGGCGGCACGGGCTTGCGTTTACCCGCTTCGGTCCGATCAATATCAAGAACGCGCATCATGCCGACGATGCCCGGCCACTGGACCCGGAGAGCCATTGTCCGGCGGCGCGCGAATTCTCACGCGCCTATCTGCATCATCTGTTTCGCAGCAATGAGATGCTCGGCGGCACGCTGTTGTCGACGATCAATCTCTACTACTACCAGGAGCTGATGGCCGGAGCGCGCGCCGCTATTGCCGCCGGGCGTTTCGCCGATTTCCTCACCGCCACGAAAGAACACTGGCAGGCGAAGCGTGACATCAATGCCAAGACCACGTGAAACAAGGAAACCCGCCGGGCGCATAAAACGCGCAGCCCGGCGGGTCGCTTCACACTCATGCCCGACCGACGCAACGAGCCGGCACGATCAAAAATTACTCAAATAAAAACGACAAACAATCTTGTGCCAATAACCAGACTTCATCGCGCGTAGTCACGACGGCCTTTAGCAGCAAGGCAACGCAATTGAGGTCGCGAACTGGTGAGCGCATTCGTCGCAGACCCAGGCGTGGCGGATGCGTCCTCTGAGATTGAATTCGGACTCTTCGGCCATCAGGAGCGCATTACCGCAGCGGGGGCAGTTAGGCCGGCCGAAATTCAGTGTCGCATTCGATTCGGCGTTGCAAGCGAACTGGATGCTCATCGTGGAATCTCCTCGACGGCTACCCCATCGCACCCCAAATCACCGTACGCCGGCAGATTGCCGAGAGTCTATGGCGGCGCTGCGACGCGTTTGTGAAACTCTCGTGTTCGTTGCAGCGCAGCAAGATGGATAAAATCTATTCAATTCGCATCGGTCATATCCCGTTGCGATGCAGCGCTGCGAATGGAACCACCTCACTCGGCGGCTTGCGCCTGCGCGTGCTGCAGGAACTTTGGCATAACTTCTTCGGCGAGAAGCTGCATCGCCTGGCGCTCCCACGCTTCGTTCGGACCGGCCCAATCAAGGCCGGTCATGAGCAAAGTGCCGAATGGACCGACCTCTTCGCGGAAGGCGACGAGCTTGTCGAGCAGTGTTTTGGGCGAGCCGTAAAGGCTGCACCCTTCCGCGATCGCCTCGACGGTCGCCTCATCATCCGACATTTCGGGCCGCGGTTTGAGGAGATGCAGAAGTCCGACGCCGCTCAATGCCGCGCGGATGTAGGTCCAGAAATAGTGGTGCGAGGATTTTTCCCCGTAGACACGGTCGTATGCTTCAGACTCGGTCGGCGCCACCATGACATTGCGCGCCACGCGCCAATTTTCGCCGTCGGCCGGCTTGCCGATTTCGGCACGCGCCTGGCTGTAGATCGACCAGTGCGAAGCCACCGCATAGGTCGGAATGATGTTGGCGGAAATAATGGCCCAATCCTGCAGCGCCGCGGTGCGCGCCGACGATGAATTCGGACTGGCGAGCGACAGCGAGATTGGCGGGCCGCCTTTCTGGTACGGCTTCGGCAGGTAGCCAATGCCAAGATCGGCGATGACATTATTGGTCAGCCGGACATTCCAGAACTCGCCGGCAATGTCGTATGGCGGCTCCTGCGACCAAATCTGGCGCATGATGCGCACCGCTTCGATGACCTTGCGGTTGCGCACGTTGACGTCGGTGTGGCGAAACAACTCGAAATCGGAAAGAAGGCCGCCAGGGCCAACTCCCAACAGGAAGCGCCCGCGGCTCATGTGATCGAACTGAGCGGCTTCAGCCGCGACGATGACCGGCTCGTGATGGGGCAAGTTGATGACGCCGG
>DAIUEQ010000104.1:0-12448 GCA_036845025.1 Xanthobacteraceae bacterium | reverse complement strand
CCCGGCACCGGGGCTCCATCCTTTTTTGGCCCCAGCCCCGCAAAATTCCCGCTTGCGCTGGGTCGGCCCTCCTCGCACATGATGCACCCGTGACGGCTTTGATTGACCGCTTTGGCGCATGAGCGAAGACATCCCCTATAACAAGACCTTCGACCTGATTGCCGGACGAGCCGCCGAAGTCGCGCCTGGCGTGCGGGCCTTGGTCGCCAACAATCCGGGCCCGTTTACTTTCAAAGGCACGGTTAGCTACATCATTGGCCGCGGTGACGTCGCGATCGTCGATCCCGGACCGGACGATGAGGCCCACATTGCGGCGCTACTCGACGCCGTGCGCGGAGAGAACGTGAGCGCGATTTTCGTCACCCATACGCATCGCGATCATTCGCCCGCCACGCCCAAGATCAAGAAAGCCACCGGAGCCAAGGTTTACGCCGAAGGACCGCATCGCGCGGCGCGACCGCTCCATATCGGCGAAACGGATCCGCTCGACGCCAGCGCCGACACGGCTTTTCGTCCTGATGTCGCGCTCGCTGATCTGCAAACTGTAGCGGGCAAAGGCTGGACCGTCGAGGCATTGGCGACACCCGGTCACACGGCCAACCACATGGCCTATGCGTTCCGCGAAGCGGACTTGATCTTTTCCGGCGATCACGTGATGGCGTGGTCGACCCCGATTGTTGCCCCTCCTGATGGTGCCATGAGCGATTACATGGCCTCGCTGGCGAAACTGGCGCGGCGCAGCGAGTCAATTTATCTGCCCGGCCACGGCGGTCCTGTGCGTGATGCTCCGCGCTTTGTGCAAAGCTATATCGGGCACCGCAAGGCGCGCGAGGCATCGATTCTGCACCGGCTCGATAAAGGCGCAGCCGACATTCCGACGCTGGTGCGCGCGATCTATATCGGACTCGATCCGCGGCTCACTGGAGCGGCCGCCTTGTCCCTCCTCGCGCATCTCGAGGATTTGGTAACGCGCGGTCTTGTCGCCACCGATGGCGCGCCGACAATCGGCGGCATTTATCGCTTGACGGAATTGCCCCGGCCGGCGGCCTGAGCCGGTTTCGCCTCGGGCAGTTTCTTCTCGGGCGTGGGCGCCGCCAGCGCATCGTCGATATCGTCGATCAGCGAGCGCACCCGCGCCGCGTTCGCCCCGAGATCGTGCCGGCCGTAGCGGGAAGCCGAGCGTATGTCGATGCGAGCGCCTTCGGGCGCCGCGCGCACCCGCACCACCACGTCATCGCGAAAGCCGAGAATCGGCGTGCGCGCAATCGCCTCGATGAGCCCCTCGCGCGCCGGGACTGCTTGCGGCGGACGCGCATCGACGACGCGCCACTTGCGCTTGGTCACGACCTTAAGCGCGGCATCGTAGGCGTCCTGCGGCGACGCCTCGGTTACGTCCGGCTCGATGTCGGCATACGCTTCGCGCTGCTGCTCGGCGGCATAGAGGCCCGCATAATTGACCGGATTGGCGTCCCGCGGCCGCAATCGCGCAATCGCCTCAAATCGGGGCGGGTCGATTGGATCCGTTGTGACGTCGTAGATTGCCGGCAAGCGATACGCCTTGACGCCGAGATAAAGCGGATAAGCAATCAGCGCGACGCCGACAATCAGCCCGGTGACCGCCTCACCTATGCCGCTCATTCCTTCCCGCCAAATCGCCACGCCGGCGGCGAACGCGAGCAGAATGGCGACGACGGCAAGCACCAAGGCACCCGCCAGCGTCGACAAAGCCGGCACGATATCGAGCGCGCCCGAGCGCACAATGACGACGGCGATCAGCGTTGCGGCAAGCGAAAACAACGCAAGCCGTCGCGCCCAAATGGCAAGCCGCGATTTCGGCTGCTCAGCGAGACGGCGGCGCGCCATGCAAGTTATCTCACCGAAGCCGCGCGTTTACGCTTTGCTTTCTTGCCGCGCTTTATCCCGGCCATCGATTCAAGCACAGCGCAGGTCGAGGCCGTGTCCTGCATCGCATATCCGGTTGACAGCGCCGCGGCGTAAATTGGCAACGTGGCGGAAAATAACGGCGTCGGCGCGCCGAGCGACTGGGCAAAGCTGCCGATGATCTCCATGTCTTTTTTCCAGATCGCGACTTTCATCGTCGGCTTGTCGTAGCGGCCCTTCACCATCATCGGCGCGCGAATTCGGAACACCTCCGAGTTGCCGGCACCCACCCTGATCTCGTCGTAGATAAGCTCCGGCGGCAAACCCGATTTCATACCGAGCACTAACGCCTCGGCGCTTGCGACGTTATGAATAGCGACCAGAAGATTGGCGATGTATTTTATGCGGCTGCCGTTGCCGAATTCACCGAGGTCACGCACCACCCGCGTAAAGTCGGCGAATAACGGGCGCAACCGTTTGATCTCGGCGGAGCCGCCCGAGGCATAAACCACCAGGTCCTTTACCTCGGCTTGAAAGCCTGTCCCGCTGACCGGGCAATCGAGCAAAACATGGCCGGCTTTACGCAGCGTCGCCTGCGCCGCCATCTTATCTTCGAGCTTGAACGTTGATGCCTCAATCACCACGCGGCGGCGTACCCCGGCTTTGACAATGGCATCAACCGTCGCGGAGAGCGCCTTGGGACTAGGCAAGCTCAAAATGAGGGTCGGCGCCTCGCGGGTGACTTCCGCCGCATCCGAGCGGACGTCGACGCCGGCTTTTTTCATTGCGCGACGGCGGTCGGCGGCGACGTCATAGCCGACGACCCGCCAATTGGCGGCGACGAGATTGCGCGCAAAAGCGCCCCCCATGATCCCGAGACCGATGATCCCGACGGTGCCTCTTTTTTTTCTAGCCATTCCTATGCCTTGCTCGGTTGAAGGTGCCCGCCGGCTACATGCCCTTCATATTCATCGCCACCGATGAATATGACTTTGCCTCGCGCTTGGTTGTCATGCCGGCCGTCGCTGCCTTGTATTTCTTGAAGTGATCGGTCGCCGTATGGGCTTCGGCGGCCGCGGCGTCGTTGTAGACCTCAAAGAGGAAGATATGGTTCGGGTCTTTCTGCGACACCGCGATATTCAATTCGCGGCACCCCGGCTCCTTTACCGACGCCGCGGCGTTCTCCTTGAGCGCGGCAAGGAAATTATCAATTTGGCCGGGCACGACGTCGTATTCGACCGCATTGATAAGGAAGGGTCCGGATTGCGCTAATGCCAGACGGCCGTGCGTCGGCAGCAGCACCCACGCCGTGACCGAAAGCGCCATGGCGGCAGTTACAGTGATCGCTTTCAACATGATCTTTCTCTCCCTGTTTATGGCGGCGCGCGTGGGGGGCGCGCCGCCTCCTCGAACTTTCAGAGCGAGCTTTCGAGAAACCGCATCATTTGCGAAACTGTCTGCGCGGCGTAGCTGCGTGGCTCGCTCTCGAACGGATCAGACGCCCAAAAATGCCCGGCGCCCGGGATAACGATCCGGCGCACGAAAAACCCGGCTTGGGTGAGCGCGGTGAGAAATGCGCCCGATTGACTCGGCGCGTCGACGATATCGTCGTTGGTGCCGTGGATCAGCAAGAAGCGGACCCGGTTACGGTCGAGTGTGGCGTAGCTAATCGGAGACGCATCGAAATAGATGCGTCGGTTCTGGGTCGGCGACGCGCCGAGAAATTTTTGCACGATATTATCGTTCGGACGGAAAGTCAGATCGTGCGTCCACTGCGCCTGCATGTCGTAGACGCCGTAAAAGCCGACGACCGCCTTAACGTCGGTGGCCACGCCGGCGTTGGCATCGTCGGGATAGGCCGCGTTGAACTGATCGCCCGCGACTGCCAAGAGTGACGTTAGATGCGCGCCCGCGGAATCGCCGACGAGGCCGATGCGGTTTGGATCGAGGTCAAACTCCGAAGCCTTGGCCCGTACAAACTGAATGGCTGCCTTAACGTCGTAAGCCGCGGCCGGATAAGTGCCGGCTTTTCCGAGCCGGTAGTCGATAGCGAAAACCGCGTAACCGGCGCGCGCAAAAAACAGGCCCCAATATCGGTAGAACGACTTGCTGCCGATTTGCCAGCCGCCGCCGTGGACCGCGACCAGAACCGGCGCTTTGCTGCGGCCCTTTGGCAAGTAGAGATCGCCGACCAGTTTGGTGCCATCGTGCTCGGCATAAACGACGTCGGTTTGGTTGGCTATTTCGTATTCCGCAGAAGACGCTGGGCTAATTGACATGAATCCTACCAGTGCCGCCATTAACGCCAGGATGGCGCGCATCATCATATTCTCCGTCGGTTTTTCCGATAAACACAGCAAGCGGTAGCAATTTTCCGGGCGGCTCGGAAGCCTACCACCAAGCGTGAAAATGATGCAGCGGGCCGCGACCCGAGCCAACAACGAGGCGATCGGCGGCCGCGACGGCGGCACTCACATACTCCTTGGCTTGCTTAGCGGCCGATTCCAGCGACAGTCCTTTGGCGAGGCCGGCGGCGATCGCCGACGAAAGCGTACAGCCCGTGCCGTGGGTGTTTTTGGTCGCCACCCGCAGCGCCGCAAGCCGCAGGCAGCGGCCCGGCTCAACGAGAAAGTCGACGCTCTCACGGCCGCTCCGGTGGCCGCCTTTGATCAGAACCGCGGTGGCGCCCAGCACGAGGAGCTTTTCCGCCTGGGCCCGCATCTCGTCATCGTCGCCAGCAGGAGCGACATCAAGTAGCGCGGCAGCTTCCGGCAGATTGGGCGTCACCAGCCGCACGCGCGACAACAACGACCGCAGTCGGCCAACGTCCGCGCGCAGCAAGCGCTTGCCCGACGTTGCGGCCATGATCGGGTCAAGCACAACATTGGGCGGCCGGTGGCGATCTAGCGCCTCGGCCACGACATCGATCGCGGCGGCGCCGGGAAGCATGCCGATCTTCACTGCGCCGACATCAAGATCGGCAAAGACCGCATCGATTTGCGCTGCGATGAAGTCAGCCGGCACATCGTGGATGCCGTGCACGCCTTTGGTATTTTGTGCGGTGACAGCGGTAACGACAGCGGCGCCATAGACGCCCAGCGCTGAAAAAGTCTTGAGATCCGCCTCAATCCCGGCGCCGCCGCTTGAATCCGAGCCGGCAATAGTTAGCGAGATTGGCGCACGCTGCGGGCTTGCTGCACGCCTTGACGCTGAGCGTTGCTTGCTGCCGCGCTGAACTCTCGTGATCTTTTTTCGTGTTGCGGCCATTTTAGAGATTTAGTTGCAGCGGCGAGAAACCGCCAGTTCATCCGCGAGCGGCTTTTGCGGGGTCGCGCCGGCGATACTTACGTTCCTCGCTTCGCCAGCATACCGTCGACGACTTCGCGCAGGGCGCGGGCCGCCGCTGCCGCATCGCGAGACCCCGATAATGCCGAGATGACGGCGACACCATCAGCGCCGGCGCCAATGACCGCGCCTGCGTTGCCGGCGTCGATACCGGCAATTCCGACAATCGGGAGCGCGGGCGCTCGGCGGTGCAAAGCCCCTGCAACCCGGGCAAATCCATCAATACCGATCGGCGGCGTCTTTTGCTCCTTCGACAAGGTCGCATACACGCCGCCGACACCCGCGTAATCGATAAGACCGACCGGCACAGCCTCGGCTGCGGCGACCGTTTTGATCGACACCCCAATAATCGCATCCGGTCCTAGAAGGTGGCGCGCATCTTCGGGCGTCATATCGTCCGGGCCGATATGCACCCCGTTAGCCCCGGCGGCGAGCGCCACATCGATTCGATCGTTGACGACAAAAACGATATTAAGGGGCGCCAAAATTGCTTTTATGGCACGCGCCTTTTCGACCATGGCGCCGGTATCGCTTTTTTTGTCGCGCAACTGAACCAACGTTGCTCCACCTGCCGCAACCGCGCGGGTGAGATCGAGCAAGTCGTGCCCGCCGGCGCGCTCGGGATCGATAATGGCGTTGAGCCGTAGATCGAGGAGTGGTCGCATGCCTGCTACCGGTTACCATGGGAGCCGCCGAAGTGGCTCTTTGCAATTTACGGGGTATTATCACGACCTCGGTCTAGATTAGCATCCTGTGGTCGAACTGGAGACGCGGATGGTTCCTTTCTTCGTTCAGATCAAATGTCAGCTCGGCAAGTCTTACGAGGTGGCGAACCGGCTGGCGGACGCTGAAATCGCCTCGGAGATTTATTCGACCGCGGGCGACTTCGACCTGCTGGTGAAGTTTTATGTCGAGCAGACCACGGATATCGGCCATTTCGTGTCGGAGAAAGTACAGACCGTTGCCGGCATCCAGGACACGCGCACCATCATCACATTCAAGGCTTTCGCGGGGACTTAGGCGGCGGCTTTGGGCCCTCACGCGCCGGCAAGGACTGAACATACGCGGCCATAGCCTCGCGGTCGGCAGCGTTGATTTGCTCAAGGTTGCGTATGACGTCGACCATAGCGCCACCGGCATAATCCCCCGATGGGGTCATGCCGTCAGTTAGAAAGGCGGCGATGTCTCTCGCCGACCAGGGCGGGTCCTGATGCTGCAATCCGGCGGGTGTGATGTTCGGCACCCACCCTTTTCCGTCCGGCGCCGGCCCGCCGGCGAATCGCTGGCTCTCCACAACGGCGCCCAGAAAATTGCGCGGACTATGACACTCAGCGCAGTGCCCGGGACCGTTCACCAGGTAAGCGCCGCGGTTCACTTGCGCGGATTTCGTCGGATCAGGCGCGAAAGGGCCGCCGTGGAAGAATAAAAGCTTCCACACTCCGACCAGCCGCCGCACGTTGAAAGGAAACGCCAAGTCATGCCGTCGGGTCCGGCCTGCTACCGGCGGCAGCGTTTTCAAATAAGCGAAAAGATCGCGCACGTCGGTAAGCTGCATGCGCTGATACGAAGTATAGGGAAATGCCGGAAACAGATGCCGGCCTCTTCGCGAAGTTCCCTTCCAAAGCGCGGTGACGAAATCCGCCTCGCTCCACGCACCGATTCCGTCGGTCGCATCGGGCGAAATATTCGGAACAAAAAAAGTGCCGAACGGCGAAGACAAAGCGAGCCCGCCGCCAAGCCGCGCATAGTCGATTTTTTTTGCGTCACTGTTCGGCGTGGCGTGACACGATGCACAGCCGGCAACGTAAAATAGCGTCTTGCCATTATCGACGTTGGGCGTGTACGGCGGCAACTCACTCGCCGGCACCGTTGCCGGGATAGTCAAAATCCAAAACACAAGCGCAATGCCGGCGACACCGGACGCCGCGCCGATCAGAAGCTTATTCATTGCGACGTACGCGTCCGCCTGTCCGGCATGCTCAGCCGGGCGTCAACTCTTTTTGAGGCGATAATCTTGATGACATCCGCCGCAATCGTCCTTGCCGATACTGCCGAACGCCGCTTTGAACGTATCAAGGTCCTTGACGTTCGCGCCAGCCTGCTTGGCATCGGCACCAAATTTCTCGAAGCGCGACTTGAAGTCGTTCATGTCTTGCCAGACCTTCGGACTTGCGGTGTACGGATCTTCGGCGGTCGGCTCATCATTTGAATTCGGCGGAAACAGCGCGGGCGCCTTCGACGCTGTATCCGCAAAGGTCGCGAAGATTTTTTGCGCTTTGGCGAGATCGAACGGCTCGTCTCCCTTGGCCATGGCGCCGCCAATCTTGGCTTGATCGCCCAGACCCCTCATCAGATCCTTGCGTTCCTTGATCGGGTCCTGGGCGGCGGCGATTGTGATGCCGAGAGCGAATGCCGTAACGGAGAGTAGGATACGTATGATCATGCGATAATCCCTCTGGTCTTTGCGGTACGCGCGGACGGCGCAATCGAACGAGTAGCGCAAGGCCCGCGACAATACAGGGAATAAAAGCGACGATAAATCACGAAACCGAACCGACTTCACGCCGTATAATGGCGAGCGGGGTTCATATATTACGCCGATGAAAAGCATTTACCGCTATCGCAGGGAACGGCACTACGCCAAACCGCCTGAAGTGATCTGGCCGTGCGTCGCCGACACCGCACGCATCAACGAGCTGTCCGGCTCGCCTCCGTATCAGGTAGAGGAGCGCATGGACGCGAAGGGTCGCGTCGATCGTTTTGCGTCTGCCGGTCTCGGCCCGTTGCGGATCAAGTGGCAGGAGGGCTTCAGCGAATGGGAGGAAAACCGGCGGCTGGTGCAGACCCGCAATTTTCTCAACGGCCCGCTCCGCCGCTTTGAGGCTGTAGTCGAACTCTATCCCGAAGATGCCGGCACCCGGGTGGTATATTCGTCAGAAATCGAGTGCACCGGCGTCCTGGGTCGGCTCGCAAAATTCTCAGGTCAAATCGACCGCGAGGGCGACAAACGTCTGGCAGCCATCGAGAGGCTCATCGCCGAAGCCGACAAACCCGTGCCAGGCGCCTATCCCCACGAAGCGATAACGCCTGCGGCGCGCCGGCGTCTTACGGCGCTGATCGGCGACCTCGAAAACGATCCGGCCAGCCACGGCCTCGCCTCGAAGCTCGCCGACTTCCTTCTCCACGCACCGGTCGTGGCGTTGCGCGGTATTCGCCCGCTGGCGCTGGCGCGGTCGTGGGGCGCGACTGCGGACGATACGGTCGAACTATTTCTCGCCGCACAGCAGCGCGGCATTCTTGCGATGGGCTGGGACTTATTGTGTTCGCGCTGTCGCGGCGCAAAATTAAGCGTCAATAACTTACACGACCTGCCCGACGGGGCACATTGCTCATCTTGCAACATCGATTATGGCCGCGACTTCACGCGCAATGTGGAATTGACCTTCCACCCGGAGCCATGGCTGCGGCCGCTCCCCAAGGGTGAACTCTGCCTTCTCGGTCAGGGCAGCACGCCCCACGTCAAATTTCAGGGCGAGGTGCCGGCGCACTCGACAAAGAATTTTCGCTTGGAGCTCGCTCCCGGTCCTTACCGTTTTCGCACCATTGAGGCCGGCGGCGAGGCCGATGCGTCGATCGGAGAAGACGGCGTCATCCCCGACGTCACAGTGCGCGGCACTGACGTCACCTTGGCGAATGGCAGCGCTGGCGGCGATTTCGCCGCCCACAATCACACCGATGGGCCGCTATTCTTTGTGATTGAGAGCCGCGCTTGGACCGCGGACGCCCTCACCGGAGACCGCGTGATTGCTATGGCCGCCTTTCGGAGGCTTCATCCGGAACAGCTTCTGCGCCCGGGCGACGAAGTCGAGATCGGGCGAATTGCGATCATGTTCACCGACCTTCAAGGCTCGACGAGACTTTACGACGACCTTGGCGACGCCTCCGCCTATCGTCTGGTACGAGATCATTTTGCCTTCTTATCGGAGCGGATCGAGCGTCATCACGGTTTCATCGTCAAGACCGTGGGAGACGCAGTCATGGCGGCGTTTTACGATCCGGCCGATGCCGTCCGCGCCGCATTGTCCATCCAGGACGAGGTCGAAAACTTCAATCGCGGGCGCAGCGATGCCGGCGTGGTCTTGAAGCTCGGCTTGCACGGCGGAACGTGTATTGCGGTCACCGCCGGCGGCGTTCTCGACTATTTCGGCTCGGTCGTGAACACCACCTCGCGGCTTGAGCACCAATGTCGCGGCGGCGAGGTGATTGTTTCCGAAGCGATCTCGTCCGACAGCGAAGCCGGTGAAGCGCTCACCGGCCGGGCTCTCATCGAGGATAGCGCCACGCTGCGGGGCTTAAGCGAGCCGGTGCGCTTTGTCCGCGTCGCCGGCCGGTCGCC
Source organism: Xanthobacteraceae bacterium (assembly GCA_036845025.1). GTDB lineage: Bacteria > Pseudomonadota > Alphaproteobacteria > Rhizobiales > Xanthobacteraceae > BOG-931. The sequence goes on along the minus strand of DAIUEQ010000104.1, from coordinate 2,826 downwards.
GCCGCTATAGCAGCTCGCCGGCGACCGTGAAAAAATTGTCGTGCGAGCAAACCACTTTGAACGCGCGCCGGTAGCTCGAAAGATAATCCTCTACCGCGCGAAACTCGTGAAGCACGGATCCGAATTCGTCGAACATCAGAATGGTGCCGGTCGGCAGAAGCGGGTCGAGTTTAGTCAGGCAATAAAGCGCCGAGGAATATAGATCGCAGTCAATGTTGACGACGATCCTGTTGCGGGGCTTGAAGCTCGCGACAAATCCGGGAAGCGTGTCCTGAAACATTCCGGCGACAAACTGAACACGAGTGTCGCGCGTCTGCGGCACCCGGCCGCCGGTATCAAAATGTCCGCGCGGGTAATCGCTTTCCCAATCCTCGGGCAGACCGGTGAAGCAATCGAAGCCGAAAAATCGGCTTTCAGGGAATCGATTCTGCTCCGCGAAATAGAGGATGCTGTGGCCGCGATGCACGCCGAATTCAAGGTAATCCACGGCGCCCGCACAACGTTCGGCGATGAACGACCACATCTGTTCGCGCGTGGCGAAGGCGGGCACGTCGGCGTGCCGTTGCTTGAAGCTGTCGAGCAGGGGCTGCCGGTTCAGCCGGTCGACGAATGCGCTGTACGGCATGCGTCGTCCGTAATTGTTCTTGAACGCGTTGGTCAGAACGCGCCGGGTCTGCTTGGCATGCTGCAACAGTGACATGGTTTTCTCGGCTCACGAGTCTAAGTGCAGGCGTTTGATTGTCGGCGGCTGCGTGACAGCCGCGGCTGCGATCGCCGCGGATGATTACCACGCCCGCAATCGGCCGAAGTTTACGACCAAGCGTCAACCTTAATGCCGGCCGGCTATTGCGCCGGTTGCACGCGCGATTGCCGGGGCTTTCCGCGCCGCGGTCCCAATTGGGCGAGATACCGCGCGATGACGTAGAACACCGGCGTGAAGATAAGGCCGAACGCGGTGACGCCGATCATGCCGGAAAACACTGCGGTTCCCAGTGCCTGCCGCAACTCGGCGCCAGCGCCGGCCGCCCAGACGAGTGGCGTCACACCGAGGATGAAGGCGAACGAGGTCATGAGGATCGGACGCAGCCGCAGCCGGGTGGCTTCGACGGCCGCTTCCCACCTGTCGCGGCCCTGGTCTTCGAGCCGACGGGCGAATTCGACAATCAGGATGGCGTTCTTGGCGGCGAGCCCGATCAGCACCACAAAACCGACCTGGGTAAGGATGTTGTTGTCCTGCCCGCGCAGAATGACGCCCGTGATGGAGGCCACCAGGCACATCGGGACAATCAATATCACCGCGAGTGGAAGAGTGAGGCTCTCGTATTGCGCGGCAAGAACCAGAAATACGAACACGACCGCCAGCACGAAAGCGAACATCGCGGTGTTGCCCGCTTTGATCTGCTGATAGGCCAGCGACGTCCATTCGGTGGCGAATCCTTCCGGCAAGGTCTCAGCCGCGAGCTTATTCATAATGTCGATGCCCTGCCCTTGCGAATAGCCGGGCGCGGCGGCTCCATCGAGTTCGGCGCAGGGATAGAGATTGTAATGCGGCACGCGGAAGGGACCGGAAATGTCGGTCACCGTCGTGAAGGAGCCTAGCGGTACGGTATCGCCATTGGAATTGCGAACCCGGATCTTGAGCACGTCGGCAATATTTCGCCGATCCTCCTCGCGCGCCTGCGCGGTGACGCGGAAGGTGCGGCCGAATAGATTAAAGTCGTTGACGTAAGCCGAACCGATAAAAACCTGCAGCCCGTTGAAAACATCCTGCACATTGACACCGAGCAACTGCGCCTTGGGGCGATCGATATTCAGATAGACTTGCGGAGTCGATGTTTCGAACAAAGTGAAAACCGTCGCCACGCCCGGCGTTTGCGCCGCGCGCGCCATCAGTTCGGTGGTGGCCTGGCGCAACGCCGCGGAACCAAGCCCGGCGCGATCTTCAACGATCATGCGAAAACCGCCGGAATTGCTGATGCCCCGGACCGGCGGCGGTTGCACCGCGACGAAGAAGCCGTCCTGAATTTTCGACAGCCGGCGGTTTAACTCCGCCTGAATCGCCGCCGCCGTTTGGTGCGGATCGCGCGCGCGCGCGGCGAATGAGTCGAGCACCAGGAAGATCGCGCCGGCATTCGGCGAATTGGTGAATGTGGCACCGGAAAAGCCGACGACATTAACGCCGTGAACAACACCGGGCACGCTAAGCGCAATGTCGAGCGCACGCTGTTGCGCGGCGTCAGTGCGCGCCAGCGAAGCGCCCGGCGGTAGCTGAACCACAACGATCATGTAGCCGGCGTCGATCTGCGGAATAAAGCCGACCGGCGTCTGGCGGAATTGATTGAGCCCGAAGCCGATCACGACCAAGTAGACGACAACCATGATGGCGGCGCGGCGCACGGTGCGCCCCGCAAGCCAAGAAACCCCGGCGCCCAATCCGTTGAAGCCGCGGTTGAACATCGCGAAGAAGCCGTGAATCGGCCGCTCCCACCAGCGGTCGCGGTGACCGGCTTCGTGCGGCTTGAGCAGGAGCGCGCACATCGCCGGCGACAGCGTGAGCGAAACGATCAGCGAGATCACGGTCGCGCCGGCGATCGTCAGCGCGAACTGTCGGTAAAACTGCCCCGATATTCCGGTGATGAAAACCGACGGCACGAACACGGCGCAAAGAACGAGTGCGATGGCAATGAGCGCCGAGCCGACTTCGTCCATGCTCTTTCGCGCCGCTTCGCGGGGCGGCAATCCGGCGGCGATGTTGCGTTCGACGTTCTCGACAACCACGATCGCATCGTCGACGACAATGCCGATCGCCAGCACCAGTCCGAACAA
>DAIUEQ010000103.1:0-12472 GCA_036845025.1 Xanthobacteraceae bacterium | reverse complement strand
GTCGATAGCGCCGTCGACATGCCTTACGACATTCCGAACTTGCAGGTGCGATACGTGCGCGCCGAGCCGCCGGGCGTTATCACCGGCTTCTGGCGCGGCGTCGGTCCGAACAACAACGTCTTTGCCATCGAATGTTTCATGGACGAACTGGCGCGCACAGCGGGCAGCGACCCCGTCGCGTTCCGTCGCACCATGCTCGGAACCAATCCGCGGCTCAAAGCGGCGCTCGATCTAGTGGCGGAGAAAGCCGATTGGGGTAAGCCGCTGCCGGCGCGCGTCGGCCGCGGCGTCTGCGTCCAGCCATCATTCGGCAGTTTTATTGCAACCGTTGTCGAAGCAGAGGTCGATGAATTTGGCGAAGTCCATCTGCGGCGGATCACCTCGGCCGTCGACACCGGCATCGCGGTCAATCCCGATACGATTGTGGCGCAGTTGCAGGGTGGGCTGATTTTCGGACTAACAGCCGCGCTTTACGGCGAGGTCGTCCTTGCAAAAGGACGGGTGCTGCAATCGAACTTCAACGACTACCGTATGCTTCGCATCGACCAGGTGCCGAAAATCGACGTGCACGTCATCAAAAGCGGGGAAGATCCTGGCGGCATAGGCGAGACCGGCGCCACTGCCGGTCCGCCCGCGCTGCGTAATGCGATCTATGCGGCGACCGGCGTTGCGCTACGCCGGCTGCCGATCGACCGCCAAGCCCTGGCTGTGAAGAGGGCGTAAGTCATGATCCGCAGCAAAGGCTTGATCATTGCAGCAATCGTAATCGTTGCTGTAGTAGCTGCCGGGGTATTTTTTTGGCTCGTCGGTCCGGGACCGATGGCGTTCGCCGGCGGCCAGACCGTAGCGCTGTCTGATTATCGCGAGGCGGACCCAACCGGCGTGCCGGCGAATCTGGCCGGTGCCGACCAAATCAAGCGCGGCGAATATCTAATACGCGCTGCCGACTGCGAAGTCTGCCACACCGCGCCCGGTGGAGCGGCTTTTGCCGGCGGACTTGCGATTCCATTACCGTTCGGCACGCTTTATTCGACCAACGTCACATCCGATAAAGAGACCGGCATCGGCGATTACAGCGACGCCGATTTTCTCAACGCAGTGCAGCGCGGCATTCGCAAGGACGGTTCGCGGCTTTACCCCGCCATGCCGTATCCGTCCTACACCTACATAACCGACGCCGACGCGCTCGCCATCAAAGCCTATTTGTTTAGCCGGCCGGCGATACGCGCGGCGAACCGCGCCGACACGCTCGGCTTTCCATTCAATCAGCGCTGGTCGATGATTTTTTGGTCTTGGGCTTTCAACGCCAATTCGCGATTCGCGCCGAACACGGCGCAAAGCGCGCAATGGAACCGCGGGGCTTATCTCGCCGAAGCGCTGGCGCATTGCGGCGAGTGCCACACGCCGCGCAACTTGGCCTTCGCGCTCAATAATCGGAAGAAATTCGCCGGCGCCGAAACGGCCGGCTGGCATGCCTTCAACATCACGTCGGACAAAGGCACCGGCATCGGCGGCTGGAGCGATGACGAGGTGTTGGCCTACCTCACGACCGGTCACGCGCTCAACCGCGGCACGGCGGCGGGCCCGATGGGCGAAGCGGTGGACGAGAGTTTCAGCCACATGGCGCCGTCGGATATTCGTGCTTTGGTCGTTTATCTGCGGAGCGTGCCGGCCATTTCTGAGCCGGACCTGCCGGCTACAATCGCGCCGGCGGCGCCCCCGAGACCGGACGAAGATCGGACGGCCGTCGCTCTCGGCAAGAAGGTCTTCCAGGAAGCCTGCGTCAGTTGCCATGACTGGTCGGGGATCAGCGCGATTTCGCCCTATGCGACCATCGCCGGCGCGCGAGCGGTCAATGATCCTAAGGCCACCAATGTCGCGCAGATCGTGATTTCAGGCACGCGGCGATCGACGCCAAACGGCATTATTTCGATGCCTGCGTTTGGCGCGGCTTATTCCGACATCGAAATCGCGGCGGTCGCCAATTATGTCACCGCGCGTTTTGGCAGCGAACCCTCGAAGGTCACGGAAAAAACCGTGGCGGACCTGCGGGGTCAGACCTCGCACTGACAACGGCTCGCCCGGAAACAGAGGGTGCCCCTCAAACATGGCGGCTGTCGCTCGGCAGCGATATGATGCAGCTTGCGAAAGCGAAGCCGACATTTCCAAATGAAATTGCCGCCGTTTGAATATTCCTGCCCCGAAAAGCTCGCCGACGCGGTGGCGCTCTTAGCCGCGCATGGCGGGGAAGCTAAAGCGCTCGCCGGCGGGCAAAGTCTCGTGCCGATGCTGGCGTTTCGCGTCGCCTCCCCTTCCCTGATTGTCGATCTGCGCAAGCTCGACGAGCTCCGCCGCATCGACATTTCCGAAGCCGGCATCACGCTCGGCGCCATGGTGCGCTGGCGCGAGATTTTAGAAAGTCCGGAACTGCGCGTCGCGCATCCGCTGCTTACCGCGGCAATCGCCCATGTCGCTCATTATCAGATTCGCAACCGCGGCACTGTCGGCGGCAGTCTCGCCCACGCCGATCCGGCAGCCGAAATGCCCTGCCTCGCAGTAACTTGCGAGGCCGAAATCGGCGTTGTCGGCGCAAGCGGTGCGCGGACTATCGCGGCAGCGGATTTTTTCCAAGGCCCGCTCGTGACTTCGCTTGGTGCCGACGAGCTCATCCGCGACATTCGCCTGCCGCCATGGCCGGCGCATCGCCGCTTCGGTTTTGCAGAATTCGCCCGGCGAAGCGGCGACTTTGCTCTTGCCGCCGCGGCGGTGTTCTACGACGCGGACCTGGGCGGTAAAATCACGAACGCCCATGTCGGCGCTATCGGCGCCGCCGACCGCCCGCTGCGTCTGAAATCGGCCGAGGACGCGCTCAATGGTCACGTGGCTGACGAAACCGTTATCGCCGCCGCCGCTGCGGCAGCGGCCTCGTCCGATCCGCCCGACGATATTCACGCCAGCGGTGCCTACCGGCGCGTCCTTGTCGGCACGATGATTGAACGTGCGCTCAGGAGCGCGACGGCGCTCGACTGAGTGCCGCCGCATTGTCAATTCGCGCGCTCACTGGATCCGCGAGCCGCGGCGGCAACCTTGCCGTTGGCGTGGGCATGGCACAACTACAACAATGCGGGTCGCACACCGGGAGAAGAACCATGGATCAGATCGTGCTGAAAAAGCAGCCCCATGAAGCGGCACGAGAGCGGCCCCGGCTCCCGGGCCAGGTGGTCCTCGTCTTTCAAGGCGGCGGCGCGCTCGGCGCTTATCAGGGCGGCGTCTATCAGGCGCTGCATGAGGCTGGCATCGAACCGGACTGGATCGTCGGCACATCCATCGGGGCGCTCAACGGTGCGCTCATTGCCGGCAACGACGTTGCTTCACGGCTCGAGCGGTTGCGCGAGTTTTGGCGGCGTGTTGAGCAGAAGCCGTTATGGGCCGAAAACCCGTTCGGGCAAATGATCGACCGCAGCGCGGCGTATATGATGTCGCTGTTCAACGGAGTTGCCGGATATTACGCGCCCAACCAAGCGCTCGCTTGGGGCGGGCTCAATGCTCTCGTCGGCGTCGAGCGCGCGGCCTTTTACACCATCGATGCGATGCGCAAGACGATCGCCGATTTGGTGGATTTCGACCACCTTAACGGCAAACATTCGCGCTTGACTGTGGGAGCCGTCAACGTGCGTAGCGGCAAGATGCGTTATTTTGATAGCCGCGATCAACCGCTCGCCCTCGATCACATACTCGCCTCCGGAGCATTGCCGCCCGGATTTCCGGCGGTCCGTATTGACGGCGATCCGTATTGGGATGGCGGCCTTTACTCCAATACGCCTATTGAAGTGGTGTTCGACGACAACCCGCGCCGCGATTCCGTGGTGTTCTCGGTACAGATATTTCCGATCGCGGGCCCGGAGCCTGAATCGGTCATGCAGGTGCTAAGCCGCCAGATCGACATTCAATATGCGAGCCGCGCCGACAGCCAAATTCCGCGGCAGGAACATATTCACCAGCTGCGCCACATGGTGCGCGAACTGGTGCGGATGATGCCCGAAAACCTGCGCAACACGCCGGAGGTCAAAGAGATGGCCGGCTACGGTTGCGGTACGCTCATGCATATTGTGCGCATCAACGCCAATCCGGAACGCAATGACGACCTGCTGCGTGAGATCGATTTCTCATCGCAGGGCATCGCCGATCGCTGGCAAGCCGGCTACGCCGATACCGCGCGCACGCTCAAGCGGCGGCCCTGGGAGGCGCCGATTGATCCGATGGTCGGCGTCGCCGTACATGATTCCGACGCGGCCGATGCGCAGCCGAGCCTGGAGAGGGCCAGCTGAGACTTCGCGCCGCTGCAACGCGCCAAAACCGAGCCGAGGCGCCAGTTTAGGTTCGATTAGCGGCTGTTTTTCGCGATGTCCCTCACGAATGTCGGCTGAGCCGCGTTCGACGTGCCCATTTTACCGCGAATTAACCGTCGCCGTTAATATTGCGGTTACTGTCCCTGGACCAGCCCCAATGGCGGCTTTCGACTTTTCTATTCGCACCAGGCTTGCGGCCTGGGCCGGCGTCGCCGTCGTCATGGTGGCCGGCATGCTCATCGAACAGCAATATGGCGACTACTCGGCCTCGGTACAGCGCCGCGCCGCCGAGGGCCGCCAGCTCGCTGCCTTCGAAGCGCTGCATGCCGCCGAAAATGTACGCAGCATGCAGACCGAGGCGCGCGAAATTCGCCTCGCCATCGCCGCGGGCGAAGTCGATCGGGCGTTGAACAGACTTAAAGCCGCTCACATAGCGGCCGCCGGGCATATCGAAGCTGCGCTTGCCATCACCCAAGAACCGGCGGACAGCGAACGCCTCGAGAAGCTTGCCGCCCTGGTGAGAAATTATGCCGCCGTAGTCACGGAACTAGCCACCGCGGCGAAGGAATATGGCGACACCGTCGAGAAAGTCGCGCGCAGCGGCAAACTCGGCGACGAGATAAATTCGCTGCTTGACGCGACAACCGATACGCTGATCAACGCGGCCGCGGAACGCAAGGCGCAGGCATTCGCGGAAACGACCCGTGTGCGCCACATCAATCTCGGCATCGGCCTATTCGTCATTGCCACGCTTGCGGGCGTCGCGGTATTCGGCGCGCTTGCCATCAGCCGGCCGATCCGGCGCATCGGCGAGGTGCTTTTGCAACTCGCCGCCGGCAACAGAAATGTCGCCGTGCCGTACCTCGAACGGCGCGACGAAGTCGGCGCCAACGCGCGCGCAGCGCAAAACTTCAAAGAGAAATTGACGCGTATCGCGCAATTGGAAGCCGCCGAAAGAGAGAGCACGCGCCGCGCCGCCGAGCAGCGCAGGGCCGACATGCACGCGCTTGCCGGGCAGTTCGAGACAACGGTGGCGAGCGTGGTGCGCTCGGTAACCTCGTCATCGACCGAGCTCGAAGCGGCGGCGGAAGCGCTCAATAGCACGGCGGCGGCAACGCGCGATCTGTCGGGCAAGGTGCTCTCCGCCTCGACCCAAGCTTCTGAAAACGTCACCTCGGTGTCGGGTGCCGCAGCGCGCCTCATTGGCTCGGTCGGCGAAATTCGCCGGCAGGTCGAGGAATCGACGCGGATCGCGCTGCAGGCGGTCGCCCAAGCGGAAAAGACCGACTCGCGCATCACAGAGCTCGCGCGCGCGGCCGGCCGCATCGGCGACGTCGTCAAGCTCATTACCGACATCGCCGAACAGACCAACCTCTTGGCGCTTAACGCCACCATCGAGGCGGCGCGGGCCGGCGAGGCTGGTCGCGGCTTCGCAGTGGTCGCCCAGGAAGTCAAAGCGCTTGCCGCGCAAACGGCAAGGGCGACCCAAGAGATCGGCGTGCAGATCACCGGCGTTCAATCGGCGACGGAAGACTCGGTCGTCATTATCAAGGAAATCGGCGCCACGATCGGGCGCATTTGGGAAATCGCCGGCGCCATCACGGCTGCGGTTACCCAGCAGGCGGCAACGACCCAGGAGATCGCCGAAGACGTAGACGCCGCCGCCGGCAGCGCCGCGCGCGTCAACGCCAACATCATCGAGGTCACCGACAGCACCGCCGGCATCACTGCCGCCTCCTCGCAGGTGCTCGCCTCCGCGCAAACGCTCGCACAGGACGGCAACCGCTTGTCGGCGGAAATGGAGCGCTTCCTCAACGCCGTTTACGCGGCGTAACGCAGCTCTCGCGAAAGCATCCACACCGCGCAGACGTGGAGCGCGGCCGCTCCGCGCTTTTACCCCGTTCCGTTTCATTGCTAGGGTTTGATCGCGAACGCGTTGGCGCTCATTCGCGACAGGCCGGACAAACCGCGCCAAAACAACGCGGTAGGCGAGGGAGAACGGATTTGGCGAATATCGTGGTTGCGCATGGCGCCTGGTCGGCGGCCTGGGCGTGGAAGAAGGTGCGACCGCTCATCGCGGCGGCCGGGCATTTGTTCTTCACGCCGACCTATACCGGGCTCGGCGAACGCGCCCACTTGGCCGGTCCGGACAACGACCTTGAAACGCACATTGCCGACGTGCTCGGCGTCATCACTTACGAGGATCTGCGCGACGTCATACTCGTTGGACACAGCTACGGCGGCATGGTGGCGAGCGGAGTGGCCGATCGCGCGCGCGACCGCGTGGCACGGCTCATCTATCTCGATGCATTCGTGCCGGCGGACGGTCAGGCGTTGATCGATTTCGTCCCAGAGCCCGAAAAAGGCCGCTTGCTCGACAGCGTCAAGACCGGCGATGGCTGGCGCGTCGCCCCCAATCCGACACCGCCCGATACTGCGGCGGAAGATCTGGAATGGATCGGCAAATTCCGCATGCCGCAATCGGCCAAATGCTTCACGCAGCCGTTACGCCTGCAGGCCGCGCTCACCCTGCCGCGCGTCTACATCCATTGCACGCGTTTCGCCGACAAAAAGCCCTTCGCCCAATTCGACACCGCGACCAAGGGCAAGCCCGGCTGGCGGAATTTCGACCTCGATGCGAGCCATAGCCCAAACGTCACGGCGCCGGCGGCGCTGGTGGAGGTACTGCAGCTCAGTCTGGAGGGATAATGCCGATTGGGGCGCCCCCGCGTCCTTGGCAGAAGGATCTCATTTCGCCCGGCCGGAAGTAGCCGATCCATCTATAAAAGTGCGATAATTATGTCGCTTGGCTACTCTTTGCAGGATCAGGGTCGGTTTCGTGTCCGGAAACGTGCTCTCAACAGTTACGGATATCCTCGAAAAGGCGCTGCTCGGCGCATCCGATTCAGAAATCGCCAAAATGATCGAGATGGCGCGGCCCGCGTTGCCATCATCCTGCATCGCCCAAGACGTCGAGCGCCTGCATCTCCATCTCAAAACCGTCAATCAAGCGATACGCGACCGTGGCGTGAGCGAGCGCGGGCTCGGGCTTCTTATCGACACGACGCACGATCTCTCCGGCACGTTGGCGCTGCAGGACCTTTTGCAGACAATCGTGAGCCGGGCGCGAAGCCTCGTGGGCGCCAACGTCGCCTATCTCACAATGCTCGACGACGATCACCGTATTTTGCGGACAGTCACCGCCGACGGGCACATCCATCCGGCAACGTCGGAGATGAAAACGCGCGTCGGGTACGGCGCAGTAAGCCTGGCGATAAACTCCAAAACGTTTTTCGACACCCAGGATTATCTGCACGATAGGCGATTCCGCCATTCGGAAGCTCTCGATCGGGTTTTCAAGGCCGAGGGCATCGTGTCCCTCGCCGGCTTCCCGATCCTGTCGGAAGATAAGTTGCAAGGCGTCTTGTTTGTCGCCGACCGTTACCGCCGCAAACTTTCCGAGCGTGAGATTTCCATATTAGGCTCGTTCGCCCTGTACGCCGGCGTCGCGATGCGAAACGCCCACGCCTTTCGGAGATTGTCGGAGGCGCTGGCCGAAGCCGAGCGCAACCGCACCGCGCTGATCGATCACATTCATCGCGTCGATGTTTCGGCCGCGGCCCACGACGAAATGACGTCACTGTTGGCTAAAGGCACCGAGTGGCCGCTTTTCATTCAGCGCATGGCCGACCAGATCGATGGCGCGATTATTTTGTGTGATGATTCGCTCGCGGTGAAAGGACAATTCACCTCGAGGTCTTTTGCCGGCCCGCTGTTGGACCTCAATGACGGCAAGGTCCAGTCAGCCATGCTTGCCAGCGCGATTTCCCGCTCACGCCGCAGCGGACGATCCGTCGTGCTCGATGCCGGGACTGAACATTACCGGGTGATGGCGCTGCATGGCGGCACCGAGCGCGGCGAGAGTCTCGTCATCTGCCACCGCGGCGAATTGGATCCGATTGACATTCGCAACCTCGAGCGCAGCACAGTCGCGCTTTCCATCGCTAAGCTGTGGAGCGAGAAACGCGAAACCGACCAGCTGATCGCCTCCTCGACCTTGCTGCGCCATCTCATTCTTGTCGATCCGCCCGACGGCTCTACGGTCTCCGCGATCAGGAGCCGCCTGAAAATAAAAGCGGATCAACCGGTAACTCTGGCGCTGATTGCCATGACCGGTCTCGACCGCGCCGCGCAAACCACCACGATCCGGGCATCCGCCGCCAACATGAATCTACTGGTTGATCTTATCGGCGATGCTTACTTGGCGGCGGGTTCCGAAAAATCGGTCGCCGCATTCCTTCAGACGCTCATTCGCCGGCGAAAAGGTTGGGAAATAGGCGGCATTGTCTCGGATGCGTTCTCCGACCTTAGTAAAGCCGCGGTCCATTACGGCCAGATCGAATCGGCGCTCCGCGTGTTGCGCAAAATGCGTCGCCTCACCCGGTTTGTCGAATATTCTCAGGTCAATCTTTTCGCCAAGCTGTTCGAGACCGGCGACGCCTCACGCATTGTGCGCTACCTGGAGCGAATTCTGCTGCCGATCGAAGAACGGGACCGCAGGCAACGGACGCAGCTGAAAAAGACGCTGCTGTGTTATCTCGACAACAAGCATAACATTGCGCGTACCGCTCAACTTCTCGGCGTCCACATTAATACGGTGCGGCAAAGGCTCGGCACCCTGCGTGAAATCACCGGCGGCTGGGACGATCCGGTTGCGGTACTGGAATTGCACGTCGCCCTGCGGCTCGATTCAATCACTTCCGCGACCTGAACGGCCCGGTTGCGATCAATGGATCGCGGCGTGAAGGATTTTCTCGGCGCTGGCCTCGGAACGGGCAAATTCCGCGACAATGGTGCCGCTTTTCGCCACCAGAATGCGATCGGACAGGTCGAGGATTTCCGGCAGATAGGATGAAATGAGCATCACGCCCGCACCGCCATCGGCGAAGGCGCGAATGATTTGGCGGATTTCGGCGATGGCGCCCACATCCACGCCCCGCGTCGGCTCATCGAAGATGACGAGCTTCGGCTTCTGCGCCAGTGACTTGGCGATGACGACTTTTTGCTGATTGCCGCCGGAAAGAAACAGCACTGATTGGTCATCGCTGGCGCGACGGATGGAAAGACGATCCGCCCATTCGCGCGCAATGGCCCGCATTTTTGCCAGCGGGGCGAGAAATATGCCGCGCCCGAACTTTCCCAGCCAGCCAAAGCCGATGTTCTGCGACACGCTCATCATTTCGAAGAAACCGTCGAGCTTGCGGTCTTCCGAGACGTAAGCGATGCCGGCCGCTACCGCCTGCGCGGGCAGCACGTAACGGATCTCACGCCCGTTCAACCAAATCAGACCGCCGCCAAAGTTGCGTTTGGTGTGCCCCATGATCACTTTGGCGACTTCGCTGCGTCCGGAGCCGATAAGTCCGGCGATGCCCGTGATCTCGCCGGGAAAAATCGAAAACGACATATTGTTGACGACGCTGCCCATGCGGATGTTCTCAACCCGCAGCACCGGAAGTGCGGTGCGCACCGCTCGCGCGGCTCGATGCGACGGAGCTTCCACATCGAGATCGTCGCCGATCATGTGGCGAATGAGACGATCGCGATCGAATTCGTTCGCCGGTCCGGTTTTCACCAGCCGGCCGTTTCGCAGCACCGTGATGCGGTCCGCGTGGGTGAGCGCTTCTTCAAGTGCGTGCGAGATGAAGATCATCGCCACGCCGCTCTTGCGCAGCGACGCCATCAATTCGAACAGATGATCGGTCTCTTCGGGGGTTAGCGCCGCGGTCGGTTCATCGAGGATAATGATCCGCGCGTCGTTGAGAACGGCCCGGGCAATCTCGACCATCTGGCGTTTGGCCGCGGAAAGCGAACCCGCCAACTGAGACGGGTCGACGTTGAAGTTGAGCCGCTGCAGCACTTGCCGCGCCGCGTTTCGCACTTTTCGCACCGAGTTGAACGCGCGTTCGCGGCCGAGCACCATATTCTGCGAAACGCTCAACTGCGGCACCAGACTGGTTTCCTGGTAGACCATGGAAATGCCGTAGCGCGCGGCATCCTTCGGGGCCGCTAAATTCGCGATTTGCCCGTCGATGAAGACACGCCCGTCGGACGGCGTGATCACACCCGCGATTAACTTGCAAAGGGTGGATTTGCCAGCGCCGTTTTCCCCGACGAGCGCATGGATCTCGCCGGGAAGCAGGTCGAAATCGGCGCTTTGCAGGGCGGCGATGCCGCCATAGAGCTTGGTCACCCCTTCGAGCCGAACGATCGGATTAGCGCTCATTGGCGTTTCCGGTCGGGCTGAATTTCAAAATCTCTTCGCTCGCGCGGCTGACCGCAATGAGGCCGCCGTTCCAAGCGGCTACATCCGATATCGCATGGCGAAAGCCGTTTGCCCGCGAATGCGCCGAACCAACCGGGGTCATGTCGGCGTCGGTCTCGATCACCAAGCCGTAGGAGAATGACGGCGCCCACGGTTTGATCTCGCCGAATAGCCGGGTCGCTCCGAGTTCAATCGGAAACTCGTAACTGAACTCGGGATTGGCGCGTGGCGATATCCAGTGCCGCGGATCGATATTGGCTTTCATCCGCGTCACGAATTCGCGTTCCGTCTTGAGGAACTCGATCAGCGGGTCGCGCCGCGACAGACAAGCGATGGCGTAGCCGGCGCCGGCTTTGCGCAGGCGACCGAGGTAAGCGGGATACCCTGATTGTAAGACCTTGCCGGAGGAATCGATAACGCGCGCGGTCTCGAGCTCGCTTAGCACCAGCGAACCATTGGCCCCTCGCGCGATGCCCATCGGGCAATGAAGCCCGGAGGCCACGACCCGCGTTTCGCCCGTGCGGCTGATCGCGATCACCTGTCCGCGCGCGGCGGTATCCCACGGCGCCAGCGAGAGGATGGGGTCTTGTGGTCCGTAACCGTGATCGACGACAGCAATTTCGTCCTCGGAGAGGAAAAGACAGTCGGCAACCGCGCGCGGAGGGGATGACGGTGTCCAACCCGGCGAGACTTCTCCCGATGGACCGCGAACAACTACGCGGCCGCCGGCGAGCCCTACCGCGACCTGGCCGCCTTCGCTCACGGCGAGTGCCGATACCGGGGCATCGAAACCCGCCCAGCGTTCAGGCGTTTCGCCCCATCGCCGTATCAGCAACACCTCTAAACCGGATGAGGCAAGGAGATGACCATCACCGTTGACGCAAACGGCATCCGGCTTTGCGATGGCAAGCGCATCGGCGTCGTCGAGGCGGCTATTGGGCCCCAGCGCGCCTTCCAAGGGCATCGCCGGCATTTCCTTTTCACGCCTGCGCAAGAACATCGTCACGCTTTCTGCCAATAGCTGCCGGGACCCGTCCATGTCGCGTCGGCCCGATCAAGAATGAGACGGCCGATTTTGTTGTTGGTCACCCCGCCGAGATAAAGCGCGCCTTTGTGCTCGCGCATGGAGGTGATCATATAAAGCGGCCCGTCCGGCTTATCCCACAGCGCGTCGCAAATTCTCCCTTGTCCGTCGATTTTGAGCACGCCGCCGATATTGAGATTGCCAAACAACCAGTTTGTCGGCGGCACGCGTTTGGCCATGCGGCGGCGCAATCGAGGCATGGTCATCGCCTCGTCCATCACCGGATTGCGCATGCCGGCGAGCGCGATCCAATAACCGCCGTCCGAAGCTCGGTTGATGTTGTCTGGATAGCCGGGCAATCCGCGGACGAAAATCCGCGGGCCGTCTGCCAGATTGCCGAGATCGAAAATCAGGATCGAACAGGTCCACGTGCTTGCCACCAACAGGTGACGGCCGTCATGGGTCAGGCAGACGCCGTTCGGAAAAATCAGGTTATCGCAGACCGTCTTGGTGGTCCGAGATTTCGGCTCGAAGCTCAGCAGCCGGCCGTTCGGCCGTCCTTCCAACAAATCGAGGCCCCAATCGGCGATATCGTAGCGCTTGGTCGCGTCGGTGAAATAGATCGTCCCATCGGCGGCGATATCGAGATCGTCCGCCATGCGGATGGTGGTGTCATCCTGGATGCTGAAAAAGCTGCGCTCGGTCTGATCCGTCAATAATTCGACGTCGCCTTTCAGCGTGACGCGCACCAGCCCCATACCGGCCACGCACGTGACG
>DAIUEQ010000102.1:0-12685 GCA_036845025.1 Xanthobacteraceae bacterium | reverse complement strand
CGCGATCTCGCAATAGCGCGGGCCTTTGCCACCGGCCTTGGCGTAAGCTTCGATCAGCTCCGGCTTCGGCTCGGTGGCAATGAGACCGTCGGCCTTGGCGGCAGCGGTGGCGGCGCCGCGCGGGCCGGCAATGGCGACAATCACCGGCGGCTTCTCTTTTGGCCGGTCGAATAGCCAAGCGTGGTCGAGGTTCAGGTGCTTGCCGCGATAATTCTTGAGGTTGCCGGCAAGCAGGCCCTGGATGATATCGAGCGCCTCGGCAAGAAGCTCCTGGCGCTCGGCGCGTCCCGGCCAGCCGGCGCCGGTAATATGCTCGTTGAGCCGCTCGCCGGCGCCGAGCCCCAGCGTGAAGCGCCCGCCGCTGAGCAGGCCGACGGTCGCGGCGGCCTGAGCGATAATCGCCGGATGATAGCGCACCGTCGGACAGGTCACCGCCGTCATCAATCCGAGACGACTCGTCTCCTGCGCCACGGCTCCGAGCACCGACCACGCGAACGGCGAATGCCCCTGCTCCATCAGCCAGGGAAAGAAGTGGTCGGAGATGGCGGCGAAGTCGAAGCCGGCCGCTTCGGCGCGCTTGGCATTGCGGACCAGATCGTCCGGCCCGTGCTCCTCGGACATCAGCTTGTAGCCGAGCTTGACCATGACGTGCTCCCTTGCCGACGCCGCGCTTTTCCGGCGGACCGGCGCTACCGCCAACGTGCGCGGCCGCCGAAAGTTCTCCGCGGGGCGCAAGCTAGCCGATGGCAAACGATCCAACTAGCACCGCGACCACATCTCCCGTTCGCCACAGCGGCTTCCCAAATACCCATTCAAGCGCCCGCGGCCGTCGGGAAAAGGAAACGACATATGCCCACCGATCTGCCCCGCCTCATCGGCATCAATCACGTCGCGCTGGAAGTCGGCGACGTCGACGAGGCGCTCGCGTTTTACGGCAAGATTTTCAGCTTCACCTTGCGCGGGCGCGGCCAGGGCCAGGCCTTCATCGATCTGGGCGACCAGTTTCTGGCGCTGATGCAGGTGCAAGCGGCGCATCAGGACCGAGCGCGCCATTTCGGCCTGGTGGTCGATGATCGCGCCCAGATACGCTCGCTCGCGCAGGCCGCCGGCGCGAAGATGGTCGAGGGACCGTTCGTTGATTTTCTCGATCCCTGGGGCAACCGCATCGAGATCGTCGCCTATGCCGACATCCAATTCAGCAAAGCGCCGAACGTGCTGCGCGGCATGCAATTCGCCGGCGACAAGAGCGCGGACGCGAAGCAGCAATTGGCTAAGAAGAACATGGCGCCGTAGCCGGCGGGACGACGGACGGTCGTCATCATTCCTTACGCCTTCGGCGGAAAATTCTCGGTGTAGAACGCGCCATCCCGTCCAAAATACATGGCCTTGCGGCCGCTAATGAACACTTCGTAGTGCGAACAGCCGGCCGCCATGATCCGCCGCAGGAACTCGGCGTAACCGATTTCCTTTCGCTGGATCGCCTTGACGGTGGCGGTGACGCGCTCAGCGTCGAAAGCGGGCGCGACCGCCGGCGGGTCGGCGAGCGGCATGGCTTCGTCGTGGGATTGGCTGCCGGAATTGTAATAGGTCTTGCGCAGCGTCACGAGGTCGGCCGTATAGGAAGTTACGCCATTTTCAGCGAGCCGCGCGACTACGGCGGGGAACGGCGTATCGGCAAAGCTTGCGGCCATGCAGTGTTCCAGAACTTGCGTGTTCATCTGGCGTCTCCTTGCGGTTGGTTGATTCACTTTGGATTGCGCGGATCGACATCGAGGACGGCGCCAAGCAGCCGGCTCAATCCGCGCTGCAACGACGCAACTTCTGCCGCCGAAAGCTCTTGCGTGAGTGCGGCGTGATAACCGGCGGCTGCCTGGGTGATCCGCTCAAGCGCGGTGCGGCCGTTCCTGGTGAGAATGAGATGCGGCGATGCGCGATGATCGGGGTTATCGCGGTATTGCGCGGCACGCTCGGCGACCAGGAGATCGGCGATGCGCTGCACGTTCTGCCGCGTGACACCGAGGACCCGGGCGATCTGGGGCACTGTCTGCGGGCGGGCGGAGGCGGCGCTCAAGACCTGCCAGCGTGCCTGAGTCTGGCCGACCGTCGCGGCGATCGCCTCGCCGTGCTCACGAAGCCGCCCGGCAAGCTCGTAAATGTCTCCGACGATGACCGGGATCTGCGTCTCGGTCTTGGCGCGGGAGGGGTCTTTCCTGTTCATGGTTCCATATTGTCACTTTGACAATCTATTGTCAATATCTGGCCACGCCTGACCCCTGCTTGAACCCTGCGCTTGGTCCACACCCCCCGCTTACGCCGGAATGAGCGTCTGGCTTGCGCGGCTCTTCCCCGCCCGGTACCCATTGCAGCAACAATGGCAACGCCTCGAGGAGCCACCGGTGAGCGAACCCAACATGGATCTGGCGCATTTGGGCCACGTCGAGATTCTGACGCCCAAGCCCGAGGAATCGCTGAAATTTTTCACCAACGTTTTCGGCATGACCGAGTCGGGCCGCAGCGGCGACAGCGTCTATCTGCGCGCCTGGGACGATTACGAGCGCGCTACCCTGAAGGTCACCGCCTCAAACACTTCCGGCGTCGTGCACACCGCATTCCGCACGCGCAGCCCCGAGGCGCTTGAGCGGCGCGTCGCCGCGCTGAAGGACACGCCGCATCACATCGGCTGGATCGACGGCGATGTCGGCCACGGCACGGCCTATCGATGCCGCGATGCCGACGGCCATGTGATCGAGCTTTATTACGAGACTGAGTGGTACCAGCCGCCGGCTGAGCTAAAGCCCGCGCTCAAGAATCAGGCGCAGAGATATCCCGCGCGCGGCATTTCCGTGCGCCGGCTCGATCACCTCAATTTCTTCGCCGTCGACATCCCGGGTGCGCGCCGCTTCTATATGGAGAAGCTCGGCATGCGCATGACTGAGCAAATCCTGTTCGAAACCGGCGAACAGGCAATCTGGCTCACCTGCACCAACAAGACCTATGATCTTGCGATTGCGCTCGACCACTCGGGCGTTCCCGGCCGCTTCCACCATGTCACCTACGCGGTGGACAGCCGTGAGGACGTGCTGCGCGCCGCCGACATCTGCCTCGAAAACGGGGTCTATATCGAGACCGGCCCGCACAAGCACGCCATCCAGCAGACGTTCTTCCTCTATCTCTACGAGCCTGGCGGCAACCGCGTCGAAGTGGCGAATGCCGGCGCGCGGCTCATTCTGGCGCCGGACTGGAAAACCGTGGTCTGGAACGAGGCCGAGCGGAAAAAAGGCCAAGCCTGGGGGCTAAGGACGATTGAGTCGTTTCACAGCCACGGCACCCCGCCCGCGCCGCACAAGGAAGCCGCGGAGTAGCACTCGGCGCCGGGCGCCCTTGCGGCGCAGGAGAACCCGCAACATCGGCCGCTAGCGGTCCGTTCGACGGCGGCGTAATCTGCAATGCGGCGCTGCGGCGCCATTAGCGGGGGCTTGTTATGATTATAGGACTATCGACCGGTGCTTTTACGCTTTTGCACGTCGCCATTACGCTCATCGCCATCGGCAGCGGGCTGATTGTCGTCGGCGGGATGTTTGCTTCGCGCCGGCTTCCTTTCAACAACGGGCTGTTCTTGCTGACGACCGTGCTGACCAGCCTGACCGGGTTTTTGTTTCCGATCCACGGCTTTACGCCGGCGTTAGGTGTGGGGATCATTTCCTGCGTGATCCTCGCGGTGGCGCTGTTCGCCTATTACGGCAAAGGCCTGTCTGGCGCATGGCGCTGGATTTACGTCGTTACCGCGATCGCCGCGCTTTATTTCAATGTGTTTGTCGTCGTGGTGCAGAGCTTCATCAAGGTAGGCGCGCTCAATGCGCTGGCGCCGACGCAATCCGAGCCGCCCTTCATGATCACGCAGGCAGCGGTTTTGGTGATTTTCGCTCTCATCGGTATTGGCGCGCTGATTTGCTTTCGGCCGAATACCGCCGCCTGATCCGACAACTCTGCGCAACAGCGGCGGCGGCCGCTTTGCGAAATGCGCTAGGCAAACAGCCCAGCGTGTTCGCGGCGAAGCTCGCGTTTAAGGAGTTTCCCGCTCGGATTTTTTGGCAAAGTCTCGGCGAACACGACGTCCTTCGGCACCTTGAAATGCGCGAGGTGTTCGGCGCAATGGGCGTGCACGGTCTCTTTTGACAACGTCGCCTCGGCCTTGACCACAATCACCGCCACCACCGCCTCGACCCAACGCGGGTGTGGCACGCCGATCACCGCCACCTCCGAGACCTGCGGCAGCTTGTAGATCGTCTCCTCGACGTCGCGGCTCGCGACATTCTCGCCGCCGCTCTTGACCATGTCCTTCTTGCGGTCGACGACGTAGATGTACCCGTCGGCATCAATGGTGGCGAGATCGCCGGAGTGAAACCAATCGCCCTCGAAGGCCGATTTGGTGCGTTCGTCGTCGTGGAAATAACCCAGCATCAGGTGCGGCGAGCGATGCACGATCTCGCCGATTTCACCGGGAGCCACGTCGCGCATTGCGTCATCGACCACGCGGGTTTCGACGTTCAGCGCGGCACGGCCGCACGAGCCCGGCTTGCGCAACTGATCCTCCGGCCCGAGCATGGTGGCAAGCGGCGCGATTTCCGTCTGGCCGTAGAGATTCCACAGCCGGACCTTAGGCATGCGCTGAGCCATCTCGCGCATGACTTCGACTGGCATGATGGAGGCGCCGTAATAGCCCTTCTGCAGGCTCGACAAATCAGTGCGATCGAACAGCGGCGATCGTAGCAGCGAGATCCATACCGTCGGCGGAGCAAAGAATGAGGTGACGCGATACCGTTCGATCAGCGGCAGGAGATTATCGGGTGTCGGCTTGGCGGTGATGACGTTGGTCGAGCCGACATAGATCGCTGGGCCGAGAAACACGTCGAGCTGAGCGCAATGGTAGAGTGGCAGCGCGTGCAAGGCTAGATCGTCGGCCGCAATCGCCGCGTCAGCGACGCAGCTCACATACTGCCAGATCACCGCGTCATGGGTGAGCATCGCGCCTTTGGGCAGCGACTCGGTGCCGCTGGTGTAGACGATCTGGGCAAGGTCACCGCCGGACAGTTCGACTTCGGGCGGCGCCGCATTGGACAAAAGTTCGTCGAAAGTAATCATGCCGGACGCGGGCGCCGTCTTCTCTTCCGACGGCAGCCAAATCAGCTCACGCACTTTGGTGTCGAGCGCGGCCGCGGCGCGCGCGACATCGGCGAGACCAGAATCGGTCGCCAAAAGTTCCGCCCCGGCGTGCCGCAGGATGAACGCCGCCTCTTCGGGCTTGAGCATGAAGTTGATCGGGACCAAAACTGCGCCGAGGCGCGCCAGCGCAAACCGTAAAGCTGCAAAGCTGTGCGAGTTGCGCGACAGAATTGCGACACGAGCGCCTTTGCCAACCCCGCGCGCGCCAAGGCCGGCGGCGAGGCGGTCGCACACGGCGTCGAATTCCGCGTAGCTCCATACCGTATCGCCACAAATAATGGCCGCCTTGTCAGGAAAGCGCCTGGCGCTCCGGTGCAGCAAATCCGCGAGTGTTTGGCGGCGAAGCGCGGTGTGCATCGGGCCCTCCCTGGCCAACGATTTCTTTTTTGTCGGGCGATTATGGACGGGCTTTGGCGCTTTGCCTATGCGCGGCACCTCCCCTCCCTTTGCCGCAATCGCTCCCTACATAGGCGGCAGTTGCGCGACCCAAAGGGAGAGACGCAATGACCCCCCAGGAACAGCAATTGGTGGAAGAATTATTCGATCGCTTGGCGCAGGTTGAAAACCTGCCGCGCGATCCGCAGGCTGAGCGCCTGATCGCGCAGGGCTTGAGCAGCGCCCCGCATGCCGTCTACGCGCTCACCCAGACGGCGCTCATCCAGGACGAGGCGCTCAAGCGCGCCAATGCCCGTATTGAGGAGTTGCAGGCGGAGCTTGACGGCGCGGCAACATCCGACGCGCAACGTGGAAGCTTCCTCGATTCCATGCGCGATGCCGTGCTCGGTCCGCGCGCTTCGGTGCGCAGCTCGGTGCCGAGCGTACGCGCGGGCGCGGCGCAGGCGGGTTATGGGCCGCAAGGCCAACTGCCGGACTCCCCGCCGCCGATGCCGGGCTACGCCGGCGGCCCGGCTTTCGGCGGCGGCGGATCGTTTCTCGGCAGCGCCGCGTCCACCGCCGCTGGCGTGATCGGCGGAGCGTTGATGCTTGATACCATCCGCTCGATGTTTGGCCACCATGGCGGCGGCTACGCCCCGAGCGGGTTGGGAAACTTTGCCGCGGATCGTTCATCGCCGTGGCGCGATTCGGCGGGCAGCGCCGCCGACAGCAAGCTCGCGCGCGATGCCGGAATAGATCACATCGGCGATCACGTTCGCGATTCCGGCGATCGACACCCGCTCGCCGACGACCGCAACGCACAGACCGCCGAGGCCGACGACGAAGATATGTCCGACCAGGATGATTTCGACAGCGACGATTGGGGTTCGTCGGACGATGGCTTTGATGACGCTTGAAGCTCGCCCGCGCGAGCGCAGGCAGGCGGCCTGACGTCGCGCGCTATTTGAAGTAGGTCACGCCGCAGGCCTGCTTGCCAACCCGTGTTTCCAGAGATTGCTTGGTAGCCGTGGTCTTGGTACCCGGCTTGGGAAAATTGTATTCGGTGGTCACGAAATCCCCTTCGGCCGCATTGGCGACCACGTCATAGGCTTCCTGACCAACCGGTTTGTCCTGATACTTTAATTCGCGCACATCGGTGCCTAGCATCACCGGGCTCTGGAAAGCGGTGAAGTTGCCGTCGGGGAGACCGAAGCAAAAGACGAAAAGGTCGCGGTCGCGGAATTGCTTATTTTTTTCGTCATTGAATTCCTTAAGCGCTGCGGTCGGATCGGCTTTGAGCGCGGTAACCGCGCGTTCGAGCATGGCTTTGCCGTCATCGGCCGAAGCGAAACGATCGGCACCCAGCGCGGCGCCACCCATCAGCGCCACTAAAACACACAACGAAACAGATAAGATTCTTGTCATAGCGCTCTGCCGGCTCCCAATTTGGGGTGATAACGACGGAAGGTATAATTATTTCCGACGGCTGCATGAACGTAAATCCATTAAATCCGAAGAAATTAGGGCAGTCCACGCGCGGCGCCGCGCTAGGATTTTCCGCCTCCGGGGCCACCCCTCTAATTGTGGCCCGGATTGCAGATTAGCGATCGGCTGCGGCCACGGCGAGTTCTTCAAGACGTGCGGCCAGTTGCTTGAGTTGCCACTCCCGCGCGAGCGCCGCGGCGTTGGCCCATGTCGGTTGCCGATCCGGCAAACGCGGCAAAGGCGCTTTGCGGTCCATGGTGGCGATGGAACGATAGAGCCGTAAGTCTTCGGCCTGTTTGGCATACCGGCCAGCCTTGAGGATCGCGTCCAAATTGCCGAATTGACGCAATAATGCCGCGGCGCCGGTCGCGCCCAGCCCGGGCGCGCCCGGCAGCTTGTCGGAGGGATCACCACGCAGCGCAATGAAATCGGGCACCTGCCCCGGATCGACGCCATAACGTGCGCGGACCTCCGCGGGACCGATGCGTTCCACGCCACCGCCGCGGATGGGATAGAGGATGGTGGTTTTTTGCGACGCCAATTGAAACGAGTCGCGGTCGCCGCTCGCAACCAGCGCCGAGCCGCCGCGCCGCTCTTCTCCCGTGGCCGCGGCGGCAAGAAAATCGTCGGCCTCGTAGCCTGCACCTTTGGCGTTCACAAAGCCGCACGCGGCGACGAATTCCGGAATCACCTCGAGTTGTTCGATGATGTCATCGTCGAATTCGCGTCCGCTTTGATATGCGGCGAAAGCTTCGTGCCGGTAGGTCGGCGCCTCATAAGTATCCCATCCGACCAGGACGGCGCGCGGCCTCTCCTCACGATAGAGCCGCAACAGCAAATTGGCGAAACCGAGTATGGCGCCGGCCGGCCGATCGCCCTTGCGTCTGATATTCTTCGGCAGAGCATGAAAGGCGCGGTGGGCAAACGAGTCACCGTCAATCACCAGAAGCGGCCGGCGGGCCGACCGCGCCACTGGCTTTTTAGCCTGCTTCGCTGCCTTGTTATTCCGCTCATGCACGCGCAATCGGGAATTGACACGGGGGGCGGCCTTTCGCGGGGACGAGCGCGGGACATCGCGTAATTCGATCCAGACCGGCGCGTGATCGCTGGCGTTTTCCTTGCCGCGAAGGCCGCGGTCGACGCCGCCACCGACAAGCTGCTTCGCCGCCTTCGGGCTAAGCAGCAAATGATCGATGCGCAGCCCGGCGTCGCGCCCCCAGCGCTCGCGCAAGTAGCTCCAATAAGTGTACATCGGCTCGTCCGGATGCAGCACGCGAATCGCATCGCGCCAACCCTGGCGCAGAATCTCCGCGTAACGCCTACGGCTTGCCGGCTGGAGGAGAGCATCGCGGTCGTACGACTTTGTCCGATAAATATCGCGATCCGTCGGCACCACATTGTAATCGCCGGCCAGCACCACTGGCACGTCGGCGGTCATCAGCTCCGCGGCATGCGTCGCGAGCCGGTCCATCCAGGCAAGCTTATAATTAAATTTCGGCCCCGGCTGCGGGTTGCCGTTCGGCGCATAAAGCGATGCGATCAGCACGCCGTTGACCGCCGCCTCGATGTAGCGGCTTTGTCTGTCTTTGGTGTCACCCGGAAGTTCAGTGCGAGTGATAACCGGCTCGCCATCACGAGCCAGAATGGCGACGCCGTTCCACGATTTCTCTCCACGCCACACCGCGCCGTAACCCGCCTTCCCGATCGCGGCTTCGGGGAATTCGCGATCCGCCGACTTCAACTCCTGCAGGCAGAGCACGTCGGGTTTCGCCGCGCGCAGATAGGCGAGCAGATTGGCGAGGCGCTTGTTGATATTGTTGATGTTGAAGGTCGCGATTTTCATCGGGGCGCGGATCGGGTTGCAGGATAGGCGGCGGGGCGGCCGGACCATATATTAATGGCATGAGCGCTGTCCGCGACAACACCGCCCTGTCCCGCTTTGAGCTCGACGCCGATGGCGTCACCGCCATCGCTAACTATCAGCTGGCCGGCGACGTGATGACAATCACTCACACCGAGGTGCCACCACGCGCCCGCAACCGAGGTATTGCCTCGCGGCTGATGGAGGGGATGCTCGCAGAGGCCCGCGCCCGCGGCCTCAAAATCGTTCCGCTCTGCCCGTTCGTCGGCGCCTATTTTGGCAAACATCCCGAAGACAAGGACCTTCTGGCGTAAGCGGCCATCTGATCTACAGACGTTCTAAAGCCGCGGTGCCGGCCGTTTGCCCTTGGCATTCTCGCTCGGCACCTTCACCCACGCTTCGCCGTCCAGGACAACCTCACCGTCGACCTCGCATTGACATGCCAAGCGCGCGCGGCACTTTTCCGCGACCAGCTCGGCGACTGTCACCGTCACTATGACGGTGTCGCCGATTTTAACCGGCGCGCGAAAATTAAGTGTTTGCGAAATGTACACCGCACCCGGACCTGGTAGTCGCGTGCCGAGCACCGCGGAAATAAGACTTGCGGTGTAAAGGCCATGCGCAATTCGGGTGCGGAACGAGGTCTTGGCGGCGAAATGCTCGGAGAGATGGATCGGATTGCGATCGCCGGTCAATTGCGCGAAGCCGACCACGTCCGAAGCGGCGACTGTCTTGTTCAGCCGTTCGGTCATGCCGACCGAAAGGTCTTCGAAGAACAAGGTGCGAAGCGGCGGCAGCGGCGGCTGGATCATCCGCACATTGGAGCGCGCCGCGACAGGCCCGGCAAGCTGGACATTAGCAGTGGGATCGGGTCAAGGAACGCCTCTTGGCTTTTGCCGCCTCGGGGGCTCTCTCATGGTCGATCTCAGCCGCATTGCCATCGGCCTAAAAGGGACCGCAGAGCTCCTTGTGGGCCCCGAGCATACCGCGCCGTTTGTCGGGTCTGGCCGCATACCGGTCCTGGCTACGCCGGTGATGATCAACGTTATCGAGGCGGCGGCGCTCAATGCCATAGAGCACCTTCTGCCCCACGAACATCAGAGCCTCGGCACTCACCTCGACGTAAGCCATGTGGCCGCGACACCCGTCGGCCTTCGGGTGACCGCTACTGCAGAGGTTTCGCAAATCGACGGTCGAACCATAATTTTTAACGTGGAAGCGCGCGATGATTTGGAAGTCATCGGTGGCGGCATCCATCGCCGCGTGGTGGTCAGCGTTCCGCGTTTCGATGCGCGCATCCAGCGCAAAGTCCCGCGCGGCGGGACGAGATCGCAAACTTAGGCCATTCCCGCGAATGCCGATTTAAACGAAAACCGATGGCGGACCTTGCTTCACGCCCGCGCGCGGCCGGCAAACAATCCCAGCACAAACAAAATGACCGCGCCGATGACGGCGGCGATAGCGTGAGTTGTGTGGATGTGTTGCGAGCCCGCTTCATAACCCGGCATGAATGTCGGCAGCGAGCCCGCCGGCATGGCGAAATAGACGACGGCCGCGATCAGGCAGATGATGGCAAGGACGTAAGCGAGCATTCGCATCGAGACTTATCCCTTTGGATACACCGCCCAATTCGGCGGTCGAGGAGAGGTGAGTGACAGGACGGCAACGTTAACCGATACGCCCTCAATGCTGGGGCGGCGGCCCGCCGGCCGGCGATCCGCGTGGATCGTCTTTGTTCGACATGCAATTTTTCATGAACGCCTTGCGCGGCGGCCCTTCAAGCTTTTGATCGTCAGCACCGAATTTGCATGTCGCCATCTTGTCCTTCGACGTCACCGCAAACGCCGGTGCACCGGCCAGCATGACGGCAAACATTGCGGTCGCGATCAGATAGCGAAGCATGACGTGGTCCCCCAAAGACGACTTCGCCATCTTAGCATCAATCAAGCGCAGGGAGGAGCCACTTTGGCGGTTACTTCGGGCAGCGGTACAGCGTGGCGGTGTAGGTCTTGTTGCTGTCGACAAAGGCCACCGTGTTATTCGGTTTCAGCGTGAAGGTTACGTCGCCCATCAAGGGGCCGGCCGGAAATTTGCACTCGACGTGCCCAACGACACTTTTGCTGTCGACCTTGGTATCAAGGAACGTGCAGACACCGATCTTGGACTCGATCTCTTGCGTCGAAATATGGACTTTGACTTCGGGCCGGTCAGTGCCATCGCCCTTACAAGGCACATTTTGGGTGTAGTTCCCGCCCAGCCAAAAGTCGTCCTCGGCATTTGCCCCTGGCATTGCCGCGATCAGCGCCGTGCAGCCGATCAGCCAGCCGACGAGTCTCATTGGAACACCCGCGCAATGTCGCAGCCCCCCGGCTCACCTGCGAATTTTAGCGCATCTCACCCCACGAGCAATCGCTCGCCAGCATAAAACGACAAGTGCGCTGAAAATCACACAGCCGTGTCACAAACAGCCATGTCACAAAACGCCAAAGCGGCGCCAAACTTGGCGCCGCTTTACCATCCAACGCGCGAAATCAATGCGCCGTCAAACCCGAGGCATCTTCTTCGACGATGGGTTCGGCGACTTCGGCCGGCTTCGCAGCCGCTTCATCCCAGGAGATCGGCTCCGGCATCCGCACCAGCGCCCGCGTCAGCACCTCATCCATGCGGGAGACCGGAATGATATCGAGTCCGCTCTTGATGCTGTCGTTGATCTCTACAAGATCCTTGGCGTTCTCCTCGGGAATAAGCACGGTCTTGATGCCGCCGCGGTGAGCCGCCAACAGCTTCTCTTTTAGACCGCCGATCGGCAGCACCCGGCCGCGTAGCGTGATTTCGCCGGTCATCGCGACATCGCGATGCACCGCGATACCGGTCATCACCGAAACAATGGCGGTGACCATCGCCACGCCGGCGGACGGACCGTCCTTCGGCGTCGCACCTTCAGGCACGTGGACGTGAATGTCGCGCTTGTCGAATGAAGGCGGCTCGATGCCGAAAGCCGACGAGCGCATGCGCACATAGGACGCCGCCGCCGAGATCGATTCCTTCATTACATCGCGCAGATTGCCGGTCACGGTCATCTTGCCCTTGCCCGGCATCATCGCTGCTTCGATGGTCAGAAGCTCGCCGCCGACGTCGGTCCAAGCCAGGCCGGTCACGACACCGACCTGATCCTCGTCCTCGACTTCCCCGTAGCGGAATTTCGGCACGCCAAGATAGGTGCCAAGGCTTTCCGCCGTGACTTTCACCGACTCGGTCTTCTTGACCGTGAGCTCCTTCACCGCCTTGCGGATCAGTGTCGACAGCTCGCGCTCGAGATTGCGGACGCCGGCTTCGCGCGTGTAGCGGCGGATAAGGGTCAACAACGCGTCGTCGTCGATCGACCATTCCTTCGGCTCTAGCCCGTGCTTGACGATCGCGTGCGGGATCAAGTGCTTGCGCGCGATCTCGACCTTCTCGTCCTCGGTGTAGCCGGCGATGCGGATGATCTCCATGCGGTCCATCAGCGGCGGCGGGATGTTGAGCGTGTTCGCCGTGGTGATGAACATCACGTTCGAGAGATCGTAGTCGACCTCGAGATAGTGATCATTGAAGGCATGGTTCTGCTCGGGGTCGAGCACTTCCAGCAGCGCCGACGACGGATCGCCGCGGAAATCGGCGCCCATTTTGTCGACCTCGTCGAGCAAGAACAGCGGGTTCGAGGTCTTGGCCTTGCGCATCGACTGGATGACCTTGCCGGGC
>DAIUEQ010000101.1:0-12733 GCA_036845025.1 Xanthobacteraceae bacterium | reverse complement strand
TTGGCGGTGTCGATGCCGAATTTCGCGACTTCCTTGGCGTTGGTCGATACGGCGACAAAATGCTTGGCGATGGCGCCTTGTTCGCCCTTCATGCCCTCCAGCAGCCATTCGCGCGCGCTGCGCGCATTGGTCATGGTTTCCAGCGTGGTGAAGGTCTTGGAAGAAATGATGAACAGTGTTTCGGCCGGATCGAGATCGCGCACCGCTTCGACAAAATCCGTACCGTCGACATTGGATACGAAACGGAAAGTCATAGCGCGGTCGCTGTAGTGCTTCAGCGCTTCATAGGCCATGACCGGTCCGAGATCGGAGCCGCCGATACCGATGTTAATGACATTGCGAATACGCTTGCCGGTCTGGCCTTTCCAGTTGCCCGAACGCACGCGGTTGGAAAAGTCGGCCATGGCGTCGAGGACGGCGTGAACGTCGGGCACCACATTGCGGCCATCGTGCAGGATGGTGGCGCCGCGCGGTGCGCGCAGCGCGACGTGCAGGACAGCACGATCTTCCGAGACGTTTATCTTGTCGCCGCGGAACATCGCGTCGATGCGATCGCGCAGCTTCGATTCCTCGGCGAGCTGCAACAGCAGCCGCAGGGTCTCATCGGTGATGCGGTTCTTGGAATAATCGAGGTAAACGCCCGCCGCCTCGACCGCCAATCTTTCGCCGCGTAAGCGATCGTCAGCAAAAATTTGGCGCAGGTCCACGCCTTTCAGTTTCTGATAGTGCTTCTCGAGCAATGTCCACGCCGGCCGCTTGCGCAAGGGCGGCGCAGTCGCCGATTGCGCCCCGGTCGAGCCGGGGGTCTGCTTGCGTTGACCAGAGGCGGGGACCATGTGGATCAGCTCGCTTTGCGCAACGCCGAGCTCTTGGATTCGATGCAGGCCATCAGGTCTTTCCACGATTTGTTGAACGACGCGGCGCCTTCTTCCTGAAGCTGTTGGGCCAGCGCATCGATGTCGATACCGGCTTTGGCAAAGGCCGCTAAGGTCTGCTCGCAGTCTTCGCCATCCGCCGCGAGCGTTGCGCCGACTTCGCCGTGCTGGGCGAAGGCCTTGAGCGTGCCCTCGGGCATTGTGTTGACGGTGAAGGGCGCCGCGAGCGCTTTCACGTAGAGGGTGTCGGACGCTTTGGGGTCCTTGGTGCCGGTGCTGGCCCAAAGCAGACGTTGCGCGCGGCCGCCAAAATTGGCCACACGCTGAAAACGCGGTGAACTCAATAACTCCAGATAAGCCTTGTAAGCGCGCTGGGCGACGGCAATGCCGAGGCGGTTGGCCAACTCCGCCGGTACCTTTCCGGCGGTCGCGACGTCCCAGCGGCTTATGAAGAGTGAGGCAACCGAGCCGACAGCGGGATTGAGGCCCGCGTCGATGCGCCGCTCGACCCCGCGCAGATACGCTTGCGCCGCGGCGAGATATTGCTCGCCCGAGAACAACAGCGTGACGTTGATCGGCAAGCCGGCAAAGATCGCTTCTTCAATTGCCGGCAGACCTTCCTTGGTGCCCGGAATTTTAATGAACAGGTTGGGCTTTGCGCCGCGCCGGTTCAGATCGCGAGCGGCTGCGATAGTGCGTTGCGCGTCGTACGCCAGAAGAGGCGACACTTCGAGCGAGACCCATCCATCGACGCCGTCGGTGCGGGTAAAGACCGGATGCAGCAGGTCGGCGGCGCGGGTCAGATCTGCCAGAGCCAGTTCGAAGAAAGTATCTTCCGCCGTCTTCGTCCGCGAGGCGAGCTTCGCAATGTCGCCGTCGTAATCGGCGCTCTTGCTGATGGCGAGATCGAAGATGGTCGGATTGGACGTCAATCCGGTTATGGACCATTCGTTGATGTAGCGCTGCAATGTGCCGCTGTTGAGGAGGTCGCGGGTAATATTGTCGAGCCAGAGGCTTTGGCCAAGATTATTCAGGGTCTTTGTCGGATTCATTGCGTGGCCTCCAATTTGGCTGCGGTGCCGGGGACCGTGGCCGTCAATCGCGGCAGGTCGAAGTCGAGAAGATCACCAATATGCTCGATGGCAACATCAGGCGGTGGAAAGGCCGCCGCTGCTTGCCGGTCGCGAGCATACATGCCTTGCCGCGGAAATACGGTGGTGACGCGATTGCCCCAAGAGCTTTTAATTGCGGCCAGGATGCGCGGCTTATCGTCAACAAGAACGTAATGTTCGGCTGGAAAGCGCCGTTCGACGTCGTCGAGCGCCTCTTCCTTGTGGATGTAGATGAGCACACGCCCGTCAACTGCGTCGGACAGTCCCGACCGCTGGACTTTGCGCGGCTGAAAGACGACGTCACCGTCGGACAGAATCACCGTCGTGCCGAAGCCGCCTAGCCGCTTCAAGACCGCAAAAACCGACGGAAACAGCCGGTCGGCGAACGGATAATCGATGAGATAGGACGACATCGCCAGGAGCTCGACTTCCTTGGGATGCTCGGCGCGAAAGCGCTGCAAGGCTCCGAGATAGTCACGATATCCAAGTTCCGCAAACAGATCCTCGAGAATTCTCCAATAGCGATCGCGGGCATCGCGCCCATAATTTTGTTGAAGATGGTCCTTCAAATCCTGCTGGATAGCGTCGTTGTCGATCAACGTATTATCGACATCGAGTAAAAAGACGACCGGATTAGACGGTGTCATTTAAAACTCCGGCTAGCGTCAACTAGGCAGCTGGAGACAATTCCACCCCCGAACATAACCGCCCAGTCTGCCAAAAGGTTCTGCTCGATAAGGGCGCTCCTGTCGATTTGATGTTGCCTTGTTGTCGCGGGCTCGCAGGCTCAAGGCAAAGCGTCAGAGGCGTAAACCATAATGTCGGTGGCGGGATCGGTTGCATCGTTCCACGGCTGCCGCGAAATCGTGCGCGACGCGTCAGCATATCCAGCCCGCCAGCGCTTCTGTACGGTCGCCCGGGAAAAATCAAAATCCCGGGCATTGCTGTCGCCATCGAGAGGCTGGGCGTTGATCTCGACGAGGTGCATCGTGGTCGTGCAACCCCAACCGGCCAGTTCCTTCACTCGCGGAGAATTTCTTTTCTCTTCAGGCAACATTTCCACTAATTCGCGAACGATACGGCGCATGCGGTGAAGCTGGGCTTGTCGCATAATGTGGCCTCGCGAGCGGCTTCCGAACAGGATGTCCTTCACCCGCATGAAAGCCTGAGAAAGCGATGCCGGCTGCGGGCCGTGCGTCGGCCAAATCTGAACGGCGATGACGACGGAGCTGTGCCGGGGAAATTCATCAAACACAACCTCGACCGGTGAGTTTGAATAGACGCCGCCATCCCAATAATATTGTCCGTCGATCAATACCGCGGGGAAGCAGGGCGGAACGGCACTTGAGCCGAGGATGTGGTCGAGAACGATCTTGTCCTGTTTGCTGTCGAAATAACGCATCGCGCCGGTTTCTATCGCGGTAAGTCCAACCGTAAATCTCGGACCGCCGGAATTGAGGAGATCAAAATCAACGAGGGTCGGCAGCACTTTTTTGAGCGGCTCGACGAGATACATCGCGGCTTGTTCGATGCCGACTTGGGTATCGACGCCCCAAGCGAGCGCGGGATTCGGATAAAAGAAACCGGGCACGCCGGCGACCAGCGGTGAAATCTGACTCCACGGTTCGGGCAAGCGAGAATCGAGGGAGTCCCAGAACGCCTTCAGCTTGGCGACCCGGTCGGGTGCTTTGTTTCCCGCGATGATCGCGCCGTTGATTGCGCCGATTGAGGTGCCGATGACCCAGTCGGGCTCGATGCCGGCCTCGTGCAGCGCCTGGTAAGCTCCGGCCTGATAAGCCCCGGGTGCGCCTCCGCCCTGCATCACCAATACTACTCGGCCGGGCAGGTTGGGACGCTCTTTCGCATTCGCCCTTGCGGATATCGAATCGCCAATCGAACCCACGATGCACCTGTCCCGTCGCCACGCGTGACGCTTATGTGACCCGAAATCCTTTTGTGCCGTGCGAGTGCATCGATCGAATCGCGTCAAAAATTGGCAAAGTTGACAAAAATCGAAATAGACAACCCGACTGCGCACCCGCAAAAGGGCGCGCACCATAACTTCGGGCGTTGCGACTTTGGCTTTTTCGTGCGAGGGTTTCAACCTCCATTGGGGGCGATGGAGACGGAGCTTGTGATGGCATCCGACTCAGAAGGCGCATCGCCCCTGGATTTCCTTTGTTCGTTCCAACCTGAATTTTTCGTCGGCGCCGCTACTTACGCGAGGGCGGCAATTACGGCTGGGCGCTGCTCTGAACGATCTGCAAGAGCGACCGGCCGCCGATAGGCCCGCCGTTTCCATGCTTGCTCCAACGCTCGCTCCAACGACGGCCGCGCTCCAATCGAAGAGATCTGCTTGGCAATTTGGAGACGCGGCCAGCGGTTTGCGAAGGGATGATTGCCATGAACGAGAACGGACCCTTTCGTTCAGAGTTTCGTAGGCGCGACTTACTCGCCGGTACCGCCGTGTTGCTTCTGAGCGGTGGTCTCGGACGCGCTTCCACGATTTCCGGCCAATTGCCCTGGTCGCCGAACGCCGGCGATCCACCGGTGCGCGTGAAGGCCGGTCCTTGGCTGTTTTTCTCGGGCGACGAAGGCCGCGCGATAGAAGCAATTGCCGATCGCGTCATCCCGCCGGATCCGGAGACGCCGGGCGGTAAGGACTCAGGCTGTGCCGTTTTTATCGATCGTCAGCTTGCCGGGCCTTTCGGCGAGCAGGATGGCCTTTACGTGCGGCCGCCATTCCAGACCGGCATGAAGAATCAAGGAGACCAGTCTGAGGGCGGTCCGAGGCAAAATTACCGCTCGGGCCTCGCGGCGCTCGATAAGGCGTGCAAGGCAAAATATGCGGGCAAGGAGTTCGCCGACCTGTCCGATGGCGACAAGGATAAAGTGCTTGGCGATCTTGAAAGCGGCGAATTGAAGCTCGACGGCGCCGACGGGAAAGCGTTCTTCGCCGAAGTCATCAAAGACCTTCAGATGGGCTTTTTTGCCGACCCGATCTACGGCGGCAATCGCGACATGGTCGCTTGGAAAATGATCGGCTACCCGGGAGCCCGTTACAACTATCTGGACTGGGTCGGTCGCCACAACGAGCGCTTTCCTCTGCCGCCGGTCGGTATGACCGGTCGCGCGGAGTGGACGCCGAAAGCGCAGTGAGGTCCCGCCATGGCACGCAGATTACCCAAGAAGGATGTCGTCATTATCGGCCTCGGCTGGACCGGATCGATCATGGCCCACGAGCTGACCGACGAAGGACTCGATGTCGTCGCCATCGAGCGCGGCCCGTGGCGGGATGCGCCGACTGATTTCCCGACAAGTTACATGCAGGACGAGCTGCGATACCGGATTCGGCACGAACTTTTTTTGCGACCGGACCAGCTGACATTCACGTTCCGCAACAAGATCGATCAGACCGCGCTGCCGATCCGCAGCTGGGGCGCGTTCATGCCGCCAAACGGCGTCGGCGGCGCTGGCGTGCATTGGAACGCCGAGACCTGGCGTTTTCTGCCATCGGATTTCGTGGTCCGGACGCATCTCACGGAACGCTATGGAGCGTCGTTCCTGCCCGACGATATGACGATCCAGGACTGGGGCGTGACCTATGCTGATATGGAGCCGTATTACGATCAGTTTGAATATCTATGCGGCACTTCGGGCACCGCCGGTAACGTAAAGGGGCAGATTCAAGAAGGCGGCAACCCATTTGAGGGACCTCGTGCGCGACCCTATCCGACGCCGGCGCAGGCGCAGCCTTTTGGCGCGACATTGTTTGCCAAGGCGGCGCGCGAGCTCGGCTACAAACCATTCCCGCAGCCGTCAGGAAATTTATCGAAACCCTATGTCAATCCGCTCGGGCTGCGGATGGGCCAATGCACTTACTGCGGCTTTTGCGAATGGTTCGGCTGCGGCAACTACTCCAAAGCCAGTCCGCAGACCACCATTCTGCCGGTCTTGATCCGCAAATCGAATTTCTCGCTACGCGATAATTCCGAAGTCGTCAGGATCAATACCGACGCCTCGGGAAAGCGCGCCACGGGCGTCACTTTCGTAGACTCAAGTTTGCAAGAGTGGGAGCAGCCGGCCGATCTGGTCATCCTGTCGGCCTACTCGATGTTCAACGTCCAGCTCCTGCTGCATTCGAAGATCAGTCAACCCTACGATCCGGTCGCCAACACCGGTGTTGTTGGACGCAACTTCACGCACCAGACCATTTCCAGCGTGAACGGCTTTTTCGACAACAAAAAATTCAATTTCAATCCGTTCATCGCCTCCGGCTCGATCGGGATGTGTATCGACGAATTTAATGGCGACAACTTCGATCACGGACCGCACGGCTTTGTCGGTGGCGCCTATATGGGCCAGGTGCAGACGGGCGGCCGCCCGATCGAAACGACGGTGGTTCCGCCCGGCACGCCGAAATGGGGTGCAAAATGGAAGACCGCGGTCCGCGACAATTATCTCTCCACGGTGAAGCCGGGCACCGGAGTGCATGGCAGCTTCTACTCATACCGTGACGTTTATCTGGATTTGGACCCCACCTACACGGACCGGTTCAGTCGGCCGTTGATGCGGATGACCATCGATCTCCACGACAACGAGATCAAACAAAACCGGTTCATGACCGACAAATTCGCCGAGATCATTAAGGCGATGGGCGCGAACGTCGTGGACAAGCAATACCGTACCGCGCCCTACGACATTACGACGTATCAGACGACCCATCTCAACGGCGGGGTCATCATGGGTGCCGATCCAAAGACCAGCGTCGTCAACCGCTATTTACAGAACTGGGACGTGTCGAATTTGTTTGTGCTCGGCGCCAGCGCGTTCCCGCAGAACGCTGGCTACAACCCGACCGGCACCGTCGGCGCGCTTGCGTTCTGGGCGGCGGAAGCGATCCGCAGTCAATACCTCAAACATCCGGGGCCGCTGGTCGATGCGTAGCACGAGCAAGAATATGCCGCTGCGCGGCGCATTCGCTTGCGCGGCAGTTCTGCTGTTTACGTCCGCGCTGGCGGTCGCTGGAGAATCGGACCCGCAAGACTTCACGCAAATCAAAAAGGGTCAGTATCTCGCTATCCTCGCCGATTGCGGCAGCTGCCACACCCTCCCGGGCCATCGGCGATTTGCCGGCGGTCTGCCGATTGAAACGCCTTTCGGCAACATTGTTGCGCCGAACATCACGCCGGACCCCGAAACCGGAGTGGGCGCCTGGAGCGACGACGAATTCGATGCAGCGGTTCGTAGGGGCATTCGCAGGGACGGCGCACTGCTCTATCCGGCGATGCCGTTCAACGCCTACACCAAAATGACGCGAGAAGAAGTCTTAGCGATCCGCGCATACCTGAACACGGTAGAGCCGGTACACCACGCCGTTGTGGCCAATACTTTGCCGTTTCCGTTCAACATTCGCATCGCCATGCGGGTTTGGGACGCCCTCTATTTCACCGAAGGTGTGTATAAACCCGATCCGGCAAAATCCGCCGAATGGAACAGGGGTGCTTATCTCGTCAGCGGGCCCGCGCATTGCGGCGCGTGTCACACGCCAAAGACGCTGCTCGGCGGCGACAAAGCCGCGCAGTATCTGCAAGGGTCCAAAATTCAGGGCTGGTTCGCTCCCGATATTACCGGCGACAAAGCGCGCGGCATTGGTAATTGGTCCGTTGCGGAGATCGCGGCGTATCTGAAAGGCGGCCACAACCAGGTTGCGGCGGCCACCGGGCCCATGGCGGACGCAGTGTCGCTATCGACGTCGCAATGGAAGGATAGTGATCTCAACTCTATTGCGGTTTATTTGAAATCGGTTCCCGGCAGGCAGGACACGGCGACGCCGCTGTCGGCGGGCGATCCGGTAATGACAGCGGGCGCGGCGATCTACCGCGACACCTGCTCGGCCTGTCATATGCTGGATGGCCGCGGCACTGCGGAATTGTTTCCGTCACTGGCCGCGTCCTCGAACGTTCGCTCCGACGACCCGGCCAGTTTGATCCGCGTCGTCCTGCGCGGCGCACGCAGCGTCGCGACGGCCACCGAACCCACTTCGCCCGGGATGCCGTCTTACGGATGGCAGCTCAACGACGCTCAAGTGGCGGCTGTGCTCACCTATATTCGCAATGCGTGGGGGGCGGCAGCGCCAGCCGTTTCGGCGCAAGACGTCACGCGCGAACGATCGCAATTGGCGTCACGGCCGGACTAGTCGCTCGTCGAGACTTTGGTGTTGAGTGCAAGACCAAGGGGTCGCTGACGCTCGCCGCCGCGGGTAACTCACCGTTATCGTTAAACCGCGTTGAGATCGTCCGCGGGTGGAATCGGCCCCGGCAATTTCCACTTGAGTCAGAATTTATACGTATGGTGCCGGCATGTTTCACGGAACAGAAAGCTTCTTGAGCTCGCCTGATTGCGCGCGCTATTTCATTTTCGCCGGCTACCTTGCCTTTATGTGGGGCATTGTCGGCGTTGCGAACCTTTTCGACGCGGCGAATGCCGACTGACGATCCGCGTTCTCGTTCGGCGTTCGCGGCGTCACCGAACTCGATTAACCCCTCGGTCACCACGTGTGGACCCCGCCAACCTGCGGTGATATACACCCGCCGTGGGCGCCCTAGGGCGCCCTTTTCGCGGTGATGTCGACGCG
This sequence comes from Xanthobacteraceae bacterium, assembly GCA_036845025.1. Lineage (GTDB taxonomy): Bacteria > Pseudomonadota > Alphaproteobacteria > Rhizobiales > Xanthobacteraceae > BOG-931. The sequence continues at coordinate 4,109 of DAIUEQ010000101.1, read as the reverse complement.
TCGCGGCGAGTGAGACGTGGTGGTGCCAAGCGGGAAGCCCGAGAGTTTTGGGATTTTCGCAACCGGGCGCATAGCTCAGTTGGTAGAGCAGCTGACTCTTAATCAGCGGGTCCCAGGTTCGAGCCCTGGTGCGCCCACCATCTCATTAGAGATTTAGACGCCGCTTCGAGCTGCGTGACCAAATAAAATAGGCCGCGCGACCGCAGCCGGACGACCGCAGGAAGTTTTTATCTGAGCGGCGCTCCCCTAACGTCAGCGTTGGATTTGGCGCGCGTCGGTGATCCGGCTTTCTGCCAAATACGGAAATCTTCGAAACGCGAAGTTCCCGCTCATACAATTTTTTTTGCACGGAACCGCCGACCGCATTTCGGGTTGTTGGCGCATGGCCATGAGCCAGCGAGATCGGAGGTAACGATGAGAATTTTGAGCAAAATCGCGATCGGGGCGGCTGGCGTTGCGCTTTTTTCGGCCGTCGCGTTCGCCGATGATGTGACCACGACCACGACGACGCGCACGCAGGAACCCGGTCCGGGAGTTTATGTCGGCGTCCCTGGCGTGGTTGGCGTCCAGGTGGGTGCGCCGCCGAGCGGATGCACGACCCAGACTAGAACAACCACAAACACCGACACCGGTGATTCTCGCTCGATGACACGGAGCAATTGCTAAGCCCAAAGGGTTTTTATGACGAAGGCTCCGCGGCATTCGCCGCGGGGCCTTCGCTGTTTCTACTGCAGCTTTTCTGGAGTGTGTGGTCCGGCATTGAACGCATCGGACTTTTCTGGGAGGTTAGCGCCGGGCAGGACGCGGGAAAATAATGCGGCTGCCGGGGAGGGGCCATGCATAGCACCGTTAGGCAGCAGGAGCTGCGCCGCGCGACTAATCCGCTGTTTAATGACCGCAAGCTCAAGCTCGGCACGTTTTGCACCAACTTGAACGGCGGCTGCGCGATCAGCACCATCCCCGACACGCTGAAGATCAGCTGGCCGAACACCGTGCGGCTTGCGCAGATCGCCGACGCCATGGAGTTCGAGGCGCTGGTGCCGGTCGGGCGCTGGAAGGGCTTCGGTGGCGTGACCAATTTCAACGGGCCGGGCTTCGAATGCTTCTCCTGGGCGGCCGGCATCGGTGCCCAGACCAAATATTCCGCGGTATTCTCGACCGCACACGTGCCGATGTATCACCCGACGCTCGCGGCCAAGCAGGCGACGGTGATCGATCACATCAGTAACGGCCGCCACGCTATCAATATCGTCGGCGGCTGGAATCAGGGTGAGCTCGATATGTTCGGCGCGAATATGCAGGATCACCAAGATCGCTACGCGCGCGCTGCCGAGTGGATCGAGGTGATGATCGGGTTGTGGACCTGCGAGGACGAGTTCACTTACGAAGGAAAATTCTATCAGGTGAAAAAGGGTGAGCTGGCGCCCAAGCCGATTCAGCAGCCGTATCCGGCGATCATGAATGCCGGCGGCTCGGAACAGGGCCAGCACTTTTCCGCCAAATATTCCGACATCGCCTTCATCCAGTTCGACAAGCACGATCTCGATTTCGCCCGCGCCAAAGTGGAAAAGTACCGGCGCCTGGCGCGTGAGGAATACGGCCGCGACATCCAGATCTGGAGCTTCGGCTATGTCGTGCAGCGCGAGACCGAAAAGGAAGCCAAGGATTTTCTGCACTATTACGTGCACGAAAAAGGCGACTGGGTGGCAGCGGAAAACCTGATGAAGCTCCTTGGCATTGGCTCGCTTGCGGTCGAGGACTTCCGCAAGCTGCAAGCGCATTTCATGGCAGGGTGGGGCGCATTCCCGCTGGTCGGCACCAAGGAGCAAATCGTCGACGGGCTAGCGAACCTTTCCAAGGTCGGCATCGACGGCGCGCTGTTGTCGTGGCCGATCTACGAGGAAGGGATGCTGACGTTCCAGCGCGAAACCCTGCCGCTCCTGCAACAGGCGGGATTTCGCTAGCCAATCGCCGAAGCGGCGCCCAAAGGTCAGCCATTGACGACCTCAAGCAGAACGCGCTCGCGCAAAGTTGTGGCGACATCGTATCTGGCGGTGCTCGCCATATTGCTCGCCACGGTCTGCGGCGACCTGGCGCGTTCGCAATCCGCGAGCGACGCCACCGCAGAGCGCGTGAATTTTCCGAGTGCCGACGGGCGCACCACTTTGGTGGGCTATATTTTCCACCCGGCGGTCGAGAGCGGGAAGCGCGTTCCGGCTGTGGTCATGATGCACGGTCGGCAGGGTGCCTATTCGACCGCCGCGCACGGCGTCTTTGACGCGACGACTCTCTCGCAACGGCACCAGTTCTGGGGCCGCTTTTGGGCCGCGCAGGGCTATATGGCCGTACTGGTCGACGGCTTCGGGCCGCGCGGCTATCCGCAAGGCTTCGGCCGCCACTCTTACGACACCCGTCCCGACGAATTGAACGAAGTGACGGTGCGTCCGCTTGATGCCTACGGCGCGCTTGCCTTTCTGCGCTCGCTGTCCACGGTGTATCCCGATCGTATCGGCCTGCAGGGCTGGTCCAACGGCGGCAGCGCCACGCTCGCTGCCATGGCGCCGGACGCGCCCGGCCTCCCGGCGAACGATCCCGCACAGGGATTTCGCGCGGCGCTGGCCTTCTATCCGGCGTGCGGCCTCAAGGACCATTTTGCGGCAACGCGTTACCAGGCCTATGCGCCGCTGCGGGTTTATATCGGCACCGCCGACGAAGAAGTCTCGCCGCGGAAATGTCGCGCACTTCTCGCCGATGCCGCTGGCGATGTGCGAATCCATTTCTACGACGAAGCGACGCACGATTTCGACGATCCGGGGCCGAGGCGCCAGCAAGTTCCTGCCAACGCGGAAGCGCGCAGCGACGTTATCGAACGGGTGCGGTCCTTCTTCGCGAAAAAGCTTGGCGCTTCGCCGGGATCCGAGTGAGCATCAGCGAGCGCCGCTGAGCGGCGGGGCGAGAGCGTCGGCTTAGCGCGGTTCGAAATGCCGCTCGCCAGCCTCTTGCGTCTCGTGGCCGGCCGCCGGTGTTTGTGGCGGCAGGCGCCGGCGGCGAACCGCAAGCCGCCCGTCCGTGCTCGGCTGATAGAACACGCTATAGGTAGAGACCGCGGCAGCGAAGGCTTCGGCATCGGCGGCCTTGGTCACTTCGAGTGAATCGAAGCCGGCGCGAATAAGAAAAAGAAACTGGTCGCGTAAAACTTCCCCGGTCGCGCGCAACTCGCCGCGAAAGCCGTAGCGCTCACGCAACAGCCGCGCCTGGCTATAAGCGCGGCCGTCGCGGAATTTCGGAAAAATCAGTGCGACCAGCGCGAGCCGGCCGAGCCAGGGCTCAAGCTCCGCGACTTTGCGGTTATTGGGCCACAGAACGCCGATTGGGGCCTCGCGCGCGGCGAGTGCAGCGGCGTTGGCAAGGAAGCGTTCTGCGGTTACGACGACCGGAACGCCCTCCGGAATGGGCGCGTCGTCAGGTGCGCGGACAAAAACGTCCTCGACAATATGGCCTTGCTTAACGAGCGGCATAGACACGCTCCCGGAACGGCTCGACGCCGGTGCGCTTGACCGTATCGATGAACAATTCGTCGGGCCGCTCGCGCAACTCGATGTAGGCCGCCGCAATGTCCTCGACGACATCGGCCACTTGCGCATATGGCACTGCCGGCCCCATCAGCGTGCCGAGCGTGGCATGCTCGTCGGCTTTGCCGCCCAGCGTGATTTGGTAAAATTCCTCGCCGTTTTTCTCGACGCCGAGAATGCCGATATGTCCGACGTGGTGGTGACCGCAGGCATTGATGCAGCCGGAAATGTTGATGTGCAGCCGCCCGAGATCCCGCGCCAGATCGAGGTTGCGGAAACGGCGCGTGATTTCCTGAGCGATCGGAATCGAGCGGGCGTTGGCCAGGCTGCAATAATCGAGACCCGGGCAGGCGATGATGTCGGTGATCAGATTGACGTTGGGAATGGCGACCCCGATAGCATCGAGCGCGCGCCAAACCGCCGGCAGGTCGCGCTGGGCAACGTGCGGCAGCGCCAGATTCTGCTCGTGACCGACCCGGATTTCGCCGAACGAATAGCGGTCGGCCAGATCGGCGATCGCGTCCATCTGCTCGGCGG
>DAIUEQ010000100.1:0-12767 GCA_036845025.1 Xanthobacteraceae bacterium | reverse complement strand
CGCGGCAGGCGATGGCGAAGGCGAAGTTGCCGAACGTCTCGTGCAGCACGATGCCCTGATATTCCGGCCGCGGCGCGCTGAGCATGGGATAGCGATTGTCGCGCGACCAGTTGAACGTGCCCGCGTCGACAACGAGTCCGCCGATGGAATTGCCGTGGCCGCCTAGGAATTTGGTCAGCGAATGAATGACAATGTCGGCGCCGTGATCGATCGGCTTGCATAAATAGGGCGTCGCCAGCGTATTGTCGACGATGTAAGGCACGCCGGCGCCGCGCGCGATCTTCGCCACGGCGTCCATGTCGGTGATGACCCCGCCGGGATTGGCAATCGACTCGGTGAAGATCGCTTTGGTCTTCGGTGACACGGCGCGCTCGAACGAGCCGATGTCGTCGGGATCGGCCCACACCACGTTCCAGCCAAAATTCTTGAAGGCGTGGTTGAACTGATTGATCGAGCCGCCATAGAGCTTCTTTGATGCGACGAATTCGTCGCCCGGCTGAAGGAGGCAGTGAAAAGCGACGACTTGCGCCGCATGTCCGGAAGCTACCGCGAGGCCCGCCGTGCCGCCTTCAAGGGCCGCAACGCGCTCCTCGAGCACAGCATTGGTCGGATTGCCGATGCGCGTATAAATATTCCCGAAGGTCTGCAGGCCGAACAGCGAGGCCGCGTGGTCGACGCTTTCAAAGACATACGAAGTGGTTTGGTAGATCGGCGTCGCGCGCGCCCCCGTCGTCGGATCGGGTTGCGCGCCGGCGTGCACGGCAAGCGTGGAGAATCCGGGAATGCGTTCGCTCATCGATCTATCCTTTGACGGGTGCGAGGGGCGACACTTGCGGCCCGGTTTAAAGGAGCCGCAACGTCCGTCAAGATATCACAATGCGACGCACGCAAGGAGGATCGCCGCGCGTTGCCGGCGCGGCGATCGATCCCGGCGGTATCAGCTAGAAGCTATTAGTCTTTCCAGTGCGCCAACTGCGCCCGGCACGACGGGGAAATGCGATTACGATTGCTCATCAGACAACCCGCGACCCGCGATCGGTCGGGAATGTATTGCGAGCAGATATTCATCGCATCACTGACACACGCGCCGTCGTCTTGCTTGTTGTCCGCATAACCTGTGGACGGGACGAATGCGAGTGTCGCGAAGAAAACTACAGCCACCGAGCCCATTCTCATGACCCGTTCCTCATTATCCAGAGTTTCTTTGCAACGTTGGGGCGGACGTGCCCGTTGTTTGCTCCTTCAGAAAATCACAAAAATGTAAAGAAGTTCCGCATTCGGCTCATACAAGTCGCCGATTTGATCGATAATTTTCGCTTAAAGCGGCGGACGATGCGCGGCGCGTTTGCTCAAGGTTCGTTGTCTTGACGCTGCGCCCGTTCGCTGGCGTGCGTCGCGCCGCCCGGAGCGGACTGCCGGTTAAGCGACAAGCGCTGAATGCCGCCGCCCAGTGACGCCTTCTTTGACGAGATGGTGCGGGTGTTGACACCCATCCAGGAGATCTCAGAGGAGAGGCGGCCATATTCGATCTTTGGGCAGCGATTCATCACCACCTTTACCCCCGCGGCCTCGGCGAGCGCCGCCGCCTCATCGTTGCGAACGCCGAGTTGCATCCAAACGACCCGCGGACGCGGATTGAGCGCAAGTGCCTCTTGCACGATGGGCAGCGCGTGGCGCGAACTACGGAAGATGTCGACCATGTCGATCGGTTCCGGCACGTCGGCAAGCCGGGCGTAAATTCGCTGACCGAGCATGTCCTTGCCGGCAAGTCCGGGATTTATTGGAATCATCCGGTAGCCGCGTTCAAGCAAATATTTGAACGCGAAGTAGCTCGGCCGATTAGTTTTCTCCGATGCTCCGACCATCGCGATGGATTTCACGGTATTGAGAATGCCGCGAATGGAGCCGTCGGGATACGTATCGTGTTCCATTGGAGTTTGGGTCAGCGGTCTTCCCATTTCGGCGTGCGTTTGTCGATGAAGGCATCGATGCCTTCCTCGGCATCTCGCTTGAGCATATTTTCCACCATCACGCCGGTGACGTATTCGTAAGCCTCGGCCAGGGGCATTTCGAGCTGGCGGTAGAATCCCTCTTTCCCAAGCCTGACAGTTAGCGATGATTTTTCCGCGATGCCGCGCGCGAGCTTTATGGCCTCGTCGCGCTCGCGCCCCGCCGCGACCACACGATTGACGAGTCCGATCCGCGCCGCCTCCTCAGCCGAAATCAGATCTCCAGCCAAAAGCATCTCCATTGCATGCTTCCGCGCGACGTCGCGAGACAGCGCCACCATAGGCGTAGAGCAGAACAGGCCGATATGGACGCCGGGGGTGGCGAACTTGGCGGCGCGCGAAGCGATGGCCAAGTCGCAGCTCGCCACCAATTGGCAGCCTGCCGCCGACGCCGGTCCCTGAACCGCTGCGATCACCGGCTGCGGCAGCGCGACGATCTGCTGCATCATGGTGCTGCACATCGTCATGATGTGCTTGAAATAAGCGCGGCCATCGTCGGATTGCGAACGGTGCCGGCTCAATTCCTTGAGATCGTGGCCGGCGCAGTAGGCTGGACCGTTGGCGGCGAGGACGACCGCGCGCACGCTCTCGTCGCGGGCAATCGCCGTGAACGCGTCGCCGAGTGCTTCCAGCATCGCCTCGGAGAGAGTGTTGCGGCTCTGCGGCTGGTTCAGGGTGAGAACGGCCACGCCGGCAACGTCCTCGCGCAGAAGCATCAGTGCGGACATGCCGGGAGAAGTTGCTACGGCGGTATCGGCGCTCATGGCTTTCCGTCCTCTACGGATCACTTAGAGATCAGTGCCCGACGGTGATTTGGCAAGCAGCTCTCGTCATTGTATCCGATCCACCACGGCGGAGGAGGGGGATCAAGATGGTGGCAAAACTCTCGGTGGAGGAGCTGCAAAACCTTCTCGACGCCGAGTTTCCGCGCACGTTCCACAGGGACGGCGGTTATGTGATCGAGGAGGTCTGGCTCGGCGGCAGTCGGGTACGCAAGCATTTCGACCAGGCATCGTTACGTCCGGGCGGCACGATAGCCGGCACGACGTTGATGGCGCTGACCGACATCGCGATGTATGTCGCCATCCTCGCGACTATCGGCTGGAAGCCTTTGACGGTGACCACCAATTTGAACATCAATTTCCTGCGAAAACCGGAGCCCCGCGATCTTTTGGGCGAGGCGCGTTTGCTCAAGCTTGGCAAACGCCTTGTGATTGGCGACATCGCCATTCGCACCGACGGCCAGGAAGAACTCGTCGCGCATGCCACGTCGACCTATTCCATTCCGGCCGACCGGTAATATATTACCTTCGACGCAAGCCATTGAATTTGCCGGAAACTCGCGGCCATGGGTTGACCAAGCGGAGTTTCGCGGCTAAGTAGCCCGCGCGCTGCTCGCGAAGTTCGGAAGCAGCTTTTCCCTGATGGATGCGACGATGAAAACCTTTTCGGCAAAGCCCGCCGACGTTGACAAGAAGTGGGTAATGATCGACGCCGACGGATTGGTGGTCGGGCGGCTCGCGTCGATTATCGCGATGCGGCTGCGCGGCAAACACAAGCCGACCTATACGCCGCACGTCGACTGCGGCGACAATGTCGTTGTCATCAATGCCGCCAAAATCGTGTTGTCGGGCCGCAAGGTCGAACAGAAAATCTACTACAAATACAGCGGCTTTATCGGCGGCCTGAAGGAGCGCTCGGCCAAGGCGATCCTGGCCGGCCGCTTTCCGGAGCGCATCGTGGAGAAGGCGGTGGAGCGGATGCTGCCGCGCGGCCCGCTCGGCCGCCGCCAACTTGGTAACCTGCGGGTCTATCCGCACGCCGAGCATCCGCATGCCGCCCAACAGCCGCAACAGCTCGACGTTGGTGCCATGAATCGCAAGAACAAGAGGTCCGCCTAATGGCCGACACTATCCAGACGCTCGAAGAGCTTTCCACGCTCAAGCCGGCCGCGGCGCCGCAGCCGCCGCAATATGTGCAGAAGCTCGATAAGCAGGGGCGAGCTTACGCCACCGGCAAACGCAAGGACGCGGTCGCGCGGGTCTGGATCAAAATGGGCGCCGGCACGATCGTCATCAACGATCGGCCGGTGGAGACCTATTTTGCCCGTCCGGTGCTGCGCATGCTGATCCAACAGCCGCTCGTCGCCGCGAACCGTCAGGGCCAGTACGACGTCGTGTGCACTGTCTCCGGCGGCGGTCTTTCCGGCCAAGCGGGCGCGGTGCGCCACGGCTTGTCCAAAGCGCTAATGCGGCACGAACCCGACTTGCGCCCAGTCCTCAAGCGCGGCGGATTCCTCACGCGTGATCCGCGCGTCGTCGAACGCAAGAAATACGGCAGGGCGAAAGCGCGCCGCAGCTTCCAGTTCTCCAAGCGTTAGAATCAATTTTTTCCGAACACAGCGCGGCGTGACGCTAACGCGCGCGCGAGTGCGCATTAGCGCCGTTGGAATTGCCGTTTTGGCGACGAGCGCCCGTGTTGCGTTCTTGCCACGCGGTGAAAGAAAAAGTTTCGCGCGTCATTATTCCTTGGAGTTCGCGGCGGATATGGTTTTCCGACCAGCGACGCCGCCGTAAGCTTTCGCCGTTCGACCGGCAGCTTTCTGCGGCGATCGCGGGCGCCAGGATGGGTGAAAAGGCAAAACCGGACCCACGGCATCGAGGCCGTGCGGCGCGCTGGGCGGTTCTGGCCGCTGTCCTCTGCCTATTGTTCGCCACGCGCGCCAACGCGCAGGTCATTCTGCCGGTCAACACCGCCGCGGGTCTCATGTCGGCCCTGACGACGGTCGATCAGAATCCCGGTACCCGCTACGAAATCAATATTACCGGCAACATCGTGCTCACCGCCGGGACGACGCTGCCGGCGATCAACACCACCAGCCCGCTGATCATCAACGGCAACAACTTCACCGTGAACGGCGGTGGCGTGCAGCAGGGTTTGTTCGTCTATTCCGGTACCGTGGCGATCAATAACCTCGCCATCATCAACGCGGCGGCCGTCGGCGGCAGCAGCTCCGCCGGTGGGGTGGCCGGTGGCGGCATGGGCGCCGGTGGTGCGCTTTTGGTCGCCAGCGGCGGCAACGTCACGGTCAGCAATGTCACTTTGTCGAACAATAATGCCACCGGCGGCGCGGGCGGGGCGGCGGGTGGTGAGGGCGGTGGTGGCGGCGGCTTGGGCGGGAACGGCGGCAATACCTGTTGCGGCTCTGGCGGCGGCGGAGTTGGTCGTGGGGCGGATGGCGGCAACGGAGCTTTCGGCACTCCCGGTTCGGCCGGCATTGTGATCGGCGCGGCGAACGGCGGCGCCGGAACGGGCGGCAGCGCTTCCGGTGGCGTGGCCGGTGGCGGCGGCGGCGGCAATGCCGCCGCGGGAGGCGGCGGGGGCGTGGGCGGCGGTAACGCCCCTAGTTTAGTCGACGGCGGCAGCGGTGGGTTTGGCGGCGGCGGTGGCGGCGGCACCAGCACCGGAGGAACTGGGGGTTTCGGCGGTGGCGGCGGTGGCAGCTTGCTCACCGGCGGCACCGGTGGTTACGGCGGCGGTGGTGGCAACGGGCCGACCGGTGGCACCGGAGGGTTCGGCGGCGGCGCCGCCGGCGGGGGGTTTTTCAGCGCTGGCGGTGGCGGTGGCGCCGGTATGGGCGGCGCGATTTTCGTGCAGCAAGGTGGAACGCTGACACTTGCCGGCTCGCTATCGATCAACGGCAACTCAGTGACCCCGGGTCTAGGGGGCTGCGGCTGCGCCGGCGATGGTGAAGCCTTCGGGTCCGGTATTTTTATGCAAGGCAACGGCATGCTCGCCTTCGCGCCGGGGAGCGGCCAAGCGCAAGCGATTTCTGACTTGATCGCCGACGAGAAAGGCGTGATCGCCGCCGGCTATACGCCGCCGACGGGTTTCACGCCCGGTTCTTGGGGCTTGATACTTGATGGTCCCGGCTCGTTGACCCTCTCGGCCGCTAATCAATATTCCGGCGGCACCAATGTGCTGTCCGGCTCGCTCGTTGCCGGCAACAATGGCGCGTTCGGCTCGGGCATGGTGTCGCTTGCGGCCGGAACGACTCTATCGTTTGTGAGCGGCACGAATTTCACGATCGCCAATAACTTCCAGATTTCCGGCGATCCGAATTTCGCGCCGCCCGTGGGAACGACGCAGACGCTCACTGGTGTGATCTCCGGGAGCGGCAGCCTGACCCAAGATGGTCCTGGGACGCTCGTTCTGCGCAATTCCAACAGCTATACCGGCGCTACGACAATATCGAGCGGAACCCTGGCGCTGGCGGGCAACGGCTCGATCTCCGCATCGAGTGGAGTCAATGACAATGGGGTGTTCTCAATTGCCGGCCTAACCACTTTCAACACTACGATTAATAGTCTTTCCGGCAACGGTGCTGTTGCGCTTGGCAGCAATACGCTCGGACTGTCGAACGCTTCCGGCACGTTCGGCGGCGTCATCACCGGTGCGGGCGGGATCTTGCTGCTGGGCGGGACCGAGACTTTGACGGGTGCCAGCACCTATCGTGGGGGCACCTTTATCCTCGGTGGCACGCTTGCGGTGGGCAACAACAACGCGCTCGGCAGCGGCCGTGTCGAGATGGCCAACGGCGCGACGCTTGCCTTTACGGAGAGCGGCATCAATCTGCCGAACGCAATTTTGCTCGGCGTGTTGGCCGGCACCATCAATACCGGCGCCAACACCGATACAATTTCCGGCGTCATCACAGGACCGAATGATCTCACCAAAATCGGCTCCGGCACGCTCATCCTTTCCGCCAACAATCCGTATATCGGGCCGACCAATGTCAATGCCGGCACGCTCGACGTCACAGGTTCGATTGCCAATTCAAGTCTAAGCACGGTAGCGAGCGGGGCGACACTGACCGGCACTGGCACGGTCGGGTCGGTCAAGATCAATTCCGGTGGCGTTCTTCTGCCGGGAGCGGCCGGCGCACCCGGTACATCGCTCACCATTGCCGGCAATCTCGCCTTCGCTTCGGGCGCGGTTTATTTGGTGCAAGTCAATCCGACGGCCGCCACGACCACGAACATTTCCGGCACGGCGACGCTTAGTGGCGCGACGGTCAATGCCGTATTCGCGTCGGGCAACTACGTAACCAAGAGCTACGACATCCTTCGCGCCGTCGGCGGGATCAACGGCATCTTTGCGACGCTGACCAACAGCAGCTTGCCGGCGGGGCTCGCCGACAACTTGAGCTATTCGGGCACGGACGTATTTTTGAACATCACCGCCAACCTCCCGTTGAACGGGTTGACCATCAACGAGCGCAACGTCGCGGTCGGGCTAGACAACTATTTCAACTCCGGCGGCGCGCTGCCGGCGAATTTCCTGCCGATATTCGGGCTGACCGGCGGCGCTCTCGCCAACACGCTGATGCACCTCGACGGCGAAGTGGCGACCGGCAGCGAGGTGCCGGTGTTCCAGCTAATGGATGAGTTTTTGAACCTAATGCTCGATCCGTTCGTCGACGGCCGGCTTGGGTCCGGCGCGAATCATGGCGGCGGAGCAGCCATGGGCTTTGCGCCTGATGCACAGACGGAGCTGCCGCCCGATGTCGCTCTCGCTTATGCCGGCGTACTTAAAGCGCCGCCGGCGCCGCCGTTCCAGCAACGCTGGACGGCATGGGCGGCAAGCTATGGCGGCGCCAATTCCACCGCCGGCGATCCGGCTGTGATCGGTTCGAGCAATCTGGTGGCGCAAACCTTCGGCTTCGCCGCGGGCATGGACTACCATTACTCGCCGGACACCGTTGTCGGCTTTGCGCTTGGCGGCGGAGGCACCGATTGGGGTCTTGCCGGTGGCATGGGAACGGGAAGGAGCGATGCCTTCCAGACCGGTGTCTATGGCATCACCCGCGCCGGACCGGCTTATCTCGGCGGCGCGCTTGCTTTCGCCAATCACTGGATCACCACCAGCCGCGCTACCATGGGCGACATATTGAATGCGAATTTCGATGGGCAGAGCTACGGAGGGCGCGTCGAAGGCGGCTATCGCTTCGCCGTGCTGCCGGCGCTCGGAGTGAGCCCCTATGCGGCAGTGCAAGCGCAAGCATTCCATACGCCGAACTACAGCGAAACCGATGTGACCGGTGGCGGCTTTGGACTCAATTACGCCGCCATGAATGCAACCGACACCAGAACCGAACTTGGTGCGCGGTTTGACGATCCGGCAGTGGTCGGCGGCGTTCCGGTTCTGTTGCGCGGCCGGCTCGCCTGGGCGCACGACTTCGTCAGCGACCCGGCGCTGAGCGCGGCCTTCCAATCGCTTCCGGGCTCGAACTTCACTGTCAACGGCGCGCCGATCCCGCACGATTCGGCGCTCACCACGGCTGGAGCCGAATTCTTCTTCACACCACGCTGGACGTTGTTGGTGAAATTCGACGGCGAGTTCGCGCCCGGCTCGCAAACCTATGCTGGCTCGGGGACGCTACGCTATGTTTGGTAACGGCGTGGCGCCGGTCGAACGTTAGGTCTGCTACGGCCGAATAATAACATCCGGCGTTGAGCCGGTGGGAACGCCGCTGCGCACGCGTCGATACGGAAAAGAAATGGGCGCCGCAAACACGGCGCCCTTCAAGTTCTAGGCGATCACGCAAGTTCAGGGAGGATCGTTTACGCGCACGCTGACAAACCAAAACAGCAAATCTTCGCCGAACGACGAATGGCTTACCCCGAGTAGTACATTTCGAACTCTACCGGATGCGGGGTGTGCTCGAAGCGGATAACTTCCGCCATCTTCAGGTCGATATAGGCGTCGATGAAATCGTCATCGAACACGCCGCCGGTCTTCAGGAAGGCGCGGTCTTTGTTGAGTTCTTCGAGCGCCTGACGCAGTGAGCCGCAAACGGTCGGAATTTTCTTCAATTCCTTCGGCGGCAGATCGTAGAGATCCTTATCGATGGCCTCGCCTGGATCGAGCTTATTTTTGATGCCGTCGAGACCCGCCATCAGCATGGCCGCGAAGCCGAGATAAGGGTTGGCAAGCGGGTCGGGGAAGCGGACTTCGACGCGTTTGGCCTTGGGGTTGGTCGTGTAGGGGATGCGGCAGGAAGCGGAGCGGTTGCGCGCCGAATAGGCCAGTAGCACCGGCGCCTCAAAGCCGGGAACCAGCCGCTTGTAGGAATTCGTGGTCGGATTGGTGAAGGCGTTGATCGCCTTCGCATGTTTGATGATGCCGGCGATGTATTGCAGGCAGGTGTCGGAGAGGTCCGCATATTTGTTGCCGGCGAAAACCGGTTTGCCGCCTTTCCAGATCGATTGGTGGCAATGCATGCCAGAGCCGTTGTCGCCGTAGATCGGCTTCGGCATGAAGCACGCGGTCTTCCCGTAAACCTGCGCCACCTGCTGGATACAATATTTGTAGATCTGCAGCTGGTCGGCCATCTGCACCATGGGGGAGAATTTCAAGCCGAGTTCGTGCTGGGCAGAAGCAACTTCGTGATGGTGCTTCTCGACCTTGGCGCCCATGCGCGCCATTGCCGCCAGCATTTCCGAACGCATGTCCTGCGCGGAATCCTGCGGCGGCACCGGGAAGTAGCCTTTCTTGGTCCAGACCCGGTGACCTAGATTGCCGCCTTCGAACTCGGTGTCGGAATTACTCGGAAACTCCACCGAGTCGAGCTTGAAGCCGGTGTTGTACGGTTCGGCCTTGTACCGGACGTCGTCGAAGACAAAGAATTCCGCCTCCGGTCCGAAATAGATCGTATCGCCGATGCCCATGGACTTGACCATGCCTTCGGCCTTCTTGGCGATGCCGCGCGGGTCGCGCGAATAAGGTTCGCCGGTGGTGGGCTCGAGCACGTCGCACACCAGCACCAGCGTCGTCTCGGCGAAGAACGGATCGATGCAGGCGGAGGTCGGGTCCGGCATCAGGCACATGTCGGATTCATGGATCGCCTTCCAGCCGGCGATCGAAGAACCGTCGAACATCTGGCCTTCGGCGAAGGTCTCTTCCTCGATGAGCGAAACGTCGAAGGTGACGTGCTGCCACTTGCCGCGCGGATCGGTAAATCGAAAGTCGACATATTTGACGTCGCTGTCCTTGATCAGCTTCATCACATTCTTCGGCGTGGTCATGGCAGGCGTACCTTTCGTGCGTTTAATGAATGGCTTTTACCGATTGAAGTTTGCTATCGCCGGGGCCGGCGTGAGCAAGGACTTTAAATGGCATCGGTTCCGGATTCCCCAGTCCTGATCCGGATTGCTTCCTCGATTGTGGAAACAAAAATTTTTCCGTCGCCGATGCGGCCGGTTTGCGCAGCGCGGCGGATGGCGTCGACGGCCTTTTCGACCATATCGTCGCCGAGCACAATTTCGATTTTCACTTTCGGCAGAAAATCGACGACATATTCGGCGCCGCGATAGAGCTCGGTGTGGCCTTTCTGACGCCCGAAGCCTTTGGCCTCGGTCACCGTGATGCCCTGCAGTCCGACCTCTTGCAGCGCCTCCTTCACCTCATCCAGCTTGAACGGCTTGATGATGGCCTCGATTTTCTTCATTGCGTTTCGTCTCCCGGCTCCGGCATGGCGGGTACGCTCGCCTGCGGCGCCGACGCTTCGTTAGCAGTTCCCGTGCCAAGGCCGCCAAAGGGCCGAAAATTCAGCGAAATCAGCCGCCTAAAGCAGCAGTCTGACCGGCGCCGATTGCCCTGTCTACCTAGCCGGATGCCAAAATGGGCATATTGCCCATTATCGCGTCAATAACGGCCGATAACTCGTTCTGAGACCGTGGAGGTGGTTGGCCGGGCGGCGCCCTGATCGTTATCTTTGCCGCAGCATGATTGAACTTCTGAGCAATGCCGAAATGGCGAATGCCGACCGGTTGACCATCGCCGGCGGGGTTGCGGGCATCACGCTCATGGAGCGCGCCGGCGCTGCCATTGCGGACGCCGTGGCGGCGCGCCATCCGGTGGGGTCGCGGGTCGCGGTGCTGGCTGGCCCCGGCAACAATGGCGGTGACGGTTTCGTCGCCGCGCGGCTGCTCGCGCAGCGCGGCTTCAGCGTGCAACTGATGTTCGACGGCGAGGTTGCGCGCTTGAAAGGCGATGCGGCAGCCGCCGCGGCGAAGTGGAAGGGGCCGATCGCTCCGGGACAGCCGGTCGGTTTCGCGAATGCGCGAGTCATCATCGACGCACTGTTCGGCGCAGGCCTGGATCGGCCGGTGGAAGGGCAGGCACGGGCGATGATCGAGGCGATGAACGCCCAAAGCGCGCCGATTCTCGCCGTCGACTTGCCGAGCGGAATTAACGGCTCGACCGGTGAGCTGATGGGAGCTGCCGTAAACGCCACGCAAAGCATCACCTTCTTTCGCAAGAAGGTCGGACATGTGCTTTTGCCCGGGCGGCTTCATTGCGGCCGGGTGAGCGTCGCAGACATTGGCATTCCGGCGAACGTCCTTGCGGAGCTGGGCGTGCAGACGTTTGAAAACACGCCGCAACTTTGGCGCGGCCTTTTTCCGCACGCGCAGGCCGGTGGACACAAATACGACCGCGGTCACGCCGTCGTGGTGTCCGGTCCGCTATGGTCGACAGGAGCCGCCCGGCTTGCCGCCCGCGCCGCGCTGCGCGCGGGAGCAGGTTTGGTGACCATCGCCAGCCCGCGCGATGCGCTATCCGTTAATGCTGCTGCAAACCTCGCCGTCATGGTGCGGCCGGTCGACGGCACGAGCGAACTCGCCGAGTTTCTGACTGATCGGCGGCTCAACACCGTTGCGCTTGGCCCGGGATTGGGAGTGGGCGCTTCGACCTGCGAGGCCGTTTTAACTGCCCTGTCAGGGGAGCGTGCCGTCGTCCTCGATGCTGACGCCATCACAAGCTTTGCGGAGGAGCCGGAGCGCCTGGCGGAAGCGCTGCGTGCGCGCGGCGGCAGGCCCACCGTCATGACACCACACGAGGGAGAATTTCATCGTTATTTCGGGGCCTTGGACCAAAGAACTAAAGTCGGCTCCAAGCTCGAGAGAGCGCGGCTTGCGGTATCGCTTGTGGGCGCGACCGTTGTGCTCAAGGGTGCGGATACCGTGGTTGCCGCGCCAGACGGACGCGCTGCCATCGCCGCCAACGCGCCGCCCTATCTGGCCACCGCCGGCGCCGGCGACGTGCTCACCGGAATGGTAGCGGGGCTCCTGGCGCAAGGAATGCCGGCATTCGAAGCTGCGGCCGCTGCCGTCTGGTTCCACGGCGAAGCGGCGCTCGCCGTGGGGCTAGGCTTGATTTCCGAGGATTTGCCCGAAGTGCTCCCAAAAGTTTACCGCGATTTCCTGTCTTGAGCGGCGAACGAGCGAAGCGCGGGCGTCAGCGGCTATTTTTATAGTGTCTGGCGGACGACGCGTGTTATAAGCCGCGCCGCCGGGCCGCCCCTCGGTCCGCGGGCGTGGCGGAATTGGTAGACGCGCGGGATTTAGGTTCCCGTGACGAAAGTCGTGGGGGTTCGAGCCCCTCCGCCCGCACCAGCAGGCGGTTGTCCGAGCGAAGCCCAGAACCGGCGATCTTGGCGCATAAGTGTGATGTCGATGGAATTTACTGAAACCAGCACCGCCGGCCTTAAGCGCGAATATCGCGTGATCGTTCCGGCAAGCGACCTCGAGGCTCGCGTCAACGAGCGCTTGGATGACCTCAAGAACCGAGTACAGCTCCGCGGCTTCCGCCCCGGCAAGGTCCCGGTCGCGCATCTCAAACGTCTCTACGGCAAGTCCGCCATGGCCGAGGTGATCGAGGCGACGGTCAACGAGGCCAACTCAAAGATCATCGCGG
>DAIUEQ010000099.1:0-12823 GCA_036845025.1 Xanthobacteraceae bacterium | reverse complement strand
TCCGGATGCCCACCAACCGACACGCGGCCACAGGCACGTGCGAAATTGGGCGAGCCGCACATAGTCGTGTTGTGAAAGCGATGCAAGAGTTTTTTTCGTAAGCGATGATTTTTTCGGCGGCGCGTTCGCAAATGGTTAGTTGAGTGTTGTCGCTGGGTTCGCCCGCGCGCCCTTGCGCGCTGTTCGCGCGATGAGATAATCGCCCACGGCCGGGCGAGGCGGTTTTGCGCAGGCGGATAGTACCGATCAGCGCCTGTGCGTCTCGGCCATGGACGTGCATCTCGTCATCGCCTTCGAAGCGGTGGAGCGCCATGCCCGAACTCGAAGCAAACCGGCGTCCGATTGCGTCACGGTCGACGCAATGGGCCAAAGCCTCGGCGGCCTTTCTCGCCCGGACGAACATCACGCCCAACCAAATCTCGGGGATCAGCGTCATATTCGCCGCGGTCGGTGCGGCGCTGTTGGCGCTTAAGCCGGATGCCGTCGGCCTGATCGGCTGCGCGATCGCGGTCCAGGCGCGGCTGGTGTGCAATCTCTTGGACGGCATGGTGGCGATCGAGGGCGGCAAGAAATCGGCAGTAGGGTCGCTCTACAACGAGTTCCCCGATCGCATCGCGGATTCTCTTTTTATCGTCGCTTTGGGCTACGCCATTGGCTGGCCTGCGCTCGGCTGGTTCGGCGCGCTCGCCGCCGCCTTGACTGCCTATGTCCGCGTGTTTGGAGGCTCGCTTGGCTTTACCCAGGACTTCCGCGGGCCAATGGCCAAGCAGCAGCGCATGGCCGTTCTCACCGCGGCCTGCGTCGTCGGCGCGGCAGAATGGTTGTTGACGGGCACCCAGTACGCGCTGATTGCGGCCGCATTCATTATCGCTGCCGGTTCGGTCGTGACGTGCGCTACCCGCACGCTCGCCATAGCAGCGAAGCTCAGGGGAAACTGACGTGTGGCTTTCGTATCTCCTGATCGGATCGGTCCGGGCGCTCGTCGGCGCGACGCCGCGCTGGGTAGGTTCGAAACCGGAAGATCGGCGGCGCATTTACTTTGCCAACCATACGAGCCACATCGACACCATCGCGATTTGGTCGGCGCTGCCGCCGAATTTGCGCGCCAAAACGCGGACCGCCGCCGCTGCCGATTATTGGGGTACCGGCGCGCTCAAACGGACCATCGCGCTCCGTGCGCTGAACGCGGTTCTGATCGACCGCAAGCGCGCGGACCCGGGCGCCGACCCGCTCCGTCCACTTTACGACGTGCTGGAGGCCGGGCAGTCGATCATCATCTTTCCGGAGGGAACGCGAGGGCTGGAGCGGTTGCCCGCCCCTTTCAAGTCCGGCCTGTATCACTTGGCGCAACGCTTTGCGGACGTCGAGCTCATCCCGGTATATCTCGATAATCTAAATCGCAGCATGCCGAAGGGGACGATGTTTCCGGTTCCGCTGATTTGCACGGTACGCTTTGGTGCTCCTCTCCCCCGCGTCGCCGAAGAAGACAAGTCCGCCTTTCTCGAGCGTGCGCGCAACGCCGTCATAGAGCTGGCCAGATGAACCCCTCACAAAAGCTTTATTGGCTGATCGGCGGCGTGGTCGCGCTGTTGATCGTTGCTTCGGCGATCGGGCACGTTCTTCGCGCGCGGGTCAAAGATGAGGCGGCCGCCGCCGTCGTGGATAATCTGAACGCGCGAGTGCGCGCCTGGTGGTGGATGGTCGCCGTATTCGCGGCGGCATTCCTGCTCGGCCGTAACGCCACGATCGTGATGTTCGCATTCATTTCATTCTTCGCGTTACGCGAATTCCTCACGCTTACACCAACCAAAATCGGCGATCACCGTGCGCTTTCGGTGGCGTTTTTCGTGCTCATTCCGATTCAGTATTTGCTGATCGCGACAGATTGGTACGGCCTGTTTTCGATCTTCATTCCGGTTTACGGCTTTCTATTGCTGCCTTCGATCTCAGTGCTGGCGCATGACACGGAAAGCTTCCTGGAACGCAGCGCTAAAATTCAATGGGGCCTGATGATCACGGTGTATTGCATCAGCTATGTGCCGGCGCTGTTGCTGCTGCCAATTCCAGGCTTTACCGGCGAGAATCCGCTGCTGATGTTCTATCTCATCCTCGTCGTGCAGATGAGCGACGTCCTGCAATACGTCTTCGGCAAGCTGTTCGGCAAAACCAAGATCGCCCCGATCGTCAGTCCCTCCAAGACCGTCGAAGGCTTGGTCGGCGGCGGCGCGAGCGCCACGCTGATCGGCGCCGCGATGTGGTGGATTACGCCGTTCACGCCGGCGCAGTCGGCCGGCATGGCGTTCGTCATCGTTGTGATGGGCTTCCTTGGCGGTCTCGTGCTCTCCGCTGTCAAAAGAAGCCTTGGAGCCAAGGATTGGGGCGCGATGATCGAGGGACATGGCGGCGTGATGGACCGGATGGATTCGGTAAGTTTCGCGGCGCCGGTCTTCTTTCACGCCACGCGCTATTTCTTCACGTAAGTTCTCGGATGATTAGGCGGGTGTTGGCTGTGTGAGATTGCGGCTCCGGGCGCGCCGCGTTGCGACGATCGCGATCGCGGCGCCGAGCGCGCTCACGGCGAACACGGACGGATAGCCGAGCGCGCCGGCAAAGTATCCGTTGATTGGTCCGCCGAGACCGAAACCGACATCAAAGAACGCGACATAGGCGCCAAGCGCGGCGCCACGGCTCGCGGGCGGAACGCGCTTGACCGCTTCGACGCCGAATGACGGGAAGACCAGCGCGTTGCCGACGCCGGTGAGAACCGCGCCGGCGAAAGCGACCGCGGGCATGGGCGCAAGCCACAGCATCGCCAGGCCGCAGGCTTCGACGAGCAGCGACCATGCAGCCACCCGGGCGCCGCCGAAGCGATCTGGCCAGCCCCCGAAGGCGAGGCGCGTCGCGATATAGGCCACGCCAAAGGTGGCGAGGACAAAGCCGGCGCCGGGCCAGCCTCTGTTCTGAAAGTCGAGTGCAGCGAACGCACCGATGGCTCCGAAGCCAAGCGTGGCCAGCGCAAGCCCCATTCCGGCCGGCAAGATGCGGCCGACCACCCTCAGGAATGCCAGACGCTCGCCGCCCTGCGGCGCCACCGGCACGACGTAGGCAGCCGCCGGTACGGTCAGGAGCGAGAAGACAATCATCGCCATCGAAGCCGCGGCGAAGCCGCCAAAGGCGCCCTGATACTTCATCAGCGTGATGCCGAGCGGGGCGCCGGCGGCGATGGCGGCGTACATGCCGATGCCGACCCACACCATCACCTTGCCGGTATGTTGCGGGCCGACGGTACCGATGGCCCAGGATAGTGAGCCGGTCATGATGAGGCTTTCGGCCAAGCCGGAGATCACGCGGGCGGTGAGGAGAAGCGCAAGCGCGCCGGATGCGCCGAACGCCGGAATGGTCGAGACCAAATAGATGGCACTCGCTGCGATCGAAATGCCGGCGCCGGTCAGTACGGCCACCTTGGCGCCGGCGCGATCGCAGAGGATGCCGGCCAGCGGCCGGGTAAATAGCGTGACGAGTGATTGCACGCCAACAACGATTCCGACCACCAGCGTGCCGAAGCCCAGTTTGTCGTGAACCTCCAGCGGCAAGGTGGCGAGTGGGATTCCGACAGGGAGATAGCCGCAGACAATGATCAGCGCGAAAGGGAGGATGCGCAAAACGACGCGGTTTTGAGGCTCTGCGGCCAAGGCGGCTTCACTCATAAAGCCTCGATAGTTCAGCGCGACCAATCTAGCGAGCCACTAACTTAATTTTCTGTGCAGCGACCACGGGTGGTCACGACTGAATGTACGACAACGGCTGGCTGACTTCCTCAAGCGGCTTTCGTTCGGCGGCGATGCCCCAGATCGCTTCGGCGACCGCAGCGCCAATCATCAGGAACGAACCGAGGAAATATCCCATCGCGACGCTGGCTCGCGAGCCGCTCTCGATCAGCGCCGCCAGCAGTATCGGTCCAGCGACGCCGCCGACGCCGGTGCCGATGGCATAGAAGAAGGCGATGGCAAGCGCGCGCATCTCCAGGGGGAAGGTTTCACTCACAGTGAGATAGGCGGAACTCGCCGCCGCCGAGGCAAAGAAGAACACGACCATCCACGCCACCGTCAGCATCGGCGCGGAGACAAGGTTTTCGCGGAACAGAAATCCGGTCGCTGCCAGGAGCACGCCCGATATGGCGTAAGTGGAAGCAATCATTGTCCTGCGCCCGATGGTGTCGAACAGCCGGCCCAGGAGTACCGGGCCCAGCACGTTGCCGGCCGCGAAGGGCAGGATGTACCAGCCGACTTGGTTCGCGGGGATTCCGTAAAACTCCGTCAGCACGAGCGCGTAGGTGAAAAAGATGGCGTTGTAGAAAAACGCCTGTGCGGACATCAGCGCGAAACCGACAAACGTGCGCCGGCGATAAGTCTGGAACAGCGCGTGTGCGACGTCGCGGAGCGGTGTGTGGTCGCGCGTCCGCAATCGTACACGCCGCCGCGCATCTGAGTTTAAATTCGATGAGCCATCGAAATGGGCCTCGATCTCCTCAACGACGGTGTCGGCCTCGCGCTTGAAGCCGTGGGTGATCAGCCAGCGTGGACTTTCGGGAATCCAGCGGCGCATCACCAGAATGATCAGGCCGATCGCCGTGCCGATTAGGAACGCCAGTCTCCAGCCGAAAGCGGGGTCGACGACGTGCGGATCGAGCAAGACAGTCGAGCCCCCCGCCGCCATTGCCGCGCCGATCCAAAAACTTCCGTTGATGAGAAGATCTGTCCAGCCGCGAAAACGCGCCGGAATGAGCTCCTGGATGGTCGAATTCACGGCGGCGTATTCGCCACCAATGCCGGCGCCGGTGAGAAATCGAAAAAAAATGTAACTCCACGCATCCCATGACAAACCGGTAGCGGCGGTGGCCGCGAGATAGACCGCAAGCGTCATGGTGAAGAGTTTTTTTCGGCCCCAGCGGTCGGTCAGCCACCCGAAGCCGAATGCGCCAAGAACGGCGCCGCAGAGGTAGGAGCTACCGGCGAGACCCACCTGCGAATTCGTCAGGCCAAGGGCGGAACGCTGGGTAAGTTCGCCGGACAGCGTCCCGGCAAGAGTGACTTCGAGGCCGTCCAGTATCCAAGTGATGCCGAGTGCGACGATTACCAGAAGGTGAAACCGCCCGAACGGCAGCGCATCAAGCCGGCTCGGAATGTCGGTCTCGACTTCCACGGATCGCGTGCGAGTTGCGTCGGAGGCACCCATCCAGCAAGCAACTTATTCATGTCCGCGACGGTTCCTCAATGCCCATGCCGGCGACGCCGCTGCTGCGGTGCTGGCTAGGCACCAACCGGCGAGGAATAATCCATCGGGTCCAGCATCCATCTGGCCTTTTTTCGAAAGTTGCTTATAATTTCCAAAATTGCTGAATCACATCATGAAGCGCTCAGTCACCGAAGCCCGTCGCGGGCAGGTAGCGACCGATGACTTGCCCCGCACGGTCGCCGAATCCACCTATCAGCGGCTGCGGCAGGACATTCTCTGGGGTAGATTCGCGCCGGGTTCTCCGCTTCGTTCTGACGAATTGCGCTCGCGCTATGACGTCGGCATCAGCCCGTTGCGTGAGGCGCTGACCCGGCTGACTTCAGAGCGGCTGGTCACCTCGATTGGGCAGCGCGGCTTCCGGATCCCGGCATTGACCGCTTACGACGTCGAGGACACGACGCGGACGCGAATAGTCATCGAACGGGAAGCGCTTGCGAGTTCAATCGAGAATGGCGACATTCGCTGGGAGACCGCTGTTGTCGCGGCTTTCCATGCGCTGTCGCGCAACCCAATTCCAAATGAGTCCGGTCCCGCGACTGAAGGCTGGAGCAGTTGTCATCGGCGCTTTCATATGGCGCTTCTGTCGGCCTGTGGCTCGCGCTGGCAAATGGAGCTTGCCGAACTGTTGTTCGATCAAGCCGAACGGCATCGCATGTTGCGGGTAAAATTCGCGCCGACAGAAAGACTTAAACGGGACACCGTTCGGGAACATAAACAGATTTTCGAAGCGGTGTTGTCGCGCGACATTAAGGCAGCGCAGCGCGCTCTGGAAAAGCATTACCTGACGACGGCCAAGCAGGTTATCGCCGTCCTCGCGCGCGTTCCACGTCTCGTCCACAAACGCGCGTAACCACCCGCGGGCGGCAGCACGCCGCTGTGCTTGACTCTCCTATTTCCACAAATTACTAATTTTGGAAATAAGACCACGAAGTGAACGTGGCGCGCGAATGCCGCGCATCGCCCGGGTAGACAAATTCCATTACCGGGCAAAAGAGGGAGGTCGGCGATGTATCAACTGAGCAGAACGGTTCCCGTCAACGAGCCGAAAAAGTCGTTCCTCAGCCGGCACGATGTTTGGACCGGGCTGCTGATGAAGGCGAATAACGCGCTGCCGTTCGTCCCCGAGATGAAAGGCTGCGATGTGGTCGAGCAGGGCAACGGCTGGCTTGTGCGCGACATCATGCTCAAGGATGTGCCGCTGCGCGAGAAAGTCACGTTCGAACCGGAAAATCGGGTGATTTTTGAACGCATCCGCGGCTCCGAGCTCGGACGCATTGAAAATGTCATCGGCGAGGACGATCAAGGAAATTTGACGCTGACATTTGCTTTCAGCTTGAAGAAGGATGGCATTCCAGAAGGCAGCGACGCCGAGAAGGCGCATTTTGCGCCAATGGAGGGCGCTTATCTGAACGCGGTTGCTTCGACGCTGGCTGCAGTGCGCCGCACGGTCGACGAAAAAGGCCGTGAGCATCTGGCGCCGAAACAGCCAACCGATGCCGCGGGCGACACCAAATGGATCTACGATTACTACCGCGCCGTCGATGCCATGGATATGGAACGCACGCTCGCTCAGCACACCGACGACACGACGCTAACATTCGCCAATCACCCGACCGTCCAAGGCAAGGAAGGTTATAAGGCGGCGATCGGCCATCTGTGGGGAAGTATCGGGGGCCTCTCGCACAGCATGGTCGGGGCGTGGTCGATGCATGACGGAAAGGTCGGTGTGGCCGAAGCCATCGTGCAATACACCCGTCTCGATGGCTCGCTGTGCGCGATCAAATTCTGCACGACGCTGCGCCGCCGCGGCGACAAGATTGCCGACATCCGCATTTACGGCGACGCCACGCCGCTTTTCGCTCCGGCGAAATAGCGTCGCTTCGGCGAAGCGCAAAGCGAGAGGAGGGCCGTCGTATGGCCAATCGTCCCCTGCCGGGAAAGCTGTTTCAGTTCGGCTACGTGGTGCCGGACCTGGATGCGGCTCTCGCGCACTTCAACAATAGACTTGGTGCTCCGCGCTTCATGGTGCTTCGTGAGATCGTGGTCCAGAACGGATGGTTTCGCGGTTCGACCTCCCCGATCAACCACAGCATGGCGTTCGGCTACATCGACGATGTGCAGTTCGAGATTATCCAAAACATCTCCGGGAAAAGCACGTATTCGGAATTCTTGGACCGCGTGCCGGAAGGCGGGATTCATCACCTCGGCTATGCAGTCGACGATTACGATGCCGCAACAAAAGACCTCGAGGCGCGCGGTTACAAGCTCGTACAACGCGGCACGTTCGGCGATACCAGGTTTGGGTATTACGAGAGCGATGACGATTTCGGCACGCTGACCGAGATTATCTACCTCGATCCGAACGTGCAGACCATGTTCGCCAACCTCAAAGCCCAGACGTTCTAAGGGGCGGTTGCTTCCGGGGAACCATCGGCGAGCCCGATACCTGCTGTTGGGAAACTCGATTTGCGGCGATAGGCGATTGGTGCCAGCCTGCCAGGAAAAATGCAGGCATCTGCGCCTGCGGGGGAGGATCGCGGCGGCGCTGCGTTCCGGCAAGCGAGTGAGTGCACGCCGATATGAGCGCTTCTAATTCGGCCGACCTGAGACGGCCGTTGATCGGCCGTTACGTCGCGGGCCTCCGCTGGCGCTGGCTTGAAGACAGCGGACTTGTTTTCGTTTTCGTGGCGATGATCCTTGCCATCGGCATTCCGCATCCCGAGTTCTTCAGCTTCGGCTCCGTCAAAACCATTCTGCGGCAATCCTCGCTCATCGGCATCATCGCCTTCGGCATGGTGTATCTCGTTGCGATGATCGAGATCGATCTCTCGGTCGGCGGGATTTTTGCGGTGGCGAGCACGCTGCCGGCGGCGCTGATCAAGTTTTATCACCTCGATCCGTGGCTTTCGATCGCGCTCGGACTGCTCTCGGGCATGGTGCTTGGCGGCTTGAACGGCGTTTTGACGAGCCTGCTGCGGGTGCCGCTGATCATTGTTTCGCTCGGGACCCTGTCGGCCTATTTCGGCCTCCATCTCATTCTGTCCGACGGCAAAGCCATCTACGGTCTGCCAAAGGATCATCCGTTCTTCCGCTGGTTTGGCAGCGATTTCCTGCAACTGCCGGCGTCGGTTTGGACCGCGCTGGTCTGCGCCATCGTTCTCTATTTCGTGTTCGCGCATACCCGCTTCGGCGCCACCGTGCGGGCCATCGGCTCGAACATGTCGGCTGCCGAATTCATCGGCGTGCGAACCGGCCTCATTCGCGTTTACACAACCGCGCTGGTTGGTTTGCTCAGCGCGCTGTCGGGCGTGATGGCGCTCGCTTATTTCAAGGCCGTCGATACGTCGTCGGGCCGTGATCTCGCCCTTCAGGTCATCGCCGGTGTCGTGATCGGCGGCACTTCGCTGGCCGGCGGCTCAGGCACCATCATCGGGGCGGCGCTCGGCGTTCTCATCATCACCACTATCGACAGCGGCTTGGTTTTCTACGGCGTAAATTTGAACTACTCGGAATTCGTCACCGGCCTGGTCATTGTCGGCGCTATCGCGCTCGACCGGATCGTGAAGCGAAGACGCGCGCAATGAAGATTTTTGCGGCGCACCTAGCGCTGCAAGACGTCAGCAAGAGGGAGGAAGTAAAATATGTTGTCGAGTTCAGCCAAGAAATACGCGAGTCTATTATCGCCGATTGCGCTGACGGTAGGTCTCGTGGGCGCGTCCGCGAACGCCGCGCCCAAGGACAAGGTCACGGTGTCGGTGGTGCTGGCGCTGGCCGCCGGCGAGTGGAGCACGGAGATCATCGCCGGCGCCAATGCGGCGGCCAAGGACCTCAACGGTAAGGTCAACATCCGCGTCAGCGGACCCACGACCTTCGATCCGCAACGTCAGGCCCAGATGTTCCTCGCCGAACTCGAGACCAAGCCGGATGCCATCGTTGTCGTTAACGTCGCGCCGCCGCTGTTCACGCAGCCCGCCCTCGACGCTCAGGCAAGAGGCGCAAAGATTGTTTGGATCAATGTGCCGCCAATGCCCGACGTCAAAAACTCTTTGTTCGTCGCCACTGACGCCTTTGGCATGGGACAGACCGGAGGGGCGATTCTCATCTCCGAACTGGAAAAGAGTCTCGGCAAACCCGCGGCCGACTTGACCGGAGATGTGGTCGGCGCGGTCGAAGTGCCCGGTTTGTCCGTGCTGGAAAATCGCATGGCCGGCGAAGTCGTCTATCTCAAAAAGCGGATGCCCAAGATCAACGTGCTCCCGGAATTCGATTCAAAGCCCGACCGCGAGCGCAATTTTGCCCTGTGGGATCAGGCCATCCGCAAATCGCCGAATGCGCTGCTCTACCTTGATACCGGCGAAGAGGGCGAGGAAAACATTCCGAAGATTCTCGAGACCGATAAAATCAAGCGTCCCTTCGTCGCCTACGACACCCCGGAAGAGGTACGCGACGATATCGCTCAGGGCCTGATTACCGCGGCGGTCCCGGCGAATTTCTTCAGCCAATCCTATTTGGCCGTCTATATCGCCGCGCAATCGATCTTGAACGACAAGCCGTTGCCGGTTGGTTGGGTGAAAGTGCCGCACGTGACGGTCGATAAGACCAACATCGCCGCATATCAGAAAGCCTGGGAAAAGCCGGAGACCGGATTACGCAGCTTCTACGCCGCGCAGATTGAAGGGACGAGGGACAACGTTCCCGCAAATCTGCCGGATCCGGACCTTTACACGCACCCGGCGCAGTAAGCAGGACGCCGCCCCTGACGGAGCGGCGATCCTCGCACCACTTGACGAGATTTAAGGCGGACGATGACGGTCATCTATGCAGCGCGCGGCATCAACAAGCGCTTCGGCGCGGTGCAGGCGCTGCACGATGTCGACTTCGACGTCATCGAAGGCAAGGTCAACGGCCTGGTCGGCGCTAATGGCGCCGGCAAGTCCACGTTGCTGAAAATTATTGCCGGCGCACTCCCGCCTGACGCCGGCGAATTGCGCCTCGATGACAAGCCGCTCACGTTCTCTTCGATCGAAAACGCAGCCCGGGCCGGCATCGCAATCGTCTCGCAGGAATTGAGCCTGTTCCCGGCGCTGACCGTCGAAGAAAATCTTCTGCTGGCGCCGGGAGCGCGCAGCTTTCGGGCACGCCGCGCATTTGGACGCAGGGCGCGCGCGGTATTGGATCGTCTCGGCGTTAATGTGCCCTTCAGTGCTCCGCTCTATCGATTGAGCCTCGCCGATCGGCAATTGATCGAAATTGCGCGGGCGCTATTGCAGAAGCCACGCGTACTCATTCTCGACGAGCCGACGTCGTCCTTGCACGTGGCCGAGGTTGAGCGGCTGCACGACGTCATCCGGAGCCTGCGCGATTCCGGCATCGGCATCGTGTATGTCAGCCACTTTCTCGAAGAGTTGCTCGAGATTTCCGACACTCTCGTGATCTTGCGCAACGGCCGGCGGGTCACGCAGGATATCGCACCATCGGTCGGAGAACTTAAAACGGTGGTCACGGCGATGCTCGGCGAGTCGCCGGAATCGCTTGCCGAGCGGGGGCAACGCGCCGACGATGCGCACGGCGCCGATGCCGGCATCGCGCCCATCAAAGTCGGCCCGTTGCGCATTTCCGGCCTGCGTGGTCCCGGCGATTTGCGAATCGATAAGCTTGAAGTGCCGCCGGGCGAGCTGGTGGGTGTCGCGGGTCTTGCCGGCGCGGGCGTCGAAGAATTGTTCGCCGTTCTATTTGGGACGGCGAAGGCGAAAGCCGGCTCAATCGTTCTGCCGACGGGCGCACGAGCGCCGGGGAGTACCGCGCGCGCGGTCAAAGCAGGCATCGCTTACACGCCGGCGGACCGCAAACAGTTCGGACTCATGTTGCGGCAAAGCGTCGCCGAAAACGTCGTCAGTGTGCGCACGCTGACACTCGGACGCGACGGCTTCGTGCTGCGCGCCGAGCGTTTGCGCCGCGCGGCGTTGGAACGCTGCCGCCAGCTTGGCGTGGTCGCCGGTTCGATGCATCAACCGGTCGGCGCGCTATCCGGCGGCAATCAGCAGAAGGTCGTGTTTGCCAAATGGATCGAGGCGGCGCCGTCGCTCCTCGTGCTGGACGATCCGACTCGCGGCATCGATGTCGGCGCCAAGCGTGAAATGCACCGGATCATGCGTCAACTCGCCCGCTCCGGAAGGGTCGTGCTGTTCTACTCGAGCGATCCGGGCGAGATTGCCGCGGTGGCCGATCGGGTCGTCGTGTTCGTCGATGGTGCGATGACCAAAGAGCTTGACGGCGCAACGCTGACCGAACACGAGTTGGTCACCGCAATCAACACCGGTGTGAAACCTGCGGTGAAGCCGGCGGCCTAGGCGTTATCGATGATCTGAAGAGTGTGAGTGAGATAGTGAGCAGTGAAGGAAAGCACGCGCAAACCAAACACCACACCATGTGGATAGGCAATGTGCGCAATTTATCGTTTCAAGATCAGCTGAAAGCGACGGTCGCGGTTGGGCTCAACGAAATGAGCATGACGCCGCTCGACGTCGATCGAAACCAGGCCAAAGGCATCTCGCCGGGCGACATGCGCAAGATGGCGGCGGACTTAGGCGTGAGCCTTCCGATACTTGATCCGATGGCGAGCTGGGCGCCACATTGGCGTACGGGAATATCCGACCCCGGCTTCATGGAATTTCTCGGCTACTCGGCGGATGACTTCTTTCGCATCGCCGACGAGCTGGGCGTTTCCGCCATGACGGTGATCGGCACTTTGCAGCCCGGCCTCGCTTCGGTGCCGGAGATCGCCGAAAGCTTCGCCTTGCTGGCAGACCGGGCCGCCGCGCACGGCTTGCGCTGCATCCTAGAGTTCATCCCCATCTGGGGAATCAAAGACCTTAGGATGGCGTGGCAGATCCTGCAAATCGCCGATCGTCCAAACACCGCTCTGGCGTTCGATTTCTGGCACTATATCCGGGGCCGGCGCGACGACGGGTTGTTGCGCTCCATTCCGGGTGACCGCATTGCCTACGTACAGGTCACGGATGCGGAAGCTGAGCCGCCGCCCGGGCGATCACTGGAGCAAGATTGTTTGTTTCATCGTCTGCAGCCCGGCGAGGGCGCTTTGCCGATCAAAGAAATGCTCGACATTCTCCGCGAAATTGGCGGAGTCGAGCGAGTAGGGCCCGAGGTTTTTTCGGCGAAACTCGACGCGTTGCCAGCCGAAGCGATTGCACAAGAGTTGCGCGAACCGTATTGGCGAGCGCTCGCACAATCCGGCATCGGCAGGCCCACGCACTAATTTCGGACAAATCGAGGAGGACGCTTTGCCAGGACTTGTTGAGAAGAAGTCGATCATTGTGACCGGGGCCGGCAGCGGCATCGGTGAAGCGATTGCGCGCGATCTCGCGGCCCAGGGCGGGCGCGTCGCCATTGCCGATATCAACGTGGCTGCGGCCGAGCGCGTTGCCGATAGCATCCGTAAGGACGGCGGCGAGGCGCTTGCGTTGCAGGTTGACGTTGTTGACCGCGCAAGCGTTGAGCGCATGATCAA
>DAIUEQ010000098.1:0-12897 GCA_036845025.1 Xanthobacteraceae bacterium | reverse complement strand
GAGGAAGGGCCGTCGGCGATGATGCGCCGCGCCGAACGTGATCGGGATCGCGACGATCGTCGCGGCGACCGCTTCGATCGGGGCGATCGCTTTGATCGGGGAGATCGCGGCGACCGTCCGCGCGATCGCGACCGCCGTCCACGCGACGAGGCGGAAGCATCTGAACCGGCGGCGACGGAGGAATAATCATGGCCTTTTCATCGCAATCCGGCGGCGCGCGCCGGCCATTTTTCCGCCGGCGCAAGAGCTGTCCATTCTCGGGCGCCAACGCTCCGAAAATCGACTACAAGGATGTCAAGCTGCTCCAGCGCTTCGTATCCGAGCGCGGCAAGATCGTGCCCAGCCGTATTACGGCGGTGTCGGCCAAGAAGCAGCGCGAACTCGCAAAAGCCATCAAGCGCGCGCGTTTTCTTGGCCTCTTGCCCTATGTGATCCGTTAGAGCGACGGGAACACGACCATGGAAGTCATTCTGCTTGAGAGAGTGCCCCGATTGGGCCAAATGGGCGAAGTCGTGCGCGTCCGCGACGGCTTCGCGCGGAATTTCCTGTTGCCGCGCGGCAAGGCGCTGCGCGCCACCGCCGACAATCGCACACGCTTCGAGGGCATGAAGGCCGACCTTGAGGCACGCTCACTAAAGCTCAAAGGCGAGGCAAGCGGCGTTGCCGACAAGATCAACGGCAAAAGCTTTACGGTGCTGCGCCAAGCCTCCGAAGCCGGTCAATTGTTCGGGTCGGTTTCGCCGCGCGACCTCGTTGGATTGCTCGAGGCCGGCGGATACAAGGTCAGCCGCAATCAGATCGCGCTCAATACGCCGATCAAGACCATCGGCCAGCACAAGGTGCAGATCGCCTTGCATCCCGATATCGAGACCGCGATCACCATCGTCGTTGCTCGCAACAACGAGGAAGCGGCGCGTATCGAGCGCGGCGAGGATGTTAAGCAATTGCGTGAAGAACTCGCGCCAGAGGAAGCCGCCGTGCTTGCCGCCGAAGCGTTCTTCGAGCCGGAGGCCGCGCAGGCGCTCGACAAAAGCGAAAGCGCCGAGCCCGAGACTGCTCCGGCTGCCGAGAAGGACTGAACCGACCGGTCTTAATCGGGGACTTGGTCGCGCGGGGCTGCTGAATTTTCGCCGGAGGGAGCGGGCACGGATTCGGCCGGTACGGCCCGCGTCGGCGCGGCCGAAGTGGCAGGCGAACTCTGCTCCCGGCCTGATTCGTGATTTGATGGCTCGCCTGAGCTGGCCGGTTCAACGACCGCCGCAGCCGGCGCTTGCATCCCATCGGGTTCGCTCGGCGTTGGGGCGGCAGGGACTCTCTGGTCTTTGCGACGGTTATGTGCGGTTGCGGCCGGCGCCACCACGGGCCTCATGACTGAAGGCTGCTCATTAGGAATTGCTGGCTCGCTGGGCCGGGCCGCGGGGTTCCGCGTCGAGCGCTCTTCGGGCTTGCCCGAAGGTCGGCCTTGGCGGTTCGGCTTGGGTTCTTCAACCGACGCGCGCTCCGGGACCGGCTTGGGTCCGTGTCCCTGCGGCGCGGGTGGCGGGGTGTCGGCGCTGCGACCACCGAGGACGTAAGCGGCAAGCGAGGCCGCCTGTTGGCCGTTTGTCGTGTAATGCTCGCGCAGAAATTCAGTGAGCGCCGAAGCGCTCCTACCCCTGGCAAGGCCACGTGGCTCTTTGTGGCACTCGACACAAGCGTTGGCAAAAATCTGCGACGGCGTTTTGCCCTGGTCGAGATTGGTTTGCGCTTTGGCCACGGCGGGACAAAGCAACGCAACCAACCCGATGATGGGGACGAGACGCCAGGTCACCCTAAACTCCTCGATTCCTTGCAAAAGCCCGCCCCTCTTTACCCCAAAAACCGGCCAAAGGTGAGGGGGGACATGTCGGCACGGGACATGTTCACCTACATTGCTGGTCCACGATGATTTTGTTTTAATGACGGCAACTCGAAAAGCCCATTGCGTGAAGCGATTGCGGGAAACGCTTGCGTCAATGAATTCGACTGCGCCGCCGGCCGATACACTTCGCGGCAGCGCCCTAGACTAGGTGGAGACAGTTGTGGATTGGTTGCTCAGTGTTTTTTTACGGCGTTTTATCCGCCACGGTTCCTTCGCTGTAACCACGGCGAGCGGAAGGCAGTACACATTCGGCGATGGCAGCGGACCGCCGATCGCCGTGCGCTTTACCACCGCGAAAGCCCAGCGCTCGGTATTGCTGAATCCCGAGCTCCGCTTGGGCGAAGCGTATATGGACGGCGATTTTGTCGTCGAGCAAGGCTCGATCGCGGATGTACTTGCCCTTCTGCTCCGGCAAGAACGCGTCGCGGTGCCGCGCTGGGCTCTGCCGTTGCGGGCCGTGCGCTACGTGTTTCGACGTTTGCAACAATTCAACCCGCGTTCGCGATCGCTGCGGAACGTGGCTCATCACTATGACCTGGACGGCAGGCTCTACGCGCTCTTCCTTGACGCCGACCAGCAATATAGCTGCGCCTATTTTGATACGCCGGACACCTCGCTCGACGACGCGCAGCTCGCCAAGAAGCGTCACCTCGCCGCCAAGCTTCTCGTTAGGCCCGGCGCCAATGTGCTCGACATCGGCTGTGGTTGGGGTGGAATGGCGCTCTATCTCGCCGGCGTGGCCGGTGCGCACGCAACTGGCATCACCCTTTCGCGCGAGCAGCACGCCCGCGCCAGCCAGCGGGCGCTGGAACAGGGGCGAGTGAATGACGCCATCTTTCGCCTTGAGGACTATCGCGACGTCGCCGGCCACTTCGATCGCATTGTTTCTGTCGGCATGTTCGAACACGTCGGCGTCGGATTTTACGACACCTTCTTTCGCAAGTGCGCGGAGATTCTCAGCGACGATGGCGTCTTTCTCCTGCACACCATCGGCCGCAGCGGGCCGCCGAGCGTCACCAATCCCTGGATAGCGAAGTACATTTTTCCCGGCGGGTACATCCCTGCCCTTTCCGAAATTCTGCCGCCGGTCCAGCGCGCGGGACTGACTGTGACTGATGTCGAAGTGCTGCAACTCCACTACGCCGAAACGCTGAAGGCCTGGCGCGAGCGTTTTCTCGCGCACCGCGAGGAGGTGGAACGGCTTTACGACATGCGCTTTGTGCGAATGTGGGAATTCTACCTTGCGTCATCGGAAATGGCGTTCCGCGAGAGCGATATGGTGGTCTTCCAGCTGCAAATGACCAAGCGCAAGGGCGTGGTGCCGCAGACGCGCGATTATATCGGGCGTGAAGAGGCGCGCCTGCGCGCCGCTGAGCAGGCTTTGCCTACTCCATTGCGCCTTGCCGGTGAGTAGCGCGGATTGCGCAGCGCTGGAAAGGCGGCGGTCAAGCATTATCGGTCGGCCGCCAAGAAGCCGGTGGTTATCGGGGAAAGCAGTAACGAGCGTTTCCTATTACCCGGCTGGTCGACTATCGACAGTCTCCGCGCTGGGTAGCTAGTCGCCCCTGTTCGGGCGTTAAACGGTGTTGAGTATTTCGCGATGTTGAGTGACCGCAAAACGGCCACAGGCAGATTCCCTGATCGGGACCATGGCAGTATTCGATTCGACCGCACGCAAGCAGCTTCCGGCGGAGCCCGTTTACCGCACGCCGCCGCACAATATCGAGGCGGAGCAGGCGCTGCTCGGCGCCATCCTCGTCAATAACGAGGCGTTTTATCGCGTTTCCGACTTCCTCGAACCGAAGCACTTCCTCGAAACTATTCACCAGCGCGTTTTTGAGCTGGCAGGAAGCCTGATCCGGGCTGGGAAATTAGCGACGCCGGTGACGCTGAAGACTTTTCTGCCGGCGGAACTCGATATCGCCGGGCTCTCGCTCAACCAATACCTCGCGCGGCTCGCCGCCGAAGCGACCACCATCATCAACGCCGAGGATTACGGCCGCACCGTCTACGATCTGTCCATTCGCCGCGACCTCATCACCATCGGCGAGGACATGGTCAACCTCGCCTACGATGCTCCAGTCGATGCCACGCCGCAGAGCCACATCGAAGACGCTGAAAAGAAGCTCTACGAACTCGCCGAAGCGGGGCGTTACGAAAGCGGCTTCCAGCGCTTCGCGCAGGCGCTGACCACCGCCGTCGATTTGGCGGCCCTGGCCTACCAGCGAGACGGCAACCTATCCGGATTGGCCACCGGCCTGACCGATCTCGACTCGAGGATGGGCGGCTTGCAGTCCTCCGACTTGATCATCCTTGCCGGCCGGCCGGGCATGGGCAAAACCGCACTCGCGACGAATATCGCCTACAACGTCGCCAGGAGTTGGTCGGGCGAGGTTCGTACCGACGGGCACATGGCCACCGTCAACGGCGGCATTGTCGGCTTCTTCTCACTGGAAATGTCGGCCGAA
Source organism: Xanthobacteraceae bacterium (assembly GCA_036845025.1). Lineage (GTDB taxonomy): Bacteria > Pseudomonadota > Alphaproteobacteria > Rhizobiales > Xanthobacteraceae > BOG-931. The sequence continues at coordinate 8,529 of DAIUEQ010000098.1, read as the reverse complement.
CAACTCGCCACCCGCATCATCTCCGAGCAAACCGGGATACCGTCGAACAAGATCCGCCGCGGCGCGATCGACGAAGCCGATTTTGAGAAAATCAAAGACGTCTCGATCGAACTGCAAAACCTGCCGTTCTATGTCGACGAAACCGGCGGCCTTTCAATCGGGCAACTGGCGGCCCGCGCGCGGCGGCTCAAGCGCCAGCGCGGCCTAGACCTCCTGGTGATCGATTATATCCAGCTGCTCCAGGGCACGACCCGTCGCTCGAGCGAAAATCGGGTGCAGGAAGTCACGGAAATTACCACTCGGCTCAAGGCGTTGGCGAAGGAGCTCAACGTCCCCATCGTCGCGCTGTCGCAATTGTCGCGGCAAGTTGAAGCCCGCGAAGATAAACGTCCGCAGCTTTCCGACTTGCGCGAGTCCGGCTCGATTGAACAAGACGCGGACGTGGTGCTGTTCGTCTTCCGCGAGGAATATTATCACCAGATGCGCAAGCCGACGGAAACGAGTCGGGAAAAATTCGCCGAATGGCTGGCTGAAGGCGAGCGCGTGGACGGCAAGGCTGAAGTTATCATCGGCAAGCAGCGCCACGGTCCCACAGGCACTATCGAACTGCAGTTCGACGCCGCCGTGACGCGCTTTGCCAACCTGGATTCCGCGCACGGGCCAAGCTTTTAGGCCGGCAAAATCTCTGCGCTTTACCGCCGCCCCGCTGCCGGTTCATAAGGCGGCATGACCCGAAGCGAGACTGCCTCCGAGCGGCAGAACCAATTGGGCGACCCTGAGACCGGGGGCACGCTGGTTATCGACCTGAATGCCATCGAGGAGAATTTCCACACGCTGACGCGGCTCCTTCCGGCCTCTGAGTGCGCCGCCGTTGTCAAAGCCAATGCCTACGGGCTTGGTCTCGAACCGGTCACCGCCAAGCTCGCCCACGCCGGCTGCCGGACTTTTTTTGTTGCCGACCTAGCCGAGGCACGGCGCGTTCGGGCGTGCGTGCGCGATGCGGCCGTCTACGTGCTGAACGGATTTTCCGTGGAGGCGGCTGCGGTGTTCGCCGAAATCAACGTTCAGCCGGTCATCAACACGCTCCCGGAATTGACCGAGTGGGATGCCTTTGTTGCCGCCGACGGCTGGCGCGGCGGCGCGGCCATCCATGTGGATACCGGAATGAACCGCCTGGGCATTTCGGTTGCCGAGGCCGCCGCTCTGGCGTCACGCCTGCGCGACGAAAGCCACGGCTTCACGCTGTTGATGAGTCATCTGGCCTGCGCCGAACTGCCCGACCATCCGCTTAACGCCAGTCAAATCCGGCAATTTCGCGAGCTGCGCCTTCTGTATCGCGGCGTTCCCGCTTCGCTTGCGAACTCGTCGGGAATTTTTCTGGGCGAACAGGCCCATTTCGACATGGTACGCGCCGGCGCCGCGCTCTACGGCATCAATCCTAAGCCCGGACGCGCCAATCCGATGCGCTCCACCATCGAACTCAGCGGCCGTATCCTGCAGTTGCGCCAGATACGGCAAGGCGAGACCGTCGGCTATGGCGGCGCCTGGACGGCGCGGCGGCCCTCACGTCTCGCGGTCGCGTCAATTGGCTACGCCGACGGACTGTTGCGCGCCGCGAGCGGCTCGGACGACAAACGCGGCACATCGGCCGTCATCGCCGGGAAACGCTGCCCGATTGCCGGCAATATTTCGATGGACCTGGCGTGCATCGATGTGACCGCGCTTGCCGACGACGAAGTTCGCCGCGGCGATTTCGCAATTTTCATCGGCGAGCAAATTACATTGGAAGAGGTCGCCGAATCAGCCGGCACAATCGGCTACGAAATTCTCACCCGCCTGGCGCCGCGCTGTCATCTCGTCTATCGCGGGACTTAGGAGAAAGGGATGGCGGCGCGCGCAAAAACATTTGTTTGTCAGAACTGCGGGGCCGCGACCGCGCGCTGGAGCGGCCGTTGCGATGCCTGCGGCGAATGGAATTCAATCGCCGAGGAAGGCGTTGCCGCATCCGGCCGAGGATCGCGCAAAGGCCGCCTGTTCGTCATCGAACCGCTCAAGGGCGAACCACTGCACACGCCGCGGCTCGCCGCGGGCATTGCCGAATTCGACCGGGTGACTGGAGGCGGCCTGGTACGCGGCTCCGTGCTGCTGCTTGGCGGCGACCCGGGGATCGGCAAGTCGACGCTCTTGATCGAAGTCGCCGCCGCCTACGCACGCAACGGCCATCGCGCGGTTTATATTTCGGGCGAGGAAGCGGTGGCGCAGGTCCGGCTGCGTGCCGAACGCCTTGGCCTCGGCGAAGCTGCCGTGGAACTCGCCGCCGAGACTTCCGTCGAGGACATCGTCGCCACGCTCTCGCACGGCAAAGCGCCGCAGCTCACGGTGATCGATTCGATTCAGACCATGTGGACGCAAACCGTTGAAGCCGCGCCCGGAACCGTGACGCAGGTGCGCGGGTCGGCGGCCGAACTGATACGCTTTGCCAAGCGCACCGGCGGCGTGGTGATTCTCGTTGGCCACGTGACCAAGGACGGACAGATCGCCGGACCCCGAGTCGTCGAGCACATGGTCGACGCCGTCATGTCGTTCGAGGGTGAAGGCTCGCAACACTTCCGCATCTTGCGCGCGATGAAGAACCGCTTCGGACCGACCGACGAAATCGGCGTGTTCGAGATGACCGGTACTGGACTGCGCGAAGTGCCAAACCCCTCCGAATTATTTCTGTCCGAGCGCGATCTCGGCAGCGCCGGCACCGCCGTCTTTGCCGGCATCGAAGGAACCCGGCCGCTGCTCGTCGAAATCCAGGCGCTGGTCGCCCCCACTTCGCTGGGCACGCCGCGGCGCGCCGTCGTCGGCTGGGATTCCAGCCGGTTGTCGATGGTGCTTGCGGTGCTGGAAGCCCATTGCGGTGTCCGCCTGTCCGGGCATGACGTTTACCTCAACGTCGCCGGCGGCCTGCGTATTACCGAGCCGGCAGCGGACCTCGCTGCCGCCGCGGCGTTGCTATCGTCCTTGGCGCACGCGCCATTGCCGCCGGATGCCGTCTATTTCGGGGAAGTGTCCCTGTCGGGAGCCGTGCGGCCGGTAGGGCAGACCGCGGCACGGCTTAAAGAGGCGCAGAAACTCGGCTTTACCAAAGCCATCACCCCGGAGGCGGCACGCAAAGAAGCCGCAGAAGGATTCGCGATCACCCCGATCGGAAGCGTCTCGAGCCTTGTTGCCGATATCGCGCAAGGGGGAACGCCGCCTGGCAAACGATCCGGCGGACGCGGGCGTTGATCGCCCCGCCGTCGGGTCGATAGCGCCAGGGGTGAGCCAAGACGCACCGGTCCAGCGGCTAAAAGGCGGATGACGGCGCATCCCGGCCCGGCTATATACGCCGCGAACCCGGATGGGCGGGCGGTTTAGCCGAAAATGCCGATAACGCTGCTCGATATCGTCTTGATCGCGGTCATGCTGGTATCCGGCTTTCTCGCCATGGTCCGCGGCTTCATGCGCGAGGTGCTTTCCATCATCGCCTGGATTCTTGCCGCGGTGGCGACGCTTTACTCGTATTCCAAGCTCCTGCCCTACGCGCGGCAATACTTTAACAATGACGCCGTGGCCACGGTCGCCGTGGTTGGCGGCGTCTTTCTGCTCACCCTCATTGTGGTCTCGATCCTGACGGTGCGCATTTCCGACATGGTGCTCGATAGTCGGGTCGGGGCGCTCGACCGCACGCTTGGCTTTCTGTTCGGACTCGCCCGCGGATTGGTCATTGTCGTGATTGCGTTTTTGTTTTTCACCTGGCTCGTGCCCGACCGCAGCCAGCCGGAATGGGTCAAAAGCGCAAAATCCCGGGTCGTCCTCGCCGGAACCGGACAATGGTTAATGTCCATGTTGCCGGAGGACCCCGAAAGCACCATCTTGAAGAGGTTGAAGCGGCCGAAACCGGAAGACACCGAAACGCCGGAAAATGCGCCTGAACAGCACGGCGAACTCGGCATTACTCCCAGCCCCGGCGCCGAACCGGGCTATGACCGGTCAACCCGGGTCGGAATGCAGCAATTGCTCGGCGCCAAGGGCACGACGCGTTAAAATGATCGAAGGCCTGTGAACATGACAACGACTGGCGGCTTCGATCTTGAAGACGACCGGCTACACGAAGAATGCGGCGTGTTCGGCATTTTCGGTCATCCGGATGCCGCCGCCATCACCGCACTCGGTCTCCATGCGCTGCAACACCGCGGCCAGGAAGCCGCCGGCATCGTCAGCTTCGACGGTGGGCGATTCCACTCTGAGCGTCGCCTCGGCCTGGTCGGCGACGCGTTCTCCAAGCGTGAGGTGATCGACCGGCTGCCCGGCACCGCCGCTGTCGGGCATGTGCGCTATTCGACGACCGGCGAGACAATTTTGCGCAACGTGCAGCCGTTGTTCGCCGAACTCAACGCCGGCGGTTTCGCCGTCGGCCACAATGGCAACCTGACCAACGGCCGGACGCTGCGTCGCCAACTGGTGCGCGAAGGCGCCATGATGCAATCGACCACCGACACCGAGGTCATTTTGCACCTGGTCGCACGATCGCACCGCAACCGTTTCGTCGACCGCTTCATCGAGGGCCTGCGTCTACTCGAAGGCTCTTATGCCTTCGTTGGATTAACCAACAAGAAATTGATCGGCGCGCGCGATCCTTTGGGCATCCGGCCGCTGGTGCTCGGCAAGCTGGATGGATGTCCGATCCTCGCCTCCGAGACCTGCGCGCTCGACATCATCGGCGCGCAATATGTGCGCGACGTCGAGAACGGTGAAGTGCTGGTGATTGACGAAGACGGCGCGCATTCGCAAAAACCGTTTCCTGCGATGCCGCCGCGGCCTTGCATCTTCGAGTACATCTATTTTTCGCGGCCGGACTCGATCATCGGCGGCCGCAGCGTCTACGACGTGCGCAAAACCTGCGGTGCGGAGCTTGCCCGCGAGGCGCCGGCAAGCGGCGACGTTGTCATTCCTGTGCCGGATTCGGGCGTCCCCGCGGCAATCGGCTACGCGCAGGCCTCCGGCATCCCCTATGAGCTTGGCATTATCCGCAACCATTATGTCGGCCGCACCTTCATCGAGCCAACGCAACAAATCCGCCAGCTCGGCGTCCGCCTGAAACACAGCGCCAACCGCGCCGTGGTGAACGGCAAGCGCATCGTCCTGATCGACGACTCGATTGTGCGCGGCACGACCTCGGTCAAGATCGTGCAGATGATGCGCGATGCCGGCGCCCGCGAGGTTCATTTCCGCATCGCCTCGCCGCCGATCACCCACCCCGATTATTACGGCATCGACACGCCGGAGCAGGACAAGCTGCTGGCTGCGACCCACGATCTGGAAGGCATGCGCAAATTCATCGGCGCCGACTCGCTGGCGTTTTTATCGGTCGATGGCATCTATCGCGCTATGGGCGAGAAGGGCCGCGATCCGGTGCGCCCGCAATTCACCGACCACTGCTTTACCGGCGAATACCCGACACCGCTGACCGACCGTACGGCGCACGACGCCCCGTCCCGCCAACTCTCGTTGCTCGCCGAGGCGAGCTAGTGGAGCGAATTTGACATTCGCTACCCCAACCCGCAAGTCCGCGAAGCGAATGTCAATCCAAAGCTCCACTAGGGCTTTTATTTGCTAGTGATCCTTTGATTCTAACATTCGCATAAGAACGTGCCGAGATGGGATGCGAATGTTAGAATCGGACCACTAGAGAATGCCACAACCGTTTGCTGATCGGATCGCGCTCGTCACCGGCGCCTCGCGCGGCATCGGCTACGCGACCGCCCTGTTGCTTGCGCGCGGCGGCGCGCATGTGGTGGCTTTGGCGCGGACCGTCGGCGGGCTTGAGGAGCTTGACGACGCAGTGCGCGCCGCCGGCGGCTCGGCCACACTCACTCCGCTCGACCTCCGCGACTATCCCGCCCTGTATCGGCTTGGCGCGGCGCTCAACGAGCGCTATGGACGGCTCGATGTACTCGTCGGTAACGCCGCCGTCGGTGGTGTCCCCTCGCCACTTGATCACATCGAGCCGAAAACCTGGGATGAGTCGCTCGCGATCAATGTCACCGCCAACTGGCACCTCATCCGCGCAATGAACCCGTTGCTCAGGCTTTCCGCCGCCGGGCGTGCGGTGTTCGTCACATCCGGCGCCGCCACCGCTCCCCGGGCCTATCGGGCGCCGTATTCGGTTTCAAAAGCCGCGCTCGACGTATTGGTGCGCACCTACGCCGAAGAAACGAGTTCGACCAACGTCCGGGTCAATTTATTTAATCCCGGTCCTACCCGCACGCGCATGCGCGCACAGGTCATGCCCGGCGAGGATCCCGCCACGCTGCCGGCGCCCGATCAGGTAGCGGCAAAGATCGTCGATCTATGTCTTTCGGACTTTACCGAGACCGGAAAGCTTTACGATTTTCCCGCCGGAAAATTACTGGAATTCATGCCACCGGCCTGAGCGCCGGCGCTGCCGCGGGCAATTCGAACTATTCGCGCGTCGCCAGCCACGCCGCGAATGCCGCGGCGACGAGCAGCAACGCGGCAATCAAGAACGGCGCGCCGGGAAGATTGAATTCCCGGCCGCCGCCAATGGCGAAAGCAAAGGTGAGCGTGAAAAGCGCCGGGCCAAAGAGGTTAGCGATTCCGGTGACGCTCGCGTTTGCGCCCTGCAATTGACCCTGCTCGGAGGCGCCCACCAAACGGCTCATCAGCGCCATACACGCCGGCCCCTCCAATCCCCAGAGCGCCATAACCGGGATGGCGAGCCAGAAGATCAGACCATTCGGCGCGAGAGCAAAGATAAGGAATCCCCCGACCCCAAAGACGAGGCCGAGCATCAACGCCGTACGCTCGCCGACCCATCGCGTCACCGGCCCGACCACGAGGCCCTGAACAACGATTGAAGCAACCCCAACGGCGGCAAGCGTCAATCCGACGAGGCTTTCGTTCCAGCCGTAGCGATACATCATGTACAGCACGCCAATGCTCGGCAGCACCGCGTGCGCCAAATTGCCCAGGAAGTTGACGGTGGCTAACCGAAACAACATGGCGTGCGACCGCAGCAACGCCAACGCGCCGAATGGATTAGCGCGGCGCCAGGCAAAGCGCGCGCGACGCGCAACCGGCAACGATTCCGGCAGGATCACAAGCCCGTAACACGCATTCGCCAAGCTCAAGCCCGCCGCGATCCAGAACGGCAGCCGCGGCGATATCGTCCCGGCGAGTCCCCCGAGCGCAGGGCCCAACACAAAGCCGGCCCCGAAGGCGGCTCCTAAAAATCCGAAGCGGGCAGCGCGCTGGTCCGGCGGCGTCACATCGGCGACGTAGGCATAAGCGGTCGAAATACTCGCAGCCGTAATGCCGGAAATCACCCGGCCGATGAATAGCCAGCCGAGTGTCGGCGCGAGCGCCATCAGTACATAGTCGAGGCCGACGCCGAAATTTGACAAAAGGATCATCAAGCGCCGCCCGAAACTGTCCGACAGCGCGCCCTGCAACGGCGAGAAAAAGAACTGCATCAGCGCCCACGCCGTGCCGAAAATGCCGAGTATTTTTGCAGTCTCTCCAGCGTTGCCGCCGAGGAAATCGAACACCAGCTTGGGCAACACCGGAATGATGATTCCGACGGCAAGCATGTCGAGGAGGACGGTCGCGAAAATAAACGCGAAAGCAGCCTCACGCCGCACCGCGCCAACTTCGGGACTTTTTTGCCCCGTCAGATCATCCATCAGCGGCGCTTTCGCTTGGCGTAAGGATTGGACTTGGCCCGAACGTTGAGACGAATTGGCGTGCCCGGCAGGTCAAAGGTCTCTCGCAGGCCATTAATCAGGTAGCGGCGGTAGGTCTCCGGCAGGGCCGCCGCGCGCGCGGCAAACAAAACGAAAGTTGGTGGACGCGACTTCGGCTGCGTCATGTAATCGAGGCGCACAGGTCGGCCCTTGACCGCCGGCGGCGAATGACTGCCGACCGCTTCGCTCAGGAAGCGATTGAGCGCGGCCGTCGGTACGCGCCGGTTCCAGACGGCATGACTTTCCATTGCCGCCGCCATCAACTCGTCGAGCCCTTCGCCGGCGCGGGCCGATACCAGAACGAGCGGCACGCCCTTGATCTGCGCCAACAAGCCGTCGGCGGCCTCGCGCAGCCGCGCCCGAACATTGGGCTGCCGCGGCATCAGGTCGATCTTGTTGATGGCAATGACAATGGCGCGGCCTTCCTGTTCGACGAGGTCGGCGATGCGAATGTCCTGCTCCTCAAATGGTGCCTGCGCGTCCATGAGCACGACCACCACTTCCGCGAAGCGAACCGCGTCACGGGCGTCCGCGGCGGCGAGCTTTTCGATTTTGTTGACGATGCGCGAACGCCGGCGCAGGCCCGCGGTGTCATAGATGCGAAGCCGCCGTCCGCGCCATTCGAAGTCGACCGCGATCGCGTCGCGCGTAGTGCCACTTTCCGGACCCGTTACCAGCCGTTCCTGGCCCAGCAAGCGATTGAAAACTGGGTGCAAGGGCCGGAAGCGGCCAATCT
>DAIUEQ010000097.1:0-12983 GCA_036845025.1 Xanthobacteraceae bacterium | reverse complement strand
TCCCTTGGTAAGGGAGAGGTCGTCAGTTCAATCCTGACCGGCAGCACCAGAATTTCTTGACGTTTTTTGGTCTGCTCATGCCAACCGTGCCGACGCCATCCCTCTTCGACCAGCGCCGGGATCAAATGGTCCCGAAGCTCGATCCTTTGCAGATCGAGCGCATCCGGCGGTTCGGTGAGGTGCGCTCCTTTGCCAATGGCGAACAGATCATGACGGCGGGGGAAGTCGCTCCCGGCCTGATGGTCGTCCTTGCCGGCAAGATCGCAGTCACCGAACACGTCACTCTCGGTCAATCCCAGCCGGTGATCACGCATGAGATGGGTGCTTTCCTCGGCGAGCTCGCGCAGCTTGCCGGCCGTCCAGCACTGGTGGATGCAAAAGCAAGCGGTCCCGTCGAGGCGCTCATCATTCCGCCGGAGCGGCTGCGGGCGTTGTTGATCGCGGAAGCCGAGCTCGGCGAGATCATCATGCGTGCGCTGATCCTGCGGCGCATGCGCATCCTTCGGGAAGGGGGAGCGGGTGGTCCGATTATCGTCGGCCGTGCCGGTAATGGCGACGTCTTGCGGCTGGAGGAATTTCTCCGCCGCAACGCTCATCCCCATCAGTTTCTCAATTCGGAAACCGACGCGCCGGCCAAGGCGCTGATCGAACGCTTCCACATCGATCCCGGAGAGTTGCCTATCGTTGTGTGTCCGCGCGGAACGTTCATGCGCAATCCGAGCGTGAATGAACTGGCGCGTTGCCTCGGCTTGGTGCGGCCGATTGCTGCGGATCGCATCTTTGACGTGGCTGTCGTCGGCGCCGGCCCTGCCGGACTTGCCACCGCCGTCTACGCCGCCTCGGAAGGCCTCTCCTCTTTAGTGCTCGATTGCCGCGCCTTCGGCGGTCAGGCCGGCGCATCGGCGAGAATCGAAAACTATCTGGGCTTTCCCACCGGGATCACCGGAATGGCGCTGATGGCGCGCGCTTATAATCAAGCGCAGAAATTCGGAGCCGAAATGGCTATCCCGGACGAAGCGACGAGCATCACCGCGGGTGAGAATGCGTCAGGTCTTTTCAGTTTGAAGTTGCAAACCGGTGAAGAGGTGCGCGCGCGCTCCGTGGTTGTCGCGACCGGCGCGCGCTACCGCAGGCCTGACGTCGCGAGCCTCGAAGGCTTCGAGTCCTCAAGCGTGCATTATTGGGCGTCGCCGGTGGAAGCAAAGCTTTGCGCCAATCAGGAAGTCGCATTGGTCGGCGCAGGAAATTCGGCCGGTCAGGCTGTCGTTTTCCTGGCGGGCCAAGGTGTCAAAGTCTCGATGCTGGCCCGCCGCGACCTCGGCGAGACGATGTCGCGTTACCTGGTTGATCGCGTGCGCGGCCTCACCAATGTAGAAGTTGTCACCGGTGCAGTCGTCAGCGGTCTGGAAGGGCGTGACGGCATCCTCGAAGCGGTCCGCTGGCGCGTAGGCGCAAACGGCCAGGAAGTGCGCCGGCCAATCAGGCACTTGTTTCTGTTTATCGGCGCCGAACCCAACACCGATTGGCTGCGCGGATCCGGAATATCGCTCGATGCGAAGGGTTTTGTTCTCACCGGCGAAGATGCCGCCGCCGGCCGTCATCCTTTAGAAACGACGCGGCGCGGAATATTTGCTATCGGCGATGTGCGGGCACAGTCGGTCAAGCGCGTCGCCGCGGCGGTCGGCGAGGGCGCACAAGTGGTCGCGGCGATCCATGCTTACTTGGCTGCCACTTCCAAAAGTCCGACCGTCAGCACCACCGTTCCGCTTCAAACTCACTGAAGCCGAGATTATCGATCCACGAGGGGGGTCGCCCACGGCCCATTAACGCGCTAGCAGTGCAAGCATCATTGAGTTTGATGGTCATTGGCGGCAGAGAGCGGGCATGTTGCAGTCCTGGATTGAGAGCACGGTCGATTTTTGCATTCGTTATTCGCGCAGCGTCATATTAGCCGGGCTTATTCTTGCCGCCGCGTCAGCGGTCTACGCCGGACGCCATTTTGCAATAAATACCGACATCAACGATCTCCTTTCGGCGCGGCTGCCATGGCGTCAGCATGAGATAGATTTTCAGCGGGCATTTCCGCAGACCGTCGAGCTCATTATTGCCGACGTGCGTGCGCCGACTCCCGAAGCGGTAAAGGCGGCGGCCCGCGAACTGGAGATAGCTTTGGCGGACAAGCCGGGTCTATTCCACTCGGTCGCGGATCAATTTGACAGCCCATTTTTCCGCCGCAACGGGCTACTCTATCTGCCGCCCGAGCGGATCGAGCATTTCACCGAACCGCTTGCCAAAGCAAAGCCGCTCGTTGCCGGGCTCGTGACCGATCCAAGCCTGCGCGGCTTGCTGCGGGTGCTCGGCCAACTGTTGTTGTCAACGCAGCAAGACTTGCTGCCATTCGATGACTTGCAACGGCCATTGAGTGCAGCGGCTACAACGCTTGAGGATTTGGCGAAAGGCGAGCCCGCCGAGTTCTCCTGGCGGATCTTGTCGCAGGGCGATCCAAAGCCGCTCGAGCTGCATCGCTTTGTTCAGGTTTGGCCGGTGCTCGATCACAATGCACTCGAGCCGGGCGGTCGAGCGACGGCCGCCATTCGCGATATCGTCACCCAAACCGGCATCGAGCAAAAGTTCGGAGCGGACGTCAGTCTCACCGGGCCGGTCGTCATCTCGGACAACGAATTCTCCGGCGTGCACGAGGGTATTGTGCTCAACAGCGTCGTGACCGGCGCGATCATACTTGCGATCCTATGGCTGGCGCTGCGATCGCTGCGGCTTGTTGCGGCGGCGGTGATCAATCTGACGGTCGGGCTCCTGGTCACCTCCGCCGGCGGCATTTTGATGGTCGGCGCGCTGAACCCGATCTCACTCGCCTTCGCCGTTCTCTTCGTCGGTCTCGGCGCTGATTTTGCGATTCAATACACCGTCCGCTATCGCGCCGAACGGCATGACAAGAACGACCTCGGCCGCGCGCTTGTCGGCTCCGCCGACTGGGTGGGTATTCCGCTCACGCTCGCGGCCGGTGCTGCGGCGGCGGGCTTCTTGTCCTTCACCCCCACGGCTTACACTGGATTGGCGCAGCTTGGCATTATTGCCGGCTTCGGCATGGTGGTCGCGTACGCGACGAGCCTGACCTTGCTCCCGGCGCTTATTCGCGCCGTCAATCCTCCGCCCGAGCCGAAGCCGCTTAATCTGCCATCGTTAGCGAGGGCGGACGCGTTCCTGACGCGCCACCGGATCGCGGTGATCATTACCACCGTGACTATCGTCGTCGCCGGATCGCCATCGCTTTTTTGGTTGCATTTCAATTTCGATCCGCTGGCTTTGGAGAAACAAACGTCTCCCGCCTTGGTCTCGCTTTACCGGCTCGGCAAGGAAATACCTTTGAGCACGGCCAAGATTTTGGTCCCGCCTGCCGACGTTAACGAGACGGTGGCCAAGCTCAGGGCGCTGCCCGAGGTAGCCACAACCTTCACTCTCGACAGCTTCGTTCCGTCGGGTCAGGATCAAAAGCTGCCGCTCATCAAAAAAACTCACGACACGCTGGCGCCGGCTTTGACGAGTCCGGCTCGTCCGGCTCCGAGCGATGCCGAAAATGTCACCGCACTGGAGCAGAGCGTCGCGGCCTTGCAAGATATTGCCGAGCAGAATAGCGGCGGCGCTGCCGATGCGGCGCGGCGCCTGGCCGCCGACCTTGATAAACTCGCGCATGCCGACGCGGCGCAACGCACGCGCGCCACCGACGCCTTTATCCGTCCGCTTCAGGTCGATCTCGGCGACATCGCTCAAAGTCTCTCGGCCGGGCCGATTACCCACAGCGACCTGCCACCCGAAGTGGTCCACGATTGGATCGCGCCGGACGGCCGGGCGCGGATCGAAATCTGGCCCAAGGGCAACGCCAACGACAACGCGACAATCGGCCGGTTTGCGCAGGCGGTGTTGGCCGTGCAGCCGACCGCGACGGGCGAAGCCATCGGCAGTATCGAATGGGGCAACACCATCGTTACGGCTTTTGCCGAGGCGGCCGGACTCGCTCTTCTTTCGATCGCGATCTTGCTGTGGATTGTGCTGCGGCGTCTGACCGACGTTCTGGTCACGCTCACTCCGCTGATTGTCGCCGGGCTCGTTACGCTCGAAATCTGCGCGTTGACGCGATTCGAATTGAACTACGCCAACATCATCGCGTTACCGGTATTGCTCGGTGTCGGCGTGGCATTCAAGATCTACTACGTGACCGCGTGGCGCCGCGGCGAAAGCAACTTCCTGGAATCGGTCCTGACGCGCGCCGTGTTTTACAGCACGCTCCTGACCGCGACCGCCTTTGGCAGCCTGTGGCTGTCTAATCAGCCCGGCATATCGAGCATGGGCAAGCTATTGGCGCTCTCGCTGGTTTGCACGCTTGCCTCGGCGGCGCTGTTCCAGCCGGCGCTGATGGGCGGACTGCACCGGCCAACGCCGGTAAAGCGCGACACGAGCTCATCATAACGCGCGGCCGGGGTAACCCGGCCGATTCACAGGCCGCCGTCGCGTCAGCTGTCGCCCCACGTCTCGCGCGCGAACTCGACAATCAGACGCAGCTTCTGCTCCTGCGCTTGCGCCGAGATCGGATTGCCGGTGTCGACGCTGGCGAAGCCGCATTGCGGGCTGATGGCGAGCTGATCGAGGCTTAGATATTTTGTCGCCTCGTCAAGGCGGCGCGTGAGGTCGGCCTTGCTCTCCACCGACGAAGTCTTGGTCGTCACAATTCCGAGCACGACGCTTTTGTGGGGCGGCGTGAACCGCAGCGGACTGAACGTTCCCGCGCGCGGCGAGTCGTATTCCAGGAAATAGAACTTGACATCGAGCGCGTTGAACAATCGGTCGGCGACCACATCGTAGCTGCCCTCGGCATGCCAGCGGCCGCCGCGATTGCCGCGGCACAAGTGCATGCCGACCCGCAATTCCGTCGGCGCTTCGCCCAGTATCCGATTGGTGACGGCGATGTACTTGTCGATCAGCGCATTCCAATCGTCGCCGCGCGCCGCAAGTGCCGCTTGTACCTCGGGGTCGCCGAACTTCGCGAACGCGGTTTCGTCGATTTGGATATAGCGGCAGCCAGCGCGCGCCAGCGCGGTCAATTCCTTGCCAAATGCTACGACGATGTCGTCCCAGAATTGATCGACGTCTTTATAGGCACTCGCCAGCACGGCGGCATCGCCGCCGCGGTAATGCAGCGCGCACGGACCGGGTATGGTGATTTTGGGGACAAGCCTGGTGTTGGCCTCGATAAATTTAAAGTCGGCGACGTTGATCGGGTTGGTCCATGTGACTCGGCTGTTGATCAGCGACGCCGGTTGATCGGCGCGAGTGCCGGCCTGTCCGGAGGCTGCGCCCGCAACATCGATGGTGATGTCGCCGAGCTGGCTGTAGAAGAAGCTGTGATAGGAACGGCGGCGGAACTCGCCGTCGGTTGCAACCTTCAGACCGACGCGCTCCTGAAGCGCGAGAGCCTCGGTGATCGCCCGATCTTCCGCCGCGGCCAATTCATCCCGGCTAGCTTCACCGCGCGCGAACCGCCGGCGCAAATCGAGGAGAGCGGGCGGGCGCAACAGGCTGCCGATATGTTCCGCTCTGAACGGCGGATTAACTCTGGAGAGCATCAAGATCGCACTCGCGCTATCACGCCTTCGCGTCAGCGTCTGAAACGTACCCGCTTCGCCGCGTCCAGTATTCCCAAATCCTGTCGGAGGCGAGCGGCGATCCAGACATCTCGGCGGTTTGGACGATTTCGCCTTCCGAAAGAAAGGTGACATCGCCGAGCCGCATGGCTTGCGTCTGCAAGCGCGCGTTGACCATGAGATAAACGGCGATGCGCACGGAATCGCGAACGGATCGGCCAACGACCGAGACCCCGTGGCCGCGCATTAGCACCGCGGCATTGCCACCGAGGGCTTTCGCCAGGCTCCGGCCTTGCTGCAGGTCGCGGACCAGCATGTCGGTATCGCCAAAGTCGTCGCGGATATCCCAAACCGGGACGTGGCCGCCCATACCGCCGGCGGTATGGATCACTTGCCGCATCGGCGTTTTCGTCACCGAATACGGAATGATCTCGTGGGCGTGGTTGTGGACGACCGAATTAACATCGGCGCGTGCTTGGAAGATGGCGCCATGGATCGCGCGTTCGCCGTACATCACCCGTCCACGCTGATCGATTGGATTGCAGTCGAGGTCGAATTCCATAATGTCGTCGAGCGTCACCAGTTCGGGGCTGCGCGACCGTGACATAAAGAACCGGTCGGGCCGCTCGGGATGCCGAAGGCTGACGTGACCAAATCCATCCACGACGTTTTCGTGGGCCAAGATACGGTTAGCGATGACGAGATCTTCGAGATGGGCTTGCAATCCAGTCATCTGGCTTTCCCCCGGTTTCCGCGCGTGTTTTTGAGAGTAAAACGACTTCGGCAGCAGGAGCCAATTGCATAGCGGTGTAGATACCGTCGAATCAAGTGCATGACATATCGCCGAAGGGATGCCGGGACGTCGTTGCAATAAGAACTCGCGACAAAAGCAATCGGGAGGACCTCGTGAACACAATGGCCAAGATTGAGGCGACCAAGCGGGCGACGAGCCCGCTCTACAATGATCGCAAGATGAAGCTTGCGACCTTCTGCACGAATTTAAGCGGCGGTTGCGCGATTACGACAATTGATGGAGTTCTTGAGGCCGATTGGCCCAGCACCTTGGCGCTGGCGCAACTAGGCGACGCCATGGAGTTCGAAGCTCTGGTTCCTGTCGGCCGATGGCAAGGGTTCGGTGGCAAGACGAATTTCAACGGCGCCGGGTTCGAATGTTTCTCGTGGGCCGCTGGCATCGGCGCCTCGACCAAATATCCGGCAATTTTCGCCACCTCGCACGTGCCGACGATTCATCCGATCATGGCCGCCAAGCAGGGTCAGACCGTCGATCACATTACCGGCGGCCGTTTTGCATTGAACATCGTCACCGGCTGGCACAAGCCGGAGATCGAAATGTTCGGCGCGCCGCTGATGGAACACGACAAGCGCTACGAGATGGCCGAGGAATGGCTGCAGATCGTCAAGCGGCTTTGGATCGAGGACGAAGATTTCGATTTTTCCGGCAACTTCTACAACATCAAGCGCGGCCATTTGCAGCCCAAACCGATACAGCAGCCGTATCCGGTGTTGATGAACGCCGGCGGTTCGGAGCGCGGCCGGCATTTTGCGGCGAAGAACTGCGATGTTGCGTTCGTGTTATTCAATCCCGAGGACCACGAACACGCCAAATCGCTGGTCAGTGCATACAAGAAGCTAGCGCGCGAGGAATACGGCCGCGACGTTCAGGTTTGGGCCGCAAGTTACATGGTTCAGGGCGAGACGGAGAAAGAAGCCCGCGATTTCTATCGCTATTACGTTCATGAGAAGGGCGATTGGGAAGCGGTGACCAATCTGGTCAACACCATGGGCTTGACGACGCAAATTTTGAACCCGGACATGATCAAAGCGATGAAAGAACATTTCATCGCCGGGTGGGGCGGCTATCCGCTGATCGGCACGCCGCAAAAGATAGTCGACAGCTTCGCCAAGCTGGTCGATATCGGTCTCGATGGAACCCTGTTGTCATGGGCACAATACGAGATCGGCATGCGCGCGTTCCAGAAGGATGTTCTGCCGCTGATGAAGCAGGCCGGGCTGCGCTAGCCCGGAGCTTCGCCGCTCGATTGCCGTCGGCAACGACGACGGTGGGACGGCCAGTGGACGTCGCCGTGCCGGCTACCTGTGCAGCAGCTTAAAGGCGTGGGACCATTCGTTGCGAATAAAGCCTGGGATGCACCACAGCATGCACAGTGGTTCGATCGCGCGCGCAGCTTCCGCTTTGCCCATATCGGCGACCTCCCAGCCGAATTGCTCGCAAATGCCACGCACGGTCGCCTTGGCATTGTCGTCATTGCCGCAAATGAACATGGTCGGCTTGCCACCGGGAAATTCTGGATTGACCATCGCCGCATTACCGACCGAGTTGAACGCCTTGACCAGATGCGCATCCGGAAATGCGCTTTGCAGTTGCTCCAGCAGCGATTGATCGAGATTGGTGAAAAACTTCAATACGCCGTTTTGCGGCGGCGCGTCGGCAATCGGGTTAGTCGCATCGATGACGGGCTTCCCGGCGAGATTGTCTGCGCCGGCCGACTTCAGTGCATCCGCCGCGGCGCTGCCTTTGACCGCAAGCACGACGACGTCACCGAATTTCGCGGCTTCGGCAAAGCTCGCGGTACGGGCGCCCTGGTGGCTCGCCACGAAGTCCTTCAGCTTGCCGGGATCGCGCGTTCCCAAAACGACTTGATGACCGTGTTTGATGAAGCCCGCCGCCAGCGATTTCGCGACGTCGCCCGATCCCAAAATGCCAACTTTCATGACCGTTCCCCCGCTCCCGCGCTCTGTGGTTGCCTTGAAACCACCGGGGAATCACGTGGGCGCGGGTAGCGAAGGATTCAAGGAAGCGGCGTAAGGTGCGCCTGCTAGCGGGCCGCCTTATCGAAAACGCGACAATTTTTCGCCCCGGGGGCATCTCGACAATCAGGCTGGAACCACTCTAAAAAGGTGTCGGCCGCCGCAAGGGCGGCCACCGTTTCGTGCGGGGCTCTATGGACTACAGTAAATATTTCACTGACGCGCTCGGCCGGTTACGTGACGAGCGGCGCTACCGAATATTTGCCGATCTTGAGCGTATTGCCGGCCGTTTCCCGCATGCGATCTGGCATTCGCCGGAGGGCGCGAAAGAGGTCGTGATCTGGTGCTCCAACGATTACCTTGGCATGGGACAGCATCCAAAGGTGATCGGCGCCATGATTGAGACGGCGACCCGCATGGGCACCGGCGCCGGCGGCACCCGCAACATTGCTGGCACCACGCATCCTCTGGTCGGGCTTGAGCACGAACTTGCCGATCTGCACGGCAAGGAGGCGGCGCTGGTTTTCAGTTCAGGCTACGTGTCCAACGAGACTGGCATTTCCACTATCGCCAAACTGATGCCGGATTGCCTCATCCTGTCGGACGCGCTCAACCACAATTCGATGATCGAGGGCGTGCGGCAGGCGCGCACCGAAAAGGTCATCTTCCGCCATAACGACATGGCGCATCTCGAGGCGCTTTTGGCGGCGGCCGATCCGGATCGGCCGAAGCTCATTGTGTTTGAAAGCCTCTATTCCATGGACGGCGACGTTGCGCCGCTGGAGCGCATTTGCGATCTCGCCAAACGCTACGGCGCCATGACCTATGTCGACGAGGTTCACGCTGTCGGCATGTATGGCCGGCGCGGCGGCGGCATTTCCGAGCGCGATGGTGTCGCCGGCCGCATCGATGTGATCGAGGGCACGCTGGCTAAGGCCTTTGGCTGCCTCGGTGGCTACATTGCGGGCTCGCGCGCGCTGATCGATGCGGTGCGGTCTTACGCCCCCGGTTTTATCTTCACCACCGCGCTGCCGCCTGCCGTGTGCGCGGCGGCGACCGCCGCGATCCGGCATTTGAAGACCTCGCAATGGGAACGCGACCGCCATCAGGATCGCGCGGCCCGTACCAAAGCTGTGCTCGCGGCGGCGGCGCTGCCGGTGATGTCGAGCCCGACGCATATCGTGCCGATCTTTGTCGGCGATCCGGAGCGCTGCAAAGAGGCGAGTGATCTTCTCCTCGCCGAACACGGCATCTACATCCAGCCGATCAATTATCCGACGGTGCCGAAAGGCTCCGAGCGCTTGCGGCTGACGCCGAGCCCGTATCACGACGACGGTTTGATCGACGATCTTGCCGAAGCCCTCGTCGACGTATGGCAAAAGCTCGGCTTGCCGTTCAAACAACGCGCGCTCGCCGCGGAGTAGCTCTCACTTTTTTTTCGCTAATCGCCGCGCGGCGATCGCCACCGTGATGGTGACGACGAGGAAGCGCGCCACATGGTGCGCTCCGACAAAAACGGGATCGAGGTGCAGCGCGAGCGCCAATACCATCATGGTGTCTTGCGCGCCGGGCGAGAAGGCAACCACCACATTCGCCACTGGGAACGGAAAAAAGTACGTCACCAGCACCACGAACACGCCGGCGATGGTCAGTGAGACGGCGAATGAGCCGAAAGCGGCGCCGAGATAACCGAGCATGAATCGCGGGCTCGCACCGGCAAAACGCGAGCCAACGACCGCGCCGAGGACAATGACGGCTGCGCCGCCGATCCACCACGGCAGTACCGCGGAGACCAGACCGGTGCCGTGCAGGATACCCGATCCCGCCATGGCGCCGAAAATGAGACCGCCGGGAAATCGCAAGCGCATCAGCGCAAGCGCCGACGCGGTCGACACCGCGACGATGATCGCCATTTCCGGAAGCGAGGAGAGGCCGGCCGGACCACGCGCGCTCGGCAGGGCAGGGGCCACGAGACCGAACAGCGCGAGTCCCGCCGGAATACCGATGGTCAAAAGCAATACGCGCATGGTCTGCACGATGGCGATCGCGCGCAGATCGGCCCCCAGCTCCGTCGAGAGCGCAATCACTTGAATCATCGAGCCCGGACTCGCGCCCATCAGCGCTGAAAGTGGGTCCCAATGGTGCACGACACGCAGATAGCTTGCAGTCGCCACGATCATGGCGATAGACGCGACAACCAGCAGCGCGATGCTCCCCGGCCAGGTGATAAAGCCCCTGACGGTGTCCGGCGTCACGACCCCGCCGAGTTGTATGCCGATAATGACGTAGCCGACGCGCGCCAGCGCGAGCGGTACCTTGACGGGACGGCCGAGCAGAGCGGCGGCGCTGACCGCAAGCACCGAGCCGGAGACGAGACCGGCCGGAAATCCTAGTAGCGCGAATGCAATCCCGCCGACGGCCGCGATCAGAAGCGTTTCGGCGGGTTCGATCGCGGCGCGAAGCAGGGGAAGAACAGGCCACATCGATCGATTGATCAATGCAGCGAGCTTCGTCCGCCGTCAAATGCGGAACACGCCGCGAGTAACCCGGGCGGCGTTTTTGCTGCGCGGCGGCTGATGGACAGGCCTATCGCGATGATTTAACAACAAATTAGCGTGCCGAAGAGCGCGTCCGTCATTGGGAAAACGCCATGCTGCAAGGCTGGGTGGCCATTGTCATCGCCTTGGCTTATATCGGCTTTCTGTTCCTGGTCGCGAGCTACGGCGATCGCCATAAGGAACTGGTCCGCGGTAGCCGCGCGCGATTGTTGATCTATCCGCTGTCGCTGGCGATTTATTGCACATCGTGGACGTTCTTCGGCTCGGTCGGCGTCGCGGCGCGGACCGGCTTTGATTTTCTCACCATCTATATCGGACCGGTGCTGATGCTGGCGCTGGGCTGGCCGCTGATTGTGCGCATCGCCCGGTTGGCGAAGGCGCAAAACATCACTTCGATCGCCGATTTCATCGCCGCGCGCTACGGCAAGAGCCAAGCGGTGGCGGCGACGGTGGCGCTGATCGCCATCGTGGGGATGATCCCTTACATCGCGCTTCAGCTGAAAGCCGTGTCGGCTTCAGTCGAAACCATTCTCGCCGCCGGAGCGGCCAGCAACGCCGCGGCGCCACCGGTCGTCGGCGACGTTGCGCTTTTTGTTGCATTGTTGATGGCCGCTTTCGGCGTCTTGTTCGGCACCCGTCATACCGACGCCACCGAGCATCAGGATGGACTGATGCTTGCCATCGCCGCCGAATCCATCATCAAGCTGGTCGCCTTCCTCGCCGTCGGCGTCTTCGTCAGCTTCGTGATGTTTCCTGGACCGGCGCAATTGCTGGCTGACGCCTGGCGACATCCGCAAGCGGCGGCGGCGCTGACGCGGGCGCCACAAGCGGCCGGTTTCGCCGCCATGACGGTGTTGTCGCTGTTCGCGATCGTACTTCTGCCGCGCCAGTTCCACGTCGCTATTGTCGAAAACCACAGCGAAGCGGAAATTCGGCGCGCTGCATGGCTATTCCCGCTCTATCTGGTCCTGATCAATTTGTTCGTGATGCCGATTGCGGTCGCGGGCTTGCTCGCGTTCCCGGCGGGCGGCACCGATGCGGACATGTTCGTGCTGGCGCTGCCGCTCAAGGCGCACTCGCAATTGTTCGCGGCCATCGCGTTCATCGGCGGCCTATCGGCGGCAAGCGCGATGGTGATCGTGGAGACGGTGGCGCTGGCCATCATGGTATCGAACGACATTGTCATACCGCTCGCGCTCGCGCGTCGCGGCGACCCAGCTGGGGAGTCGGGCAACGCCGGCGCGCAGCTTCTTACCGTGCGCCGCATTGCGATTTTCGCCATCCTGTTTCTTGCCTACGTCTATTACCGTTCCGCCGGTCCGGCGCAGCTCTCCGCCATCGGGCTGTTGTCGTTCGCCGCCATCGCCCAATTAGCGCCGGCGGTATTTGGCGGCCTCCTTTGGCGGCGCGGGACCGCGGCCGGCGCCATCGCGGGTATGTCTGCCGGTATCGTGGTCTGGGCCTATACGCTGTTGCTGCCGAGCATTTCCGACGCCGGCATTCTGATCGACGGACCGTTCGGCGTTGACTGGCTACGGCCGCAGGCCCTGTTCGGTCTGCAATTGCCGCCGCTCGTTCACGGCGTCGCAGTGAGCCTATTCGCCAATCTTGCCTTTTATGTCGGTTGCTCGCTCTGGAGCCGGCCGACGGCGATTGAGCGGTTGCAGGCTGACGTGTTCGTGCCGACGTCGCTTGCGCCGATGGCGCCAAGTTTCCGGTTGCGCCGGTCATCGGTGACTATCGAAGAGCTTATTGCGACCGTCGCCCGCTATCTCGGCGAGGAACGCACGCGCGAGTCGTTTGGAAGTTTCGCCGCGTCGCGCCGCCTTAACCTCGATCCGCAGAGCGAGGCAGACTTTCAGCTGCTGCAATACGGCGAATATCTATTGGCGTCTGCGATCGGAGCTGCGTCCTCGCGGCTCGTGCTGTCGCTTCTGCTGCGCAAGCGGACTGTATCGACCAAGGCGGCGCTGAAGCT
>DAIUEQ010000096.1:0-13077 GCA_036845025.1 Xanthobacteraceae bacterium | reverse complement strand
CGGCGGCTCATGCCTTCGCGGCCCATGCCGCAATCCGACGAAATCACCAGACGCTCGGCCGGAATATATTTGAGCGCGGCGCGGATTTGCGCCGCCACCTCGTCGGGTGATTCCACTTGCAGCGTGTGATGGTCGATCACGCCAATCGCGATCTTGGTGTCCTTGATGGTCTTGCCGATGGCTTCGAGATCCATGCCGCCGGAGCTAGACGACTCGAAGGTGATCACGTCGGCGTCGACTTTGGTGTAGGTTTCCAGCGACGGCTTATAGCTCTGCACCTTGGCGAACATGCGCTGCTGGGACGGATTGCCCCAGCACGAATGCGCCCACACTTCGGTCTTGGCGCGCAAGCCTTTCACGGTGCGGTTGAACACTTCGACAAGCAGATCCGGCGTGATCACCTTGTCCTGGATGCCGCGGGCGGCTGCCAAGTGAATCTGCGGCTCCTCGATCTGGATCACCGGGCAACCGGCGTCGGCAAGCTCGTGATATTCGGCGTTGAAGGCGTCGGCGACCGCCAGCATGCGCTCCGGCACGCTCTTGTAATATTTATCCTGCGACGCGAACGCGACGATCTCCGCCGACACCGCGCCGAATTTGACCGGCCGCGTGGTGAGCCGCTGCGCCGCCTTCCACAACGCGGTGTATTGCAGATCGCCGCGGCCGACCGGCCCGATGATGACCGGCATGACCCGGGATTCCAGATAATCATGCAGGATATGCCCGCGCGGAAACCAAATTCCGCCGCGCCCGGCCGGTGTCGGACGCGGATCGCCACGCTCGTAGCCGCTCATGTGATGCGGCGGATAGCTGGTCCAGCTTTGACCGCCGACATCGTCGTCGAAGCGGCAATCGCCGTCGGTCAGGATATCGAGCCCGGCGAGCTCCTGGTCGCGCAGGTAGCAGCTAAGCGTATCGATATATTGTTCGCGGTAGCGCCGGCTCACCATGGCGTCGAGAAACATGCGGGTGCCGAGATTTTCGGTGTACCAGCTCGGCCGCGGCAATGAGCCGGTGATCGTCGTCGGCAGCACAATGTCTTTGGTACTGCGGTACATCTTTATTGCCTCCCAAACTTTCTCGCGCGCCTCGGCGCGCTTTGACCGGTGACCCTCGGCGGTTTCTAAGCAGCAATCGGCGAAGGCCGCAATCGCTGCTCATGCCCATCCGGAGGAATTTCAAATGTTGGGCGCTCGCCCCGTGAATGCACCAGCGCCAGGGCTGGCGGGGGCATCCCGCTTATACATTCATTCGTGCCGGTGATGCGGCGCATGCCGATAGTGGAGCCGCAACAAATCGATCCCGTAATCGTTGCCATTCGGCGTGCGCACAATGGTGTGGACGTGAAACTTCGCTGGCTCCGGATTGGTGAGAAAGACGCCGGCGTGGTGATCGAACTCGATGAAGATCACCGGACTTTGGATGCGGTAGTAGAACGGGCTCTGTTCGGCAAAACCGCCGATCCAGCAAAAATGCGTCTCGGCGAGATGGCGCTCGACTTCGGCCAGACGCGCGGCGCGCGGACCTTCCGGCAGCGGCGCCACATAGGCCGCGACCAAGTCGAGCAAATCGCGCTGTTGCCGCGCCGAAATCTGAGACGCTAGCAAGCCCTCATACGGCACGATGCGGTTATCCTGATAGGCGCCGCCGAGGTGAAGGTTGTCGGCGAAATGACGCCGACCCTCCGGCAAATCACCACCCATCATGGAATGCGCGACAATCGCGCGCCGCTGCTGCTCCGGCGAAAACGAGCGCATCAACGCCAAGCCGGCGCGCTCCTCGTCTTCGAACAAGCGCGTGCCGGCGAACGGTCCAGTGTCGGCGTAGTTCGGCTCGGCGCCAAGGAAGCACGGCGTCAGCACCATCTGGCCGCCAAACACGAGGCAGTTGAGGCTCAAGTGATGACCGAAGAGCTGCCAGCCCCACGGCTCGGATTCCGAAGGCGTGCCGAACAGGCAGAAGATGAAGGCCCATTCGCCCAGCACCGCCGGTCCGCCGACGAGATCGCCGAGAAATTGATTGAGCCGCATGACGTCGCGCGTGACTTGGTAGCCTTTGCCGCTGAGCGAAGCGCGCAGCACCGCCATGACCGTCCGCTTGATCTGGTCGTCGACCTCATCGAGGCGCAGGCCGTGGTGCTCGACGTAAAGCTCGGTGTTCTGCCAGTGCCGCCACAGTTCGGAATCGACCGGAAAGCACATGGCTTTCCGCTGCGCCGGCGACAGGCTGGCTAGCAAGCTTTGCACCGCTTCGATCATGGCCGATGTCGGCGCGCCATCGGCTCGCAGCGAAAACAGACCGGGCTGAACCTTCCCGTCTGTGGTGAGCCCTTTGAACGGCTCAGCGCCGAGCTTCGTCCAGGTCGCGAACAAGTCCTTGGCGCGCGGATTTTGCAGGCGCGCTTCCGCGTGGGCGCGCGGCGTCGCGCCGGCGATATTGCTGTGACCCGGTGCGGGAACGAACGGCCGATAGTCGGGACTATCCATGGCGGATGCAAAACGCTGGCTACGGGACAACGATATTAGCCAGCCAACCTGAAATACAGGAGCGGCAGCTTCTCCGGCAACCGTTCGATGTGATCGAGCTGGATGACGTTCGATCGGCCGAAAATTCGGGTGAGGTAAGAGTCGCCGCCGGCATCCAGCCCGACGCAGAACAGGTCGATGCCCTGGTGCCGTAGCGATAGCACCGCGCGCCGGGCGTCCTCGACGAGATAGCGACGATCGGCGATGTCGACGTCAGACGGCTCGCCGTCACTGACCAGCAGCAGAAGCTTGCGGTAGGAATGGCAGGCGGCGAGATCGCGCCCGGCATGCCGCAGCGCGGCCCCCATTCGCGTCGAGTATTTGCCGATGACACCGGCGAGGCGTCGCTTCGCCAGCGTATCCCAGCGCGTATCGAAATCCTTGAGCCGATAATAATGCACGTCCTCGCGGGTATCGGAGCAAAAGGCATGGAGGGCGAACGGATCGCCCATCCCGTCCATGGCGTGAGCGAGAAGCGAAGTCGCGTCGCGCTCGAGTTCGAGCACGGGCCGCCCTGCCCCCTTGACGATGTCGTTGGTCGATTGCGAAGCGTCGATCAGCACCAGCACGGCAAGATCGCGCCAGCGCCGCTCAAGCCGGGCATAAATGTTGGAGCTTGGCGTCAGGCCGGCGCGCAGGTCGATGGCCGCGCCGATGGTCGCCTCAAGGTCGAGCCGGTCACCCTCGGGCTGCCGCCGCATCCGCGTCGGCCGGCTCACCTTGGCGGCCTGCACCAGCGCGTCGATACGATAGGCGGTTTCCGGATAGCGCTCGAAAATGCCGTCGATCTTTTCCGCGCTGCCGTCGGCCGGGCTGTATTCGGAGACCGTCGTCCACTCGTTGCGGTCGCGGCCGATCATATAATCCCACTCGGGATAGCGGGCGACGGCAACGCCGACCTCGGCCTCTTCCGGCACGAGCTGTGCCACATTCGCCGAACTCTCGCCTTGGGCTTCGCGTTCGCGATCCGCCGGATCGGTTTCGGATTGCTCGAAACGCACCGAGTCGTATACCGCCTCGCCCGCCGCGGCGCCTGCGGACGGCAGGTCCCAAAGCCCCTGGTTGTCGTCGCGATAGGCCGGCTCGACCACGTAGGTGCGCGGGTTGAACTGCGCCCGCATCTGTCCGAGGTCGTTGCCGAGAAGCCCGCCGATGCTGCGGCTGATGGCCGGATCGCTCCAACGCACACGCTCGGCCAAGAACATTTCGCGGCCCTTGTTCACCCAGCCGTGGGGATCGAAATAATCCGGATCGATCAGGGCGCGCGCGAGCCGCGCCATCAACGCCGGCGCCGTCACCACACCGCCGGCGGCGGCCAAATGGAACGGCACCCAGAAGCGTCGCAATCCGGGAAAATGGCCGATGGCAAGCTGCTCGACCCGGGCGTCCTCGATGAGGGAGACGAGCGCAATTTGCACCGGCTTGAGGCTGCCGACCGCGAACTTGGCGGGTGTGAATTGAAAATGCGCCAGAACGTGCGCGAGGCTGGCGCGGAACAGATCCTTGCCGCCGACCCCATCGACGCCGCGCGAGGATTGCGGCACGCGCACCACGCCGTTGACGAAGCAGGTGCGCCGCGGCGTGTCGAAGCCTGCCGGCGGCAGCACCCGGATCGGTGGAATGGTCCGCCACAGCGCGGCGACGAAGGCTTTGAGCTCGCGCTCGACGTCGGTGAACGCAACGGACCCGGCGCCGTGCTCCAGCGCATGCAGCGAGCGGGTATCGAGCAAAGCGAAAAACTTGAGCCGCTGCTCGGGATCGTTCTCGGCGGCGCGAATGCCGCCCAACGCCCAGGTCTCGAACGAGCGCACATCGAGACCCTCGAGCACGCGCCCGGAACGGTCGAGCAACAGGCTCACAGATTCCGGCGCCTCTTCGGCAACGCGCTTGATGACGCGAAGCCATTCGGTGAAGTTTTGCGGGCTCGCGAGCCGGCGCGCGGCAATTGGCGCGGCAACCAGTAGCGCGAGTGCCGTGTGGTCGCCGGCAAGCGCGGCGAATTGCGGCGTCAGCTCAGCGAGCGCCATCACCGCTTGCGAACCGGCGGCGGCCGCCACCGACGGCGAGTTGCGAATAAAGGCGATCGCGGCGTTGCTGCCGACGCTCGCGGCGATGCTGCGGCAAGCGCCGACCCAATCGTCCAGCAGCGAAGATGGCAAACTTGCCCGCGCCTGACGCCAGACCAGTTCGAGCGTGCCGGCAATCTCCGGCTGGTCGGCGAGAGATGCGATCAGGGACTGTTGCTGTTTGGATAGACTGCTGACCATCGGCCTTAGATCGACGCGGCGATGGCCGCGGTCAGTGCGCCGCGAATGTCGGCGTCGTCGGTAATAGGCAGTACGAGCGCGATCTGGCAGGCAGCCTCAATGGCGACGCCGTGCGCGATCAGCCGTCCCGCCTGAATGAGCATGCGGGTCGAGGCGCCTTCGTCGAGGCCGTGGCCTTTGAGATTGCGCGACCGTTCGCCGATGGCGACGAGCTTATCCGCCATTCCGCGTTCGATCTTGGCCTCATGCGCGACGATTTCAGCTTCGATCGGCGCCGGCGGATAGCCGAAATCCATGGCGCCAAAGCGTTGTTTGGTCGATTCTTTGAGGTCCTTGAGAACGCTCTGATAGCCGGGGTTATAAGAGATTACGAGCTGAAAGTCGGGATGCGCGCGGACCAGTTCGCCGCGTTTCTCGAGCGGCAGAACGCGACGGTCATCGGTCAGCGGGTGAATGACGACCGTCGTGTCCTGACGCGCTTCGACGATTTCATCGAGATAGCAGATCGCGCCGTGCCGCACGGCGATGGTCAGCGGACCGTCGTGCCAAACGGTACCCTGCGCGTCGAGCAGATAACGCCCTACCAGATCGGAGGCGGTCATGTCCTCGTGGCAGGCGACCGTGATCAGCGGACGATCGAGCGAATACGCCATGTATTCGATGAAGCGGGTTTTGCCGCAGCCGGTCGGGCCCTTGAGCATGATCGGCATGCGCTCGGCATAGGCCGCCTTGTAGAAGCGGACCTCCTCACCGATGGCGCGGTAGTAAGGCTCCTCGCCGATCCTGAAGTCGTCGAGTTCCATCCGATTTCGAACCTATGCGACCTTACGGGCACCCTCTTCTCCCCCACCAAGCTGCCGAAGGCAACAAAGACAGGGAAGCAAGAGGGCGTCCGGACGCGATCAGCGATGCGCCGCCGTTTTCTGGTTCGGGATGCCTTCGATCGGGCACTCGTCGGTTCCGACGGTCGGCCGGGTCAGCGCCTCGACCATGGTGCGCGTGCCTTCCGGATCGGTGACCCACTTCTTGTAGAAGTCGTACGGACAGATCGCTTCGCCGCGGACGTCCTCGCGGGAATTGATCTTGCCGGTGTAGCCGCGGTGCACCAGCTTGAACAGATGGTTTTGCGCTTGCATGTTGCGCCGCGCATCGCGGATCAGCGACTTCGAGAGCTGGGCGTATTGAATGCCCATGTCCTCTTCGCCGCACTCGCCCAGTGTCCGGCCGTCGAAGCCGATGATCGCCGAGTGGCCGAAGTAAGAATAAACGCCGTCGAAGCCCGACGCGTTGGCTACGGCGACGTAAACGTTGTTGGCCCAGGCCATCGCTTTCGCCATCAGCACTTGCTGATCTTTGGCGGGATACATGTAGCCTTGGCAGCGCACGATCAGCTCCGCGCCCTTCATTGCGCAGTCGCGCCAGATCTCCGGGTAGTTGCCGTCATCGCAGATGATGAGGCTGACCTTCAGGCCTTTGGGGCCCTCGGAAACATAGGTGCAGTTGCCCGGGTACCAGCCCTCGATCGGCACCCACGGCATGATCTTGCGATATTTCTGAACGATCTCACCCTTGTCGTTCATCAGGATCAGCGTGTTGTAGGGCGCTTTGTTCGGATGATCCTCGTGCCGCTCGCCGGTCAGCGAGAAAACGCCCCACACTTTTGCTTTTTTGCAGGCCTCGGCAAAAATCTGCGTTTCCTCGCCGGGCACGCTCGCTGCCGTCTCGTACATCTCCTTGGAGTCGTACATGATGCCGTGCGTGCTGTATTCGGGGAAGATCACCAGATCCATTCCTGGTAGTCCGACCTTCATGCCGACCAGCATCTCGCCGATCTTGCGCGCGTTCTCCAGCACCTCCGCCTTGGTGTGCATGCGCGGCATTTTGTAATTGACGACGGCAACGCCGATCGTGTCGTTGCTGCTGCCGATATCACCGTGAAGCATCTCGATCTCCCGTTGTTTGTTTTCACTCGCCGGCACTTTCGCGGCGTACGCTACACCGCGCGTAGCTCCCGCTACCTGCCCGCCGAGCGAACACCCGGCTCAGAGCATAAAAAAAGCCCGCTTCGCCACTGTTCGTGGTCGCAGCAGGGCTTCCTTGCCCATCAATTTTTTACGGCGCCATTGCCGCGCTCCTCAGCTTAGGAGCCTACAAAAAAGCTAACCGAGAATGTCATTTGAGTCAATGATTGCAGCCGCGACTGCGGCAACGGAGACGCGCTGACTCATCGCTTGCCGGCGAATGAAATGGTACGCTTGTTCCTCGTCGAGCCGGCGCTTGTCCATGAGAATTCCCTTGGCGCGCTCGACGCTGCGGAACGAACGCAAAGTCTCATCAAGCTTGTCGATCCGCGCCCGCAGGCGCTGCTCGTAGAGGAACTGCGCGCGCCCTACCGCAAGGCTCGTGACCACGGTCGCGCCAGTGAACGGCCGCGGCAGCGTTGCGTGCGGCGCGCAGTCGCGCAGGAGTTTGAGCTGCGGCGCGCCGATCGCATTGACGACCGCCACTAACGCGGCCAAGGGTTTGCCTGGAACCCAGGGCAGGCATTGCGCCAGCTCGGGCGTGAGTTCGCAAAACATCACGTCGGCGGAAGTCGGCAGACGCTCCGGCAACGGCCAGATGCGGCGCACGCTGCCGCGCGTTCGCGACAGCTCCCGCGCCAGCATGTCGCCGTGCTGGTCGGGAGGAACGGCGACAATAATGTCCAGCGCGGATATGTCGCCGGCGCCGGTGTCGCGCGAGGGACCACTTGCAGCGGACCCGTTTTGCCCGTGCTCGCTCATGGGTGCGCCGGCGCGGCGGCAAGGTTGCCGCGCCCGATCAGAAACGGGTCGGCCCAGACGGACGTCGCCGATTGCTGCACGATTTCAAACTGACCTCGCCGGTCAACGCGCCCGACGCGTGACCACAAATCGGTGTGGCTGGTTGCGGCGTTGATGGAAACCCGTCCCTGCGGCGCTTCGAAATCGATGCCCAAAACGCTTTGTTTGATGAGGTCGGTTTCCATGGATTGCGTCAACGCCAACGCCTTGGCGAAGAGATGGACCTGAAAATATGCCGCCTCGGCGCACATGTTGGTCGGCTCGTCCGCGCCGTAGCGTTTCTTGTAGCGCTTGACGAAACTGTCGTTGCGATCGCCCGGCACCGACTGGAAATACGGCGCCGCCGTGACGTGACCGGCTGCCACGTCAAATCCCATGGCGCGCACTTCCGACTCGGTCGTGGTCAAGCTGCCAATCGGGATGATGCGGGCGTCGAGACCAGCCTCGGCGAACGCCTGGTAAAGATAGACGGTGGAGTCGCCAACCACGGTGGAAAAGATCACGTCGGCGCCGACATTCTTGATCTGCTGCATGACCGGACGGAATTCGCCGCGCTTGGCGCGAAGGTCGAGATATTTTTCGCCGACCACGGTGCAGCCGCGGGCGCGCAATAGATCGCGCATCACCCGGTTGGACTCCCGCGGATAAACGTAGTCGGAACCGACCAGATAAAACCGTTTGCCGTAAGTCTCGGCCAGATACGAGCACAGCGCGACGCTGTTCTGGTTGGGCGCGGCGCCGGTATAGATCACGTTGGGAGAAAATTCGAAGCCTTCATAGAGCGTCGGATACCACAGCAGTCCATTGAGGCGTTCGATGACCGGCAGCACGGCTTTCCGGCTGCTCGAGGTGTAGCAGCCGAAGATCATGGTCACGCCGTCGTCGATCATCAGCCGCTTGGCGTATTGGCCGTAAGCCTGGGCGTCGGACTGGGGATCGTAGATCAGCGGCGCGAGTTCGCGGCCGTTGACGCCGCCGGCTTGGTTGATTTCGTCGACCGCCAGTAGCGTCGCCCGCAGCTGCGTCTCCTCAATGATGGCCATGACGCCAGATTGAGAGAACAACACGCCGACCCGCCAAGGCCGAGACCCAATATCCTGCCGCCGCGTCAAAGGCTTCTCCCTAGTCGCCTAGGCGCGCTGACGCCCGACGGCGCCGGCCAACTTCACTGCGACCAAGTAAATGCCGTTCACGACGCCATAGCAAGCGCCGGAACCCGTGAGTTTACCAAGCAGGAATGATGCCAAGCGAAGGCGGCGATATCACGTCGCGGCCGGCGGTTGGCCCGGCCGCCGCCTCACGCTGAACGACCCGGGTAAGAGCCGAGCGTCGTCTTGACCAGGAGTTGTAGGCCCTCGCGCCACTCGCTCAAGGAGCGGAAGCGCCAGCCGAAAAAACCGGCCGGCTCTTTGGTCAGACCGACAAGTGCCGCTGCACGACGTCCGGCGTCAGCTCACCGATGTTGCCGCCGGCAACTATCCGGCCGGTCTCTAAGATCGCGAATTTCTGGGTGATGGCGCGCACGAAATCCAAATTTTGCTCGACCAGGAGCACCGCGCAATTACGCTCGGCGGGGATGCGTTTTATGATCGGCTCGATTTCTTCCACGATCGAGGGCTGCAAGCCTTCGGTCGGCTCGTCCATCAGCAAAAGTTTTGGTTCTTGCACCAGCGCACGCGCAATCGCCAGTTGTTGTTGTTGACCGCCGGAAAGCGTTCCGCCCTTCTGGCCCACGATACTTTTCAAGGCCGGAAAGTATTCGAAGACGAAGTCCGGCACTTTCTTGGGCTTTCCTTTGCCGATCAGCGCCACGTAAATGTTCTCGGCGACGGTGATGTCCGGAATGATATCGCGGCCTTGCGGCACGTAAGAGATGCCGAGCCAGGCGCGGCGATGCGATTTGAGCGTGGCGATCTCAGTGCCGTCGAGCTTGATCGATCCGCGCTTTGGCGGATTGACGCCGGTAATGCTGCGCAACAACGTGGTCTTGCCGGCGCCGTTGCGCCCGAGAACGGCAAACAGCTCGCGATCGGCCATTTCCAGCGAAACGCCGTGCAAGATGTGGCTGGTGCCGTAAAAGGTCTCGATGGCGCTCACCTGCAGCGTCACTGGAATTTGCCCTTTCCCAGATAGACGCGGCGAACCGTCTCGTTGCTCATGACCTCGCTCATCGGTCCGTCGGCCAGCATCTGTCCCTGATGCAGCACGGTGATCCGCTTGCCGATCTGCCGGACAATATGCATGTCATGCTCGACCAAGAGCACGGTGTGGGTTTGCGCGATCTTGCGGATGAGCTCCGCGGTCTTGTGCTTGCCCTCTTCGGTCATGCCCGTGGTCGGCTCGTCGAGCAGCAGCAGCTTCGGATTGGATGCGATCAGCATGCCGAGCTCCAGCCATTGCCGTTCGCCATGCGACAGCGAGTCGGCCGGATCGGAAGCCTTGTCGGCCAATTCCACGAATTCGAGGATTTCCCAAATACGGTCCCGCTCCGGTCCGCTCAGGCGCAGCAACAGCGTGGAAAAAACCCGGCGCCGGCCTTGTAGCGAAACCATGACGTTATCGAACACCGACAAGGTCTCGTACATGTTCGGCACTTGAAACTTGCGGCTGATACCGGCCTGAAAAATATCGTCCGGCGCCCAGCCGGTGATGTCGCGGCCGGCAAAATGGATCGAGCCGGAAGCAGGCTTGAATTGGCCGGTGATCATGCAAATGAGCGTGGTCTTGCCGGCGCCGTTGGGGCCGAGCAGAACGCGCAACTCATTTTCCTCGATGCTGAAATCCAGATTGTTGATAATGGTGAAGCCCGACACGCGCGTGGTGAGGCCTTTGATTTCGAGAAGGTTGGTCATCGCGCTTGCGTCCTGATTTCGTCTCGCGCCGTCGCCGCGCTCGCCCCTTCGATGCTCAACGCACCGGCTCATCCGCCGGCGGTGGACCGCCCGGCTGCCAATCGAGCTGCCGGTCGTGCGCTCGCCGATCGGAATCCTCCATGACTTCCTCGAACGTCGCGCCCTTTCTGCGCTTGCGCAGGAGGTTGCCGATGGTGCCGACAATGCCGTCGCGCATCACCAGCACGACGAAGATGAACAGGCCGCCGACGATAATCTGCCACCATGAGGCCAGCGCGCCACTTAAGAAAAATTCCGCGCCCTTGACCACAAAGGCGCCGATGAACGGCCCGATCAGGGTGCCGCGGCCGCCCACCGCCGTCCAGATCACGCCTTCGATGGAAAATACCGGCCCGGCGTCGAGGAATGAGATAATGCCGACCCAGGCGGCATAAAGCGCGCCTGCGGCTGCGGCCATGAAGGCGGAAACGCAGAACACGAAGATGCGGTAATTGGCAACGTTGTAACCCATGAACTCGGCGCGCACGTCGTTGTCGCGAATCGATTTGAGCACAGTGCCGACGCGCGAGTGGGTCAGTGCCCGCGACACAAGAAGGAACACCACGCAGACCGCGAGAATGAACCAGAGAAATGCCGGCGTGGCGTAGTTCGAATAATCGGTGATGCCGTTAAAGCCGCCGGTATAAGCCTGATACTCGATAATGGCGTCCTGCAAGATCAGCGACTCGGCGAGCGTGATCACCGCGCAATAGACGCCGTAGATGTGCCGCTTGAAGGTGATGACGCCGAACAGGAGCGCAAGCAAAATCGGAACGACGAGCGCGCAGACCACCGCGAACGGCGTGTTGACCAGCGGCGCCATGAAATGCGGCAACTCGGTCAGGCCGTTCCATTCCATGAAGTCGGGGAATTTGCCGCCATAGCGGGTCGGATGGTCCATGGCGTAGTTGATCTTGAGCGACAGGGCGACGAAGTACGCGCCGATGCCGAAGTAGACCGCCTGCCCGAGACTAAGGATGCCGGTGAAGCCCCAGATCAGATCAATGCTGAGCGCGAACAATCCAAAGCACAGGAATTTGCCGAGCAGGGACAGAACGTAGGCGTTCGAGCCGTAATAGGGATAACTGCCGATCAGCGCGACGACGATGACGCCGCCGATGAGCGCCCACAGCGGCAGGAATCTCGGCGCGCGGTATTGCCGGCGGTTTGCGGATGCCCGCTTCCTGCTGGTCGGCGTCTGATCGGCCTCGTTGCGGAGAACAGCGTCTGCCATGAATTTTCAGTCCACCGTCAGCGCCGTTCGTAGAAGCCAAAAATGCCGCGCGGCACGACGCGTATAATGACGACGATGAACAAGAAGACGAGCAAGCGCCCAATCACGTTGTTGAAAATGAACGACAGAATGGTTTCCGACTCGCCGATCAAAGCGCCGCCGGCGAGCACGCCCCACAGGCTGCCGACGCCGCCAAGCACGAGCACCATGTAGGAATCGACCGCGTAGGGAAAGCCCATGGTCGTGGACACCGATTTGATCGGCGCCAGCACGGCGCCGGCGATGCCGGCGAGCCCGCAGCCAAAGGCGAAGATGGTCATGTCGACCCTGGCGGTGTCGATGCCGAGGCAGCCGGAGATGGCGCGGTTTCTCCGCACGGCGCGAACCTTGAGGCCGAAATCCGACTTGAAGATCACATAAAAGACCAGCAGCAGCAGCAAGATCGCCGTTACGATCAGGAAGAGCCGGTACCAGGGAAATGGCAACCGGCCGATGACGCGGAAGCCGCCTTCCAGGATTTTCGGCGCGCCGACATAATAGAGCTCAGGTCCGAAGATCAGCTTGACCAGGACCTGAAGGATGATGCCGACGCCCCAGGTCGCGAGCAGCGTTTCCAACGGCCGGTCGTATATCCATCGTATGATGCCGCGTTCTATCACCAGGCCGAGCAGCCCGACGACGACGAAGGCGACGGGGATGGCGGCAAACGTGTTGCCGCCGAGCTTGCCGACAATGGCGGCGGTATAGGCGCCGACCATGATCAGCTCGCCGTGCGCCATGTTGATGACGCCGGCGACGCCGAAGATGATCGCTAGCCCCAGCGCCGCGATCACCAGGATCGCCACCACACTGAAGCCAGAGAGAAATTGCGTGATAATGGATTGCAGCATTCGCGCCCGTGGTTATTGCGCGTGTCGATCGCGCCGTTTGCAGGGGCGCGGCCAGCGCCCCTGCAATGGTTGCGCGCCGGGACTATAAGTCAATCGTCCCCGAGCGGTTCTTTTCCGCACTCCACGGCTTCTTCAACCGGTCAAGCACGCGCTTGTCGGTGAAATCGCAGGTCTTGCCGGGGTAAAGGTAAGGCACCCACGGCTGCGGGCGGATCCAGTCTTCCGACTTCCACACCACGTCGAACTGGCCTTGCTCGTTGGCCTTACCGATGCGCGACCATAGCCAGGTGTGGTGGTTCTTCTCGTCGATCTTCACCTTGCCTTGCGGCGCGAGGAATTCCTGACCAGGCAAGCCCTCGTAGATGAGGGCGTCGGCGTCGGTCGACTTCACCTTGGCGATCGCCTGGGCGAGGAAGTAGGTCTGGAAGTAGGCGGCTTCCATCACCGC
>DAIUEQ010000095.1:0-13136 GCA_036845025.1 Xanthobacteraceae bacterium | reverse complement strand
GCACGCCGCCCGGATATTCCTCGCGGAAGCCGCCGAACTTGCCGTAAGCGCCGCGTGGATCGTAGGCAAAGATCGCCTTGAGCTGCGGCGGCCGCTGGCGCGCCAGATGGAACTGCTCAGACGCAAAGGCGCCGATGCCGACCATGCCGATATTGCCGTCGCACCAGGGTTGTTGCGCGATCCACTCGATGGCGTCGTAGCTGTCCCACTCACGCGAACCGCCATCACCGGATTTAAGATAGCCGCGCGGCGAACCGACCACGTGCACATAGCCGCGCGAAACGAAAAACTCGGTATCTCCCGCTTCCGCATGGCCAAGCCACAGCGTCGACCATGACGGCTGCGGCGGGAAATGTTTGGGCAGCTCGTGACCTTGCAGCTCCTTGGAATGCACGCCGAACGCGAAGAGCACGGGAAAAGGACCGGATGCTTCCGGGCGGTACACGTCGACGACGATGTTCACTCCGTCGCGCATGCGCACGGTCACGTCCCGGTCACGGACAATCGCCTGATGCAGCGGCGGCCGCCCATAATCGGAAGGCGGCTGATGTCCTGAGGTAAATAGCTCTTCAGCCGTGCGTGCGTCGTTCTCTTTCATTGTTCAGTCCGCTGCCTCATGCTTTGCCACAGCCGTCCTCACGCTTCAGGACGGCCAATACCGCCGGGCTAGCCGGGCCCGCGGCGGCATCGTATAGCGGCGCGGCGGGCGGCGGAAACCCCGTTTGCGCGTTGCGCGGGAGGATGCATGGATTTCGAGTATTCGACGGAGCAAAAGCTTCTTCGCGACAGCGTCAGAAAGCTGATGCAGCGGCTTGCTACGCCCGAAAATCTCCGCCGCCTCGATCGCGAGCGGCTT
The DNA here is from genome assembly GCA_036845025.1 of Xanthobacteraceae bacterium. Taxonomy (GTDB): domain Bacteria; phylum Pseudomonadota; class Alphaproteobacteria; order Rhizobiales; family Xanthobacteraceae; genus BOG-931. The sequence goes on along the minus strand of DAIUEQ010000095.1, from coordinate 12,280 downwards.
TATCCTTACGAGATCTACGACGCTTGGGTGGAAGCCGGGCTGTTCGCGCTGCCGTTCGCCCCCGAGTATGGCGGTCTCGGCGGCAATGTCCTCGATCTCGCTATCATATCCGAAGAGATCGGCCGTTACAGCGCCGACGTCGCGATGGCCTTCGGCGGAAGCATTTTTTGCGCGCTCAACGTCGCGCGCAAAGGGTCGGAGGAACAGAAACGCCACTGGCTGCCGAAGCTGATTTCCGGAGAAATCCGTATGTCGATTTCCATGTCGGAGCCGGATGCCGGTTCCGACGTGGGCGCCATGCGGACGCAAGCGCGCCGCGATGGCAACGGGTATGTCATCAGCGGACAGAAAATCTGGGCGACGGGAGCTGGCGCGAAGAATAATTTCATCAACGTCTACGTGAAGACCGACCCGAAGGCGCACTACCGGCAGGGCATGTCGCTCTTCCTGGTCGACAACACCACGCCCGGCCTCGACATCCGCAAGCTCGACATGCTTGGCCGCCGCTCGGTCGGCACCTACGAGCTCAATTTCAACGACGCGCGCATCCCGCCTGATCGGCTGATCGGCGGCGAGAATAAGGGATGGGAGTGCATTCTTTCCGGCTTACAGGCGGAACGCGTGGTCGCCGCGGCCTGCGATTGCGGCAGCGCACGCGGCGTGCTCGACCTTGCGGTCGGTTACGCCAAGGATCGGCGGCAGTTCGGCCGCGCCATCGGCACATTCCAGGCGATTGCCCACATGCTCGCGAACACCGAGGCGGAAGTCGAAGCGGCGTGGGCGGTGACGCAGAAGGCCGCATGGCGGGTGAGCCGCAATGAGGACGCACTAAAAGACATCACTATCGCCAAGCTGTTGGCCGCGGAAGTCTATGTGAAGGCCGCTAATGTCGGCATGCAGGTGATGGGCGGCTTTGGCTACAATATGGAGTTTGACATGCAGCGCCATTTCCGCGACGCGCGCGCCGCAACTATTGCGGCAGGCACCTCCGAAATGCAGCGCAACATTATTGCCGGCCAGATGGGCCTCAAGGTGCAGTAGATTCACTGAGGCGATAGAAATGCCGGATACGACATTATGAGTGTGGCGCTGCCGCTCACGATCCCCAATAGCTTTGCCCGCAACGCCCACTGGTTCGGCGGCGGCGATGCGGTCGTCGATTCCAGCACCCGGCTGACTTACGCGGATCTCGACGCGCTATCGCTGCGGGCAGCTTCGTTGTTTGCGCAGCTCGGCGCAGAACCCGGAAAGCCGCTGGCGCTGCTTTGCCCGCCAAGCGCAATTTATTTGGTGGCGTGGCTCGGCGCGGTTCGCCTCGGCGCGTTGCCGATGGCGCTGCATACGCGTGAATCGGCGGCAACGCTGGCCGCTATCTGCCGGAAGATGCGGCCGAACGTACTGGTCTACGACGCGTCCATGGCGGAATTGGCCGCGGGGACAGCGGCTGGCTACGGCGAGTTTCGTGCTTTGATCGAAGCGCACTCCGCGCTGCCAGCGAAGCGCAGCGGCTCGGTGCATCCGGCCGCGTCAATTCCCGGCGATCTCGACCGCGTTGAGCCGACCGCGCGGCTGGCGACGCCGAATGAAGATGATCCGGTAATGATCGTTCTCTCCTCGGGCACGACGTCGGTCGCCAAAGGGATCGTGCACACGCACCGCGGCCTGATCGAGAACGCGCGTAGCAATCTTTATATGTATCAGGGTATTCTCCCGACCGACCGCTCGCTGGTGCCGCTAAGCACGGCGTTTATCGGCTGCTACAACGGCTGGTTTCCGTTCTTTAACGCCGGTGCGTGCACGATTTTCATGGAGCATTTTGACCTCGCCGAAGTGCCCAAACTGGTGCGCGAGGAACGCGCCACGCACGTATTCCTTACGCCAACGCTGTGGCGGAGAATTCTCAACGCCGAAGATGCCGGCGAGAATTTCCGCTCGGTGCGCCTGATCGGTTTCGCCGCAGAGCCAATGGATGCGGCGACGCTCAAACGCCTGCGCGAACGCATTAGCCCGAATATCGTGCAGGTTTACGGCTCGACGGAAATCGGCGCGGCCGCGACCTGCATCAGCGCCGACGAAATGCTTGGCGAGCGGCTGATCAGCGTCGGCCGGCCGCTGGTCAATAGCGACATCAGGGTCGTGACGCCTGGCGGCAAGCCGGATCAATCGGTCCCCACTGGCCAGGTCGGTGAGGTCCTTATCAGCAGTCCGTCGCTGGCTGCCGAGATTTGGGCCGATCCAGAAGCGACCACAGCCGCCTTTGTGGTTGAAGGCAACCGGCGCTGGTGGCGTTCGCGCGACCTCGGCCGCCTCGATGCCGACGGTTATCTCTATCTGGAAGGGCGCCGCGACGATATGATCATCTCGGGCGGCATCAACATCATGCCTGCGCGCGTCGAGGACGTTCTCCTTGCGCACCCCGGCGTTGCTGAATGCGCCGTGGTCGGCGTGCCAAGCGCGGAATGGGGCGAAGAGGTGCAGGCGTTTATTGTCGGCCGCGATCCGAAACTTGATGCCGCGGCCATAGACGTGCACGTTCGCGGTAGCGAGCTTTCGCCTTACCAACGGCCGCGAGTCTATCATTTCGTCGGCGAATTGCCGCGTACATCAACCAACAAAGTGCTGCGGCGGACCTTGCGCGAAACGGCGCTCGGCCTGCGATCGGTCAAATCCGAAACGACGACCACCCCATCAACAGGAAAAATATGAGTGAGATCGAGCCAAATTTGCTGACCGAACGTCGCGGCGCCATAGCGATCGTCACGCTTAACCGGCCCGACAAACGCAACGCGCTGAGCGAGGCGTTGTGGCACGACCTAAAGAACACGTTCGAGGGCTTCGGTCCGGACGTGCGCTGCGTCGTTCTCGCCGGGGCCGGCAAGCATTTTTGCGCCGGCCTCGATCTGTCGGAACACCGGCATCGCGAAGCCTTCGACAGTATTTTCATGTCGCGTTTTGCGCACGCGACGCTCGAATCTATCCAGTTCGGCGGACGTCCCGTCGTGACTGCGATGCAGGGCGCTGTGATTGGCGGCGGCCTAGAAGTCGCGACCGCCACCCATGTTCGCGTCGCCGATGCGACGGCGTTTTATCAACTGCCGGAAGGCCGCCGCGGCTTTTATGTCGGCGGCGGCGCCAGCGTCCGCGTCGCCCGCATCATCGGCGCGGGCCGCATGGTCGAGATGATGCTGACCGGCCGCACGCTCGATGCCGCGGCGGGCGAGCGTCTCGGCCTGTCGCATTATCTCGTTGAGCCCGGTAAGGCGCTGGAAAAGGCAATAGAGCTTGCCGAGAACATCGCCAAGAATGCCCGCATCCCGAACTATCTCATCGTTCAGGCGATCCCACGCATTGCCGATATGTCGGCGTCCGATGGGTTATGGACCGAAAGCGTGGCGCAAGCGGTGAGCATGACCTCCGAAGACGCCCGCGCCGGCATCGATGCGTTCTTCAACAAGCGCAAAATCGATTTTTAGAAACTTCGCGGCCGTCAAATAAGCGGCGTCACGTCGTTCTTCACGCCGAGCAATGCCTTGCCGTAAAGCTCGTAACCGACCGGCGGCAACACCACGGCATGGCGAGAGGCCACCGCGGCGTCGCGCCAAATCCGCTGCAATGGGCTTGTATCGGCGAAGCCCGCTGAGCCATGTGCAAACAGCAGCTTGTCGATGGCTTGCGTGATCTTTTCCACAGTATAACCGGTGTCGGCGCGCACCCGAGCTCGCGTCAACATATCGAGATAGACGCCGCGCGCCGCCGCCTTATCGATATCGTCCGCGGCCCGGTAGGCATGAAAGTGCGCGGTATCGATCATCATCGCCGCATCGGCCAATTGAAGCTGGAACGCGACCGAAGCGCTTTGCTTCTCAAAGAACGTATATGCGATTGTCCGAGATGACGCCTTTTGCCGCACGAATTCCAGGGCCGCCCGGCCTAATCCGAGGATCGGCCCCACCAAAATGATGGAGAGAAGCGCGACAAACGATGACCGGTAGAAAGCCTCGTCGTGCATTTCGGTCGGGTATTTACCCTCGATGGCCTGCGGGACCGACATGATGCGGTGATCGGGAATGAATACATCGTTGGCGCGTAAACAAATACTGCCGCTCGACTTCATGCCGGCGACGAACCAGGTGTCGACCCGCTCGAGATCGGACATCGGAATCATCGCCATCCCCTGGTCGATCGGCTCACCCGCGTCATTCACAATGGGAAGGCCCAGCGTCGCCCATTGCGCATGCCACCCGCCAGAATTGTAATGCCATTCGCCGGTGACGATGCGGTAGCCGCCCGGCTCTTTCTTCACCGTCGCGGTCGGATTGAGTACGCCCGAGACGCAAGTATCCGGATCGCTACCGAACACTTCGTCTTGGGCGCGGACCGGAAACAAACTGGTCAGCCAGCAGCAGACATTGTTGAGGTTGGCGACCCAAGCCGCGCCGCCATCCCCTTCCGCGATTGCCGAACTAACGTCGAGCATCGCTCGGGTATTCATCTCCCAGCCGCCGTATCGCTGCGGCGTGCAGACCCGCATCAGACCGGCCTTCCGCATCGCCTGAATCGTCTCCTCCTCGACCCGGCGATTGGCTTCGCTCGCCGCCGCATTTTTGCGCAGGAGCGGCGCGAGCTCGCGCGCACGATCGACGAGCTCGGCGACAGTCGGCAAGGCGATGGAATGCACGCTTGCGGCTTTGGTCATGACGGTTGACCTCCCACTCTTTCGTTGACGAATTCCGCTTCGGCCTGTTGCCGATTGAATTGCCACTCGCAAAACCGGGGCGATGTTAAAAGTATTTTGGCGGTTTGTTGAAGATGATCGTCGATCGCAGAACATGCGCGTTCCGGTTCGCGCGCGAGACAAGCATCGAGGATGCGCTTGTGCTCGGCATCGACGTCACGGTTCTCGCGGGCCAACGCCGCCGACAAGTGCCGGTAGCGCTCACTTTGCGCATACAGCATCGATCGCAAGGTGAGCATCCACGGGCTGTCACAACCGGCGACGAGTGCCGCATGAAATGTGGTGTGCGCCGACGCCCATGCAGGATTCACGCGCGGACTGGCCTCCATCATCGGGATCCGATGCAAGCGATGATAGGCGGCGACGAGATGCGTTTCCCATTCGACGTCGCCATGGGTGATTGCAGCACGCAGGCAGAGCTGCTCGATGGTGATGCGGGTGCGGGTCAGGTCCTTGAGCTCGTCGGCAGATACCGGCGTGACCGAATAGCCCTTTTGGGCGGTCGCCACAGTCCACTTTTCCGCCGCCAGCCGCGACAGGGCTTCACGCACCGCGCCGGGGCTGAAGCCAAGGCGGCCAGCGATCTCGCTGATGATGATCTTGGCGCCCGGCGCCAGACGGCATTCGAGGATTTCGGCCAGCAACGCCTCGTAGGCCAAGTCGGCTTGGGTCGAGGCCGCATCTGCGTGCGCGAGCTTGTCCACCCCGCGATCCTGAACGATCGCAAAGCCGGAAACAAGGATAAAATATTTTTATGTTGCAAAAATTTTATCATCGAGATTGAATTTGGCTGGCTTTTGGGAGAAACGCGATGACGGCCATCAAGGGTTACATTGGGCCCAACCGGCGTCCGGGTGAGCTTGGCGTCCATTCTGTCGACCGTTTCCATTTCTTCGTTCCAAATCTAGCAGTCGCGCAAAGTTTCTACGGCGAGTTCGGCCTGGAGGTTCGCGAACGCGATGGCCTCCTCAGTCTCAACACCCACGGACACGCGCATTCCTGGGGCACCGTTGGCGAAGGACCGCGCAAGAAATTCGGCCATCTGTCGTTCGGGGCATTCGACGAAGACATCGAACGATTCTCGGAACGACTCCAACGCGCCGGCATCGCCCGCCTCGACCCGCCGGCGGGAGTCGACTCGAATGGAATCTGGTTTCGCGACCCGCACGGCGTGCTGATCGAAATCAAGGTCGCGCCGAAATCATCGCCCGATGAAAAGACCCACTTCGGATTTGTCTCGGTGGCCGGAGGCGAACGCGGTGCGTTGCTTCGCAGCGCCACGCCACGTACGCGGCCGCGGCGGCTCGCTCACGTGCTCCTGTTCACGCCTAATGTGGCCGAGGCGATTGCTTTCTACACTGGCGTCCTAGGCCTGCGGCTGTCCGACCGCTCAAGCGACAATATTGCCTTTCTGCACGGCATTCACGGCAGTGACCATCATATGATCGCTTTCGCCCGCTCCGACGCACCCGGCCTACATCACTTGAGCTGGGACGTCGGGTCAGTGGACGAAATCGGCGCCGGCGCGATGCATATGCTGGACAAGGGCTTCGCCAACGGTTGGGGGCTGGGCAGGCACGTGCTCGGTTCGAATTTCTTTCACTACGTCCAGGACCCTTGGGGCAGCTTCAGCGAGTATTCCGCCGATATCGACTACATCCCGGCGAACTGCGATTGGCCGGCCGGCGATCACGCCCCTGAAGACTCGTTTTATGCATGGGGACCAAACGTTCCGGAGGACTTCGTCCACAACTACGAGGCCTGAGGTGCGATGAGCTTTGCGGCTGCGATCTCAGGCCGTTCGCGGAGGCACGCACGCGCTACTCGCCTTTGCGATTGGCCTTGCCACCGACCACCGCAGCCATATCGCGGCGGAATTCCAGAAGCGCTTTCGCCAAATACGCGCGGCGTTTTGCAAAGCGCGACCAGGGCACCGGTATCGACACGGCAATCGGGCGGCCAAACGAGTCAAAAACCGCGATGCCGATGGCGCCAATTCCAGGATCATGCTCGCCTAAATCGAACGCAAGATGCCGGCGCCGTGCCGTTTCGATCTCGTTCAGCAACTTTATGCGAGCGGCGGGCGGATGATCCGCGTGGACGGCTACGCTTTTATCTACGAGATGCGGCACCTGCTTTTGCGGATAACAAGCGAGCATGGCTTTGCCGTTCGCGGTGCAGTGAAGCGGGAAACGCTGGCCAATCGCGGAGAGCGCGACGAGCCGCTGCCGCCCGGGAATTTGGTCGATGAAAACGGCTGACCCGCCCGACAAAATGGACAGATCGACTGTCTCACCTACTTTTTCGCTCAATCCGACGAGACGGGTGTGTAAAAGTTCGGTGTGGTTGGACGCGAGCGACGCCGCTATCCGGGCAAGCCCGGGGCCAATCCGCGTCCCGCGTCCGGGTTGCGCTTCGATGACAAAATCTTCCGCCGCCAATGCCGTGATTATTCGCTGCACGGTTGATCGCGCCAAATCGACCTTGTGCGCAATCTCGGTCAGCGTAAGGCCTTCGGGCCGGTCTTCGAGCACGCGCAAAATGTTAGCGGCGCGAGCGATGACCTGCACGCCGCCTTGGCTGCCTGAGTTGTCGTCGCTGCGCTCCATGCGCCGCCGCAATATGCGCTCCCCCTCATCCGGTGCGCGAGAGATTCACGACGAATCCCGCGCCAAACTGATACCGGGCGTATGCTTGACCTTCTTGTGGACGGTAACCTCTACATGGCGGAACGAGAAAATTCAAAAAACTTTAGAACGCCGCCGCCAATCCACAGTCGCGCAGGCTCTTCCGAAGCGCTGTTCTGACGGCGGCTTGTCCGCTTGGCCGGGAACCGATACAGATGTACCATATCCTGGTACAAATGGCCGAAACGCCTCTTTGCAGTAGGCGGGGGCCAGAGGGAACGTGGAGGGTTTAAGTGGCGAAGAAGATTCGCGGCGTCTCGTTCGAGGAGAACGAGAACAATACGATGGGACTTTCTTTCTACAATCTGTCCCATCGTTTCGGCTATCAGTCGCCGAACTGGCCGTATTTCGAAGACGTCAAGATCGAGCGCATCCATTACATGGCGAAGTCCGGTGTGCTGTCCCAACGCATCACCACGTCTATGCACAACACCACGCATATCGACGCGCCAGCGCACGTGGTACAGGGCACGCCGTTTATCGACGAAGTGCCGCTGCCGCATTTTTTTGGCTCCGGTATCGTTGTTTCCCTGCCAAAGAAAAAATGGGAGCAAATCACCTACGACGATCTTGAAAAGGCCGCCGGCAAGATCGTGCGGCCACGCGACGTGGTGATCATCAACACCGGGTGGCACAAGAAGTACGAGGATAGCGAAGATTATTTCTGCTACGCGCCCGGCTTCGTGGCTTCCGCGGGCGAGTGGTTCGTCGAAAAGAAGGTCAAGGTAGTCGGCCACGATACCCAGGCCAACGATCATCCACTGGCGACAGCGATCGGACCACAGCGCAATGGGCCGCTACATCCGCATCTCGCCGCGGAATACAAGAAATGGTCGGGCGGCCGCGACTGGAAGGACGATTTCCCGGATTGGGAACCGGTGCATCGCATCCTGTTCAAGAACGGCATCCTCGGCATCGAGAATGTCGGCGGCGATATCGACAAGGTTACCGGCCGGCGCTGCACCTTCGCGTTCTTTCCGTGGAACTGGGAGCGCGGCGACGGTTGCATCATTCGTCTTGTCGCCATCACCGATCCAAAGGGTACCTTTCGAATCGATAAGGGGGAGAAGTTCTGATGGAGGTCAGGCGTTTCGCTGCGGCAAAGACCTACGAAGCGCCGCATCACCGTGACTTTACGGGCTTGCGGCTGTTCGGCGCTGAGGCTGGCGGCCCCAAGGGCTTGATCGTGGGCATTTCACATTTCCTACCCGGGGGCGGTGCCGGCCCCGACGCCTCGCCCCCCGAGAAAGTTTATTTCGTGCTCGAAGGCGAGTTGACGGTGATCATCGACGGCCAGGAAACGGTGCTGAAAAAGCACGATTCATGCTTCATCGGGCCGAACGAGAACCGCGAGATTGTCAATCGCACCAACAGCGTCTGTTCGATCCTTGTCGCCATCGCGCCAGCGCCAAAGTGACGTTTAGGGCTTTGTGAGTGGCGCTATGAAGAAACAGCGACGCAAGGGCGGAATGTAATGGCCGAGGATTTTCTCAAAAACCCGCTTTCGCTATTCGATATTCGTGGCAAGACCGCAATCGTAACGGGCGCGTCGGGCGCTTTCGGCGCGCTGGCGGCTAAAACGCTCGCCGCCTCGGGCGCCAATGTCGTCATTGCCGCGAGTAACGCCGAAGCGCTAAAAAAGATAGTGGCGGCATGCGCCAAGCTCGGCGGCAAGTGTGAAACCGTCGCCAAACGTCCAAGCTCGGAGGCAAATTGTGATGCGTTGGTCGCAGCCGCGGTCGAGAAGTTCGGCGGCCTCGACATTCTCGTCGTTGCTTCGGGCCAGAACAAGGTCTCGAAAATCGTCGACCAGAAGGCGGAAGATTTTCTCGACATCATGGACGCCAACGTCACTCAGTCGTGGCTGATGTCGCGCGCCGCAGCGCGACAGATGATCAAGCAGGGACGCGGCGGCAAGATCATTCTGATGTCGTCGGCGCGCGGACTTCTCGGCCATCCGGCCGGCTACAGCGCCTATTGCGCGTCAAAGTCGGCGGTCGATGGCATCACTAAGGCGTTGGGCTGCGAACTCGGGGGCAACGGCATTACTGTCAATGCGCTTGGGCCGACGGTTTTCCGCTCGCCGCTCACCGAATGGATGTTCGCCGACGACGAGCGCGGTAAGACCGTGCGCGCGGGCTTCCTAACCCGCGTGCCGAAAGGCCGTCTCGGCGAGCCCGAAGATCTCGCCGGCCCCCTCCTCTTCCTCGCTTCCAAGGCGTCCGACTTCTACACCGGGCATATTCTCTACGCCGACGGCGGATATACAGCAGGCTGAGCATGGCGGAGATACGCATCGCGGTCGTGGGCGCCGGCCTTATGGGCCATGGCATCGCTCAGGTCTTCGCCGTGGCGGGCCACAACGTCACGATCACGGATGCAGTCGCCGCCAATCTCGCTACGGTCAAGGATCGGATCGCCGCCAACCTGCGCGACCTTGGTGAAGACGAGAGCGCCGTCGCGCGCGTTGCGCCATGCAGCGATCTCGCCGAATCGGTGCGCGAAGCCGATTACGTCGTCGAGGCGGTATCCGAAGATTTGACGTTGAAGCAGAAATTGTTTGCCGACATTGAGCCGCATGTCCGCCGCGATACGATTCTTGCCAGCAACACTTCGGTCATTCCGATCACCTCGATCATGCAGGGACTTGCGGTGCGCGAGCGCGCGCTTGGGACGCATTGGTGGAATCCTCCATTTCTCGTGCCACTCGTCGAAGTCATCGAGACACCATGGACTTCGTCGGAGACGGTGGCGCGGACCATGCGGCTACACGAAGCGGCGAATAAAAGGCCGGCGCATGTGAAAAAGGACGTACCCGGGTTCATCGGCAACCGGCTCCAGCACGCGCTCTGGCGGGAAGCGATCTCGCTGGTCGAGCATGGCATCTGCGATGCCGAGACTGTCGACGCCGTCATCAAGGCTTCGTTCGGCCGCCGCCTGGCCGTTCTCGGCCCGCTAGAGAACGCCGATCTGGTCGGCACCGATTTGACCCTCGCCATCCACAACATCGTGTTGCCGGCGATTGATAGCCGGCCGCGTTCGTCGCCTTATCTGCAAAAGCTCGTTGCCGACGGAAAACTCGGCTTCAAATCAGGGGAAGGTTTTCGCAAATGGACCGCCGGAGAACAGGCGGCGTTGCGCGCCAAGGTCATGCAACATCTCAAATCGGCAGATCGAGCCGACGCATGAGACCCGCAGTAACCAAACGAACGGCTAGATACATCCGTGTCACAGCGGCGAGCGAGAAACCCCTAGCCTCGCCATACTATTTGTGGGACTTCTGTGGGGTCGGTCCCACTGTGTTAATTTAACGACCCTGGGGGATTAAGGGAGGAGCAGAAATGACAAACAAGACGGAAATGAAAGGACGGGCGCGTCCGAAGGTCGACATCCAGCGCCGCCGCGTGATGAAGGGTATCGCCGCCAGCGGCGCCGCCGTCATCACCTCGCCGTGGACGTTCCAATCGTCGCGAGCTGCCACCAAGGTCATCAAGATCGGCCAGATCACGCCAGAGACCGGCCCGATTGCCGCGTTCGGCGAACCTTCGAAATGGGTTGCCGAAGGCGTCAGCAAGGCGCTCGGCGATGGCATCGTAGTCGCCGGCGAAAAGTACAAGGTCCAGATCCTCAACCGCGACAGCCAGTCGAACCCGAACCGCGCGTCGGAAGTGGCGACGCAGCTCATCAACAACGACAAGATCGACATCATGTGCGCCTCGTCGACCTCGGATACGACCAATCCGGTGGCCGATCAGTGCGAACTGGCAGGTGTGCCCTGCATCACCTCGGACGACCCGTGGCAAGCCTACTTCTTCGGCCGCAAGGGCGATCCCAAGAAAGGCTTCGAGTGGACCTACCACTTCTTCTGGGGCTTCGACATGGTCGCCAACATGTTCGCCGAGATGTGGAAGTCAATCCCGACCAACAACAAGGTCTGCACGCTATTTACCAACGATCCGGACGGTGTCGCGGCCAGCGATCCGGTACATGGCATGCCGGCAACCATCAAAGAGCACGGCTTCGACGTGCATCACCTCGGTCTCTATCCGCCGCTTGCCGACGACTTCACCGCTCAGATCACTGAGATGAAAAAGGTGGGCGCCGACATCGCTTGCGGCATTTTCAACCCGCCGCAATTCGCGATCTTCTGGACGCAATGCGCGCAGCAAGGCTACAAGCCGAAGATCGTGACGCCGCCGAAGGCGCTGCTCTTCCCGACCGCCGTCGAGGCGCTCGGCGACCGCGGCGCCGGCATGTCGACCGAAGTGTGGTGGTCGCATCACCATCCCTTCAAGTCGACCCTCACCGGCCAAACTGCTCAGGAGTATTGCGACGAATACGAGAAAGCGAGCGGCAAGCAGTGGACGCAACCGCTTGGCTTCAAGCTTGCCAACCTCGAAGTCGCCATCGACGCGCTCAAGCGTGCCAAGAAGCTCGATGCCAAGTCGATCCGCGACTCGATCGCGCAGACCGATTATCAATCAATCGTCGGGCCGATCACCTGGAAGGGCGGCCCGCTCAACCCGGTGCCCAACGTCTGCATAACGCCGCTGGTCGGTGGACAGTGGGTGAAAGGCAAGAAATGGAAGTACGATTTGGACATCGTCTTCAACAAGACCGCGCCCAACATTCCGCTCGACAGGCCGTTCTTTGAGATCAAGTATTCCTGAGCCTTTCAGCGGTTAGCAAAGTGTTGCCGCCGCGCGCTACGCGCGGCGGCTTTCTATAAAAGACCTGGAATGACGACTCTGCTGGAGCTTAACGCGGTATCGAAGTCCTACGGCGCACTGAAAGCCGTGGACACCGTCAGCCTCACCGTCGCGGACGGCGAGGCGTTGGCGGTGATCGGGCCCAATGG